>DJIP01000254.1 GCA_002433675.1 Halomonas halophila
TCTCACCGATTTTTGCCTTGTCTAACCTTCGCTCGCCGACTTTTCGGACAGAGCCTAGAATGTACGAGAGTCTGAAGAAACGCCCCAGCGATCCTGTTCGCCAGGGCGCCGCTGTGCTGATGTATTGAACGCTACTCAGTCGCGGTTAGTCACCATTGCCCACTCGCAGGGCCACGAAGTAGGTGCGGCCTTCGCGGTTGAGCAGAACAGGCACCGCTTGATCATCTGGCAGGCGGGTCAGCATCTCCTTCAGCTGTTCCGGACTCTCTACCGGCTGCTGGCCCAGTCTGACCAGCACATCGCCGGGGCGAATGCCGACGGCAGCGGCATGTCCGGCGGGGGCCACCTTGACGATGCGCACCCCGTGATCGATGCCAAGCCGACGCTTCTCCATGTCGTTCAACGGCTGAACCGCGATGCCCAGTCGAACCGGGTCGCCATCGGATTGACCGGGGCCGGCATCCGGCCACTCGCCAACTTCCACCGTGATGGTCTCCTGCTGACCATCGCGCAACACGGAGAGATCAACGTCTTCGCCGGGGGCCGTCTCACCGATCAGGCGCGGCAGCGTGGTGGAGTGGTCCACTTTCTGGCCGTTCACCTCAAGGATGACATCACCGGCCTTGAGGCCGCCTTCTGTCCCAGGGCTGCCGGGCTCGACCTGGGCAATCAAGGCACCCTCGGCCTGCTCCATGCCGAAGGACTCCGCCAGGTCCTTGGATACCGGCTGGATGCTGACGCCCAGCCAGCCGCGGCTCACGTACCCCTCTTCACGGAGCTGGTTGGCCACATCCAGTGCCACATCAATGGGAATGGCGAAGGAGAGGCCCATGTAGCCTCCACTACGGGTCAGGATCTGGGAATTAATGCCCACGACCTCACCGTCGAGGTTAAACAGTGGTCCGCCCGAGTTGCCCGGGTTGATCGCCACATCGGTCTGGATGAAGGGAACGTAGACGTCTTGGGGCAGGGTGCGGTTGATGGCACTGATGATCCCGGACGTCACCGAGTGGTCGAAGCCGAAGGGTGAGCCTATGGCGGCGACCCACTGGCCGACCTGGAGGTTGTCGGAGTTGCCCAGTTGCAGGGTGGGTAGGTTATCCGCCTCGACCTTGAGGACCGCCACATCGGTCTTCTCGTCGGCCCCCACCAGCTCGGCCGAGAGTTCGCGACGGTCGTTGAGGCGCACCAGAATCTTGTCGGCCTCCTTGACCACGTGCGCGTTGGTCATGATGTAGCCGTCTTGATCGAAGATGAAGCCCGACCCCAGTGACCGACGCGGCTCTTCATTGCGATTGGGCGCACCGCCAGGTGGCATCGGGAAGCGGTCGTCGAAGAAGTCACGGAAGATCTCCGGCACCTCCTGCCCCCCAAATTGCCGTGAGGACGTCATGGACCTCTCGACCTTGCGGGAGGTGGAGATGTTGACCACGGCCGGCGCGGCCTCGTCGACCAGTTCCGTGAAGTCCGGCAGCTGTGGCTCGGCGAGGGCTGGCGTTGCCACCATCAGCAGTAAAGCTAAGCTCATCAGCCAGGCGTGCGAGTAAGGCTTGGGTATCACAATGGGCTCCTTCCGGGGGCATGGAACATGGTAGCCAACTTGGTACAGTGCCCACTATGCAAAGTTCCGTACTCCTAACCCCGGCTCGGCCTTCAACAGAGTTCGGGCTTGAAGCTTGAGTTGCTATAGGTTTTATACTGCTGGGTCATCAGGTGACACCACAAGGATGACGCATGGGACATCATCACGATCATCCCCATCTTGCCCCCACCTCTGGTGACCGTCGGGTGAGTATCGCCATCTGGGCCAACGGGATATTGACCCTTGCCCAGATCGTTGGGGGCATTCTGGCGGGAAGCCTCTCGCTGATCGCGGATGCGCTGCACAATTTTTCCGACATGGCTGCGCTTGTCATTGCGTTTGCTGCCCGCAAGATCGCGAGACGACCGCCCGACTCACAGATGACGTTTGGCTATGGCCGAATCGAGGTTGTCGCAGCGCTGATCAACTACACCACCCTCATTATCGTTGGCATTTATCTAATTTACGAAGGCTTCATGCGCATGATCGACCCGCCAGAGATTCAGGGCTGGATAGTCGTTATCATTGGCATTGTCGCTCTTCTTGTCGATGCGCTAACGGCCTTGCTCACCTGGTCGATGCAAAAACATAGCGTCAATATCCGCGCCCTCTTCCTGCACAACCTGTCTGATGCCTTTGCGTCCATCGCCGTGATCATCGGGGGCTCACTGATTCTGCTGTATGACATGCGTTGGGTAGACCCCGCGATTACGATCGGTATTGCACTCTATATTCTCTATCTTGCCTTTACGGAGATAGGTACCCCTATCCGGACACTGATGCTGGGCTCGCCACCCGATGTCGATGGTCAATCCGTCATTGATCTCCTGCGCAGCGTCGAAGGGGTTGAGGATGTGCATCATGTTCACCTATGGCAAATGCAGGAGAATACCGCCGCGCTTGACTGCCACGTGGTGACGACGGAAGCCGGCTGGCAGCAGCTCGAGGCGATCAAGGCGGATATCAAAGCTCAGCTGAAAGCGCGCTTTGGCATTGGCCACTCCAGCTTGGAATTCGAGCATATTGATTATGCACATCAGGATGCCAACCTTTATGGGCATGGATAACACGCCACTATTCGCCGACTTAGGCACCCAACAGCGGCTGAGCTCCACTCAGCAGTATCCTGAGCTTTTTTAAACCTAACTCTTTGAAATTGAGAGAAAAATGTACAAAAAGGCGACGTTTATCCTGGCCGGAGCGTTGATGCTGACGGCCATCATCGTGATCGTGTCGAGGCCCTCGTTGTTGGGCATGGGCGCCGAGACGGCGAGCCGAGAGGGTGCACAGGCCGAGAATTCGCTGGTGCGCGCGCACTCGCCGGTCCTAGGATCGGAAGAGGCACCGGTGACGGTCGTGGAGTTCTTCGACCCGGCCTGTGAGGCCTGCCGTGCCTTCTATCCGCTGACCAAACGCATCCTGGAAGCCTACCCCGAGAAGGTGCGGCTGGTGGTGCGCTACACCCCCTTCCACGGAGACGTATCCGAAACCGCCATTCGCGTGCTCGAAGTGGCCAGGCGCCAGGATGCCTTCCAACCGGTGCTGGAGGCGCTGCTGGCTCGGCAGAGCCAGTGGGCGGCTCATGGCAGTGTCGATGAGGAAGCGATCATGGAGATCGCCAGCGAGGCCGGACTGAACAGAGCCACAGCCGAAGAGCAGCTCAATTCACCAGAGGTACAGGCGGTCTTCGACCAGGACAAGGCTGACGTCGAGGCCAACCAGATCAGCAAGACGCCGACCTTCTTCGTCAATGGCGAGCTGTTGGACCCCTTCGGCATGCAGGAGCTGGTCGACGCCGTTAACCGTGAGGTAGCCGAGGTCTCCGGCGAAGGGGATGCATCATGACACGACGCTGGTTGCTAGCGGGACTGATGGTCCTGAGCCCCGTGTTGGCTGAAGCCCGTTGGCAAGAGCGTGCCGGATTATCACCGGCCAAGCCGGTATCGGCCAGGGCACAAGGTCGCGTCGCCCAAGAGCTCACTGTGGCACCAGGGGATACCCTGGACGCACTGCTGCAGCAGCTTGGCGTGGATGCCGAGATGCGCACCCAAGCGGCGACCTCGCTGGCGAACAGGTTCGACCCGAGACGATTGCTGCCCGGAGATCGTATCACTTTCACCTCTATGGCGACGGGACAGCCGGTGTCGGTGGCCATCGAGCGTGACTCGGGTATTCAGTACGTCGTCACCCTGGGTGAGCGTCCGTCGACGCGCATTGTCCAGCCTCGCCTCGACACCCTGACCTTGGGTCGTGAAGTAGATGTCAAGACGTCACTCTATGCCGCCTTGGAGGCTGAGGAGATACCCAGGCGTTTCGCAGCAGAGCTTGACATGCTGCTGGGCGGACTCATGGACACACGCCGTGATATCGCGGGGGGCGAGCGCCTGCAATTACTGTGGGAAGAAGATCGCCGTGAGGATGGCACTCGAGTCGGGCCTCCCCGTCTGACCTATATGAGGTTGGTTGACCAGGGGGAGCGGCTGGAGGTGCTGTGGCCGGCGGACCAGAGAACCACCGTGATGCTATTTAAAAATGGTAGCCTCTTGGACTCCTTGCAGATTCCGGTTCTCGGCGCACGCCTGACATCTCCCTTCGGCAACCGGCGCCATCCCGTATCCGGAGAGGTCCGACGTCATGACGGTATCGATCTTGCCGCGCCTCGCGGCACCCCGGTCATGGCCACCGCACGGGGGCGCATTTCCTTCATCGGTCGCCGGGGAGGTTATGGTCGTGTCGTCGAGATAGAGCACGAGACGGGCACCATCAGTCGCTATACGCACCTCAGCCGGTTCGTCGCCAGGCTGGCGGTCGGGGACTCCATCAAGGCCGGCGAAAAACTGGGTGAGGTAGGGGCCTCCGGACTCGCCACGGGGCCCAACCTGCACTACGAGGTGAGAGTGGATGACCGCCCCGTGGATCCTCTCGAGGAAGGGCAACTCATCCTTCTGAGTGAGTCACCCACACGCCAGGAGTATCGCAGCGCACTTTTCGAGGCTCGGACACGTCTGCAAAAAAACATTGGAACGTCCGCTGCTCCCGATCTGGCCGCATTGGACAATCGATAAGCCACCAGGCGGGGTTGCGATGCAACCCGCCTCGGTGGGCACGATCTGCCTATCGTCATGAGACCCTACCGCCTCAGCGGCAATCGCTTCACCCGGGAAGGGGTTATGGAAGGTATCTCGACAGTCACGCTGGGTTTTTAGGCAGCCTCACCGCCGGCGTGATGGTGTATGTCATTGGCCATGAGATCACTCCCGAGACCATCGCAGCGGTCACCAGAACAAGGCGACCCTGGGAGTCTCAATGGAGCATGGTGATCATGCTGCTCCTGAATGTCTCAACTAGGGCACGCTGGGACGCGCAGGAGGTTACCCAAAGTCGTGAGCGCCTTTGTGGGCTGTCTCACTGATACACAGCTGGTGATCACTCAGCACCTCGATGATCCGGCAGCTTTCGACTTTCCCCCCATCACACTGGCTCACCATCCGCCTGAGCTCGTCACGCAGTGCCGAGAGCCGCTGCAGACGTGACTCCACTTCCTCCAGGTGATGCTTGGCAACGGCATCGACCTCCTGACAGGACATGTCGGGCTGGTCGGACATCGCCAGTAGCTCACGTACCGCATCCACCGAGAAGCCGAAGTCCCGGGCATGGCGAATGAAGGTCAGCCGTCTGACGGCGCGCTCGTCGTAGCGACGCTGACCCCCTTCAGTCCGTAAGGTGTTTTCAAGCAGCTCGATGCGCTCATAGTAACGCACCGTTTCAGGCTGGCAGCCGGTACGGCGAGCCAACTCCCCGATACCGATGGCATGGCTAATCTCCGGCATCCTGATGCTCCTCTTGCATGACTTGAACCTGTAGTTGCTACAGGGATTATGCTTCCGGACAAGATTAAGACATTCGGAGAGGCAGCGCCATGACCGAACCAACGCAAGGCACCATCCCGTCGACGCTGACACTGCAGGTGGAAGGCATGGACTGCGGCGGCTGCGAGCGCAAGGTAGAGGCCGCTCTGGGCCGCCTGGAGGGCATCGGGGAGGTGTCGGCCAGTTCGGTCACCGGATCGGTGAGGATTCACCCTCAACAGGATACGACGCCTTCTCATGAGGCGATCGAGCGGATCCTTAACGAGCTCGGCTACCAGCTTGCCACCGATGATGAGGGAGATGAGGCGGATGCCGCTCCGGCCTCTTGGTGGCAGACCGCCAAGGGACGCTTGGTGCTCGTCACGGGGGGGCTGCTGGCTCTGGCCTTCGTTCTCCGCCTGGTCTGGCCTAGCCTAGGCAACTGGCCCTTCGTCGCGGCCACCCTGGTGGGGTTGGTGCCCATTGCACAAGGCGCCTGGGGTGCGCTGAAGATGCGCAACCCCTTCACCATCGAGATGCTGATGAGCATCGCCGCCTTGGGGGCCCTGGCCATCAATGCCGCCGCCGAAGCGGCGGTGGTGGTCTTCCTGTTCGCCGTAGGCGAGTTGCTGGAGGGGGTGGCCGCGTCGAGGGCGCGACGCAGCATCTCGGCCCTGGCGGACCTGACGCCGTCCACGGCGAGGCTGATGGAGGATGGGGATACCCGTGAGGTCTCGGCCGCCTCGCTCACGCCTGGGCAGCGAGTCCTGGTGCGACCGGGCGACCGCGTGCCCTGCGATGGACGTATTCTGACCGGCGAATCCGACCTGGATGAGTCACCGATCAACGGGGAGTCGGTGCCCCGCACGCGGGCGCCGGGGGACGACGTCTTTGCCGGCACGGTCAACCTCGATGCCGCCCTGGAGGTGGAGGTAACCCGCGGCGCCGAGGACAACACCATCGCACGGGTCATCCGCCTGGTGGAGGAGGCCCAGGCCGCCAAGGCGCCGGTGGCACGTTTCATCGACCGCTTCGCTCGCTACTACATGCCGGCGGTGGTGGGGCTCGCCCTGCTGATGGCGGTGGTGCCGCCGCTGGTCTCGACCATGGCCTGGTCGGAATCGATCTATCGCGCCCTGGCCCTGCTGTTGATCGCCTGTCCCTGTGCTCTGGTGATCTCAACCCCCGCGGCGATCGCTGCCGGCCTCTCGGCGGGCGCCCGGCGGGGCCTGCTGATCAAGGGCGGCGCGGTGCTCGAACAGCTGGGTAAGCTGCGGACGGTGGCGCTGGACAAGACCGGCACCCTCACCGCCGGCACCCCCAAGGTCACCGACGTGGAGGACTGGGCCACTGGCCAGGGCACGCAAGAGATCCTGAGGCTGGCGGCTGGGATGGAACGTGACTCCAGCCACCCCATCGCCACGGCCATCCTCGCCCACGCTGAGCAGTTGGGCCTTTCCCTTCCACTGGCGAGTGAGAGCCGCGCCCTGTCGGGCCGAGGGGTCTCCGGTCGGGTCGAGGGGCGTGAGTTGAGCCTGATCACCCCCCGCCACCTGGCAGAGCAGGCCGCCCTCGATCACGATCTGACCGCTCGGATCGCCGAGCTGGAACACGCCGGCAAGACTCTCGCCGTGCTGGTCGAAGGCGAGCGCCCGCTGGGCCTGATCGCCGTGCGCGATGAACCTCGCGACGATGCCCGGGAGGGGCTGACGGCGCTGTCGCGCCTGGGCGTGCAGGCGGTGATGCTCAGCGGTGACAATGCGCGTACCGTCGCGGCCATCGGTGACAGCCTGGGCATCGAGGCACATGGCGAGCTGATGCCCGAGGAAAAGGCCCAGCGCGTTCGTGACTGGCAGGCCGCCGGCCGAGGCCCAGTCGGCAAGGTGGGCGACGGTATCAACGATGCGCCGGCGCTGGCCGCGGCAGAGGTGGGCATCGCCATGGGCGGCGGCACGGATGTGGCACTGGAAACCGCGGATGCGGCGCTGCTCAAGAACCGCGTCGGCGGCATCGCCGAGCTGATCGCCCTGTCCCGGGCCACGCTGCGCAACGTCAAGACCAACGTCGCCCTGGCGCTGGGCCTGAAGGCCATCTTCCTGGTGACCACGGCGCTGGGCATCACCGGCATGTGGATCGCGGTGATGGCGGATACCGGCGCCACCGTGCTGGTGACCCTGAACGCCATGCGGCTGCTGGGCTATCGCTTCTCGCCAGGCAATAATGCCACGACTGGCTCGGCAAGCCCGCGCTACCAGGAAGCCACGTCATGAGGACAGAGCGGATACCGACAGTGCCGCGCCGCTGGTACTGGTTGGCATTGGCCGTTATGGTCGGCCTGGCCGACCAGGCCATCAAGGGGCTGGTGCAGGCGCTGATGCCGTATGGCCAGACCATCCCGCTAGCCCCGTTCTTCAATTGGGGCCACTGGTGGAACACGGGAGCGGCCTTCAGCTTCCTCGCCGATGCAGGCGGCTGGCAGCGCTATCTCTTCTTGGGCCTGACAGGGATGGTGACTATTGTCCTGACGATCCTGCTGTGCAGGCCCAGGCCCCGTCTGGAGGCGCTGGGGTACAGCTTGATGCTGGGTGGCGCGCTGGGCAATGGCATCGACCGCCTGGTACGAGGGTATGTCGTAGACTACCTGGACGTCTACTGGCATGAGTGGCACTGGCCCGCCTTCAACCTGGCGGATATCGCCCTGTTCCTGGGTGTCATCGCCTTTGCGATTGCGGCCTTACGTGAGCGTCCCTCCCCCAGAGCGTCTGAGTAACGGCATGGATGCAGAGAACCTGCCAGTCCGGTACATGACGCTTGCCGGCCGGATCTCTCCGGCCCTCGGCTGTTTCCTGGCCCTGACCGCCGGGGGACTGACCACTCTCAGCGCCGCGCCCTTTGCGCTGTGGTGGCTGGGCCCGGTGGCGGTGGCACTGGTCTATTCCGGCATCCATGTCCTGACACCCGCTCAGGCCGGCCTCCGCGGCTGGTGCTATGGGGTGGGCCTGTTCGGCTCCGGTGCCTCCTGGGTCTTCGTCGCGATCCACGACTACGGCTATACGGGGGCGCCCCTGGCGCTCTTCCTCACCGGCCTGTTCGTGGCCAGCCTGGCGCTGTTCTTCGCCGTCCCCTTCTGGCTCTATCGCCGCGTCACGGGCCCACGCCTGGCCTTCCTCAGCTTCGCCGGCATCTGGGTACTCAGCGAGTGGCTGCGCACCTGGCTGTTTACCGGGTTTCCCTGGCTGCTGCTGGGCACGTCCCAGGTAGACTCGCCGCTGGCGGCCTGGGCCCCGGTGGGCGGGGTCTATCTGCTGTCGCTGATCACCGCCCTGACCGGCACCCTGGGCGTGGAACTGCTGAGACGACGCTGGTGGGCCGCGGCGCCCATCGCTGTTCTCTGGCTAGCCCCGATGGCCTTGCCGACCCAGTGGACCTTCCCGGCCGGCGAGCCGCTGCGGGTCGCCCTGCTGCAGGGCAACCTGGATCAGGCGATCAAGTGGACTCCCGAGGGGCAGCGCGAGGCGGCCAGTATCTATACGGCGTTGACCCTTGCACAGTCCAACGACTTCGACCTGGTTGTCTGGCCCGAGGCGGCCCTGCCGATGCTCGAGGAGGAGGCCCGGCCAATACTGGAGCGGGTGCAGTCCAACCTCGCCCCCGACACCGCCTTGCTCACCGGCATCCTGCAGCGCGACGGCGGCGACTACTACAACGGCGTGATCGGCCTGGGTAACGCCGAGGGAAAGTACCGTAAGGCGCGCCTGGTGCCCTTCGGCGAGTACCTGCCGTTGGAGAGCCTGCTCGCCGGCACCATCGCCTTCTTCGACCTGCCCATGCCCACCATGACGCCTGGCACCGACGATCAGGAACCGCTGCGCGCCGCCGGAACCACCATCGGTAACGCCATCTGCTACGAGATCATCTATGCCGACCGGGTGGCCGAGCAGGCGCGCGACGCCGAGCTGCTGCTGACGGTCTCCAACGACACCTGGTTCGGACGCTCCATCGGCCCCCTGCAGCATCTGCAGATGGCCCGCCTGCGCGCCCTGGAGAACGGCCGCTATCTGATCCGCGCCACCAGCAACGGGGTGACCGCCATCGTCGATACTCAGGGCCGTGTCACGGCCCGCGCACCACAGTTCTTGGCGACGAGCCTCCGCGGCGAGGCGCTGCCCATGGTGGGGAACACACCGTTCACACGTACCGGTAGCTGGCCGACCTGGGTGTTGGCCGCCTTACTGGTGCTGCTTGGATGGAAACTCAACACACGTCGGTCTGGATGATAATAGTCCAGTCGAAAAGGGAGAGAATAATGGCTTTATCGGAACGTCACTCTAGTACAGCGAGGAAAGGTCCATGGTGGCAGCTCCGAGCACGCTCAGTGGTGGGGGTGCTGGTCGGTTGGCTGGCACTCATTAGCGTTGCTCAGGCCGAAGAGGAGAACGAGTGGCCCCGCGGCCACTATCCGCTGCCTGAGGAAGGCAATGTGATCGGCGACACCTACCGCATAACGGTGGATGATCGAGGAGATACCCTGCTCGATATCGCCAGGCGACACAACCTGGGGTACAGGGAGATCGTGCGCGCCAATCCGGATGTGAGTCTCTGGATTCCCGGCGAGGGTACCGAGGTGACCATACCCGGGCGCTTCATCCTGCCCGATGCTGAGCGCACCGGGATCGTCATCAACATCGCCGAGCTGCGCCTCTACTACTATCCGGAGGTTGACGATGGTGAAACGCCACGCGTTGAGACCTATCCCATCGGCATCGGTCGTGAAGGCTTCGGTACCCCCCTCGGTGTCACCGAAACCACCATGAATATCGAGAACCCTGCCTGGTACCCACCCGAGTCGGTCCAGCGTGAAGCCAGGGCACGCGGTGAGAAGGCGCCCAGCGTGGTGCCTCCGGGTCCGGATAATCCACTGGGGGATCATGCCATTATCCTGGGTTTCGACGGTTACTTGATTCATGGCACCAACCAGCCGGATGGTATCGGCATGCGTGCCAGCCGTGGCTGTATTCGCATGTTCCCTGAGGACATCGAGTCGATTTTCGACCGCGTGCCACCGAACACCCAGGTCCAAATCGTCAACCAACCCATCAAGATCGGCTGGGAGGAAGAGCAGCCGCTGGTTCAGGCATTCCCGCCGCTGGAAGAAGAAGGGCACAGCATGTCCGCGTTGGAAGACACCGTCACACGCCTCAACCAACGCGGTGTCGAGGGCTTGAGCTTCGATGATGGACAGCTTCGCGGCCTATTGGATGACCCCAGCGGTCGCATGGTGTCCCTGAACCCCAAGCCGGCGCCGGAACCGGATAGAAAGCACGACACTGGCTACAAGGGTATCTACGCAGAAATCGCGCTGCGTAGGCCATGACGACGACATGGCGAGTCTTGTCAGTCTCGTGAGCTGACTCGGTCGTGGCTTATCCAAGGTCTATCGCCCTCTGCATGGCCACTGGCGGTGCGTTGGGGCTCGGCCTTCCTCGCCTACCAGGCACCGAGGTGCGGGCTCTGGCTTTGCCTGCGTTTATAGGCCCACCTTGCCGCATGGTGCGGCGGGCTCCTAAGCTCACCATTGGCGTGCCGATTCTGGGGAGGGAAGGGCTATCGAGCTCGACGTCGCTCTGGGCTACCTGCTGCCGTGGGAGTTCTCACTGACCTGGTCGGCGAGCTGCCTGCTGGCCATCGTGCTCTACCTGCGAGGCCTGCGGCAGCGCAGACGGCGCGGCGAGGCCACCGGCGCGGGCCGAATCCTGGCCTACCTGCTGGGTGTCGCCACCATCTATGGCGTCACCCAGACTCATTACGACTACCTCGCCCAGTACATGTTCTTTACCCATCGGGCCCAGCACCTGGTGCTGCATCACGCCGGCCCCCTCCTGATCGCCCTGGCCGCCCCCTTGCCGGTACTGGCAGACGGCTTGCCGACTCGAATCAGACCCTTCCCCGGGTGGAGCCTGGCCGCGCGCCTGCTGCGTCCTGTTTATCGGACTCTGCAGCATCCACTGATCGCCCCCCTACTGTTCGTCGGGCTGATCTATTTCTGGCTGATTCCCGAGATCCACTTCGACGCCATGCTCAGCGCTGATCTCTATCAGGTGATGAACTGGAGCATGGCGCTGGATGGGTTGCTGTTCTGGTGGCTGATCCTGGATCGCCGCTCGCCGCAACAAGGCGGTCTCGGCTATGGCAAGCGTGTCGCCATCCTGTTGGCGGTGATCCCCCCGCAAATTCTCCTGGGCGCCTATATCACCTTCAGTCGCGACGTGATCTTCGATGTCTACGAGGTTTGCGGTCGCGCCTGGCCGCTGGATCCTCTGACTGACCAACTCCTCGGCGGCCTGCTGACCTGGATTCCCGCCTCGATGATGAGTGCCATTGGGGTTCTGATCATTCTCAGCTTTCTGTTCCGTGACGCCCGCAAGGAGGATGCCGCTGATGTCTCTCACGCCACACGCTAGTCTGCCGCGCCTGGCGAAACGCTGGTGCTGGGCCTTCCTGCTGCTGATCGCGACGCCCGGCACGGTGGCTGCTGCCGAACTGCAGGTCAGCGAGGCGCGTCTTCGGCTTCTGCCCGGGGACCTGCCCGCGGCAGGCTATTTCACCCTCACGAATACCAGTGAGAAGGGCGTCACCCTGACAGGAGCGGATAGCCCCGCTTTCGGCAATGTCACCATGCATCGCACTGTCAATCAGGATGGCATCACCAGTATGCAACCCGTCGCCCAATTAGAACTGGCAGCGGGGGAGCAGATCGAGTTCGCACCGGGGGGCTATCATCTCATGCTCATGAAACGGACTCGCCCCCTCGTTGTTAGTGACGACATCGAGGTGAACCTTCATTTCGCCGGCGAGCAGCGACAGCGTGTCACCTTCCGCGCCGTGGCGCCGACAGCACAGTAGGGGGAGCAGGATGCACCGATGGATCATGGCACTATTCGTGACCCTATGGCTTGCGGGCTGCAGCGAGCCGCCTTGGCAGACCAAGGATATCTCGGGGCTCTTGCCTCCCCTGGCGTTCGAGCTTGTCGACGAGAACGGCAAAGACGTCAACGCCGATCAGTTCCTCGGCAAGAGCACACTGCTGTTCTTCGGCTTCACTCACTGCCCCGATGTCTGTCCCACCACCCTCGCGCGCCTCGACGCCGCCACCCAACGCATGGATGAGGCGGCGCGCGACGACATTCAGGTGCTCTTCGTCTCGGTCGACCCTCGTCGCGATGACGCCGAGACGTTGCGAGAGTACACGGATGCCTTCGGCCCCCAGTTCATCGGCCTCACGGGGGATAAAGCGGCCCTCGATGAACTGACACGCCGCTATCGGGTGACCTACGGGTATGGCGAAGAGGACAGCGAAGGCAACTATGATGTGTCGCACTCCAGCGCTGTTTTCGCCTTCAATGATCAGGGAGAGGCGCGCCTGCTGATCCTCGACAGCGATCCTATGGAGGCCGTGGTTGCCGACCTCGAAAGGCTTGCCAGCGGTGCCTGAGTAGTCACTGTCCATCGCCCCTATCTTCCGTAGAGGATCGGTACGGTTCAGGGGGCTGCCGAGGGGGGCTTGGCTAGGAGTACGGTGCAAGGTTCGTCGTTGCGCCTTGAGGCAGCCGAACACCACGTTCGATCACATTTTACTCCTGGAAATTGGATGGGGAGCTGCAAGGGCTATGTGTGAGAGGGCTCCGGGATCAACTTGCCTGGCACCCATCTCAGGTACACCACCATGCCGAACAGCTCGACCAGCGACTGGAAGACGATGACCACCACGGCGGCTTGCCAGGCATCGGGCAGCGTCAGGGCGATGGGTAGCACCACGAAGGAGTTGCGTGTGCCGAAGCTGAAGGTCAGAGTCCTGGCTGATGGCGCGGAGAGCCGGAAGAGCCTGCCGAGGGTCTTGCCCAGGATGGCGGCAAAGGCCAGGTAGGCGACGAAGATCGGCAGCACTTGCAGCAAGACCCCGCCGAGGCCGGCCACGGTCGTCACCTGGGAGGCCGCGATGACAAAGACCACCAGTGCCAGCAGGGGTACGGGCAGTAGGCCCAGGCCATGAACCCACCGTCTGGCATTGAGGTGACGCTCGGCCAGCCGCTCGGTCACCCAGGCCAGGGCCAAGGGGGTGAGAATCAATCCCGCGAAGGCGCTGAGGAGGTGGGTGCTGATCGCTGCCTGGAACCACTCCGCGCCCAGAAAGAGCCAGAGATAGACCGGTAAAGCCAGCAACTGCATGAGCAACAGCACCGGCGTGGCGGCAATGGCTCGGCCCGCATCGCCCTTGCCTAGGTGGGTGAAGCTGATGAACCAGTCGGTGCAGGGGACCAGCAGCACCAGTAGTACGCCGGCCTGCACGGCAGGCTTCAGAGGCAACATGGCCATCAGCCCACCTAGGACCATGGGAATCACCACGAAATTACCGAGCAGCAGCGCCGCCAGGAAGCGCCAATCCTTGAAGCCCTGGCCGATCCGCGTCAGCGGCACCTGGGTGAAGGTGGCATAGAGCAACCCACCAAGCAGCGGCCAGAGGAAGGCTTCGAGCCGGGCAGTCGCGTCTGGCTGGCGAAGCCCGATGGCCAGGCCCGCCAGGATAAAGAGTAGATAGATCCAGGATTGCTGCCGTTCCATCCAGTCGCGCACGGGCAAGCGTCCCTCTCAGTGTTCCAGTAACAACCCGTCGGCCTGCCAGGCCCGTTTACCGCCCACATAGTGGAAGACCGCCGTGTAGCCGAGGCGGGTCAGGCGCTCGGCGGCACGGCCGGCCCGCTAGCAGTCCTCGCTGGCGCAGTACACGACGATGGTCGCCTGCTTGTCGGGAAGCCGTCGGGGCGCCTCGTCCAGGATATCGTCGGAGACGATGTTGATGGCCCCCGGCAGGTGCCCCTTGGCGAAGGCAGCGGCCGGCAGGGTATCCACCAGGGCGACGTTCCGGTACCGCCGCTGCCAATCCCGCAGGGTCGCGGTATCGATCGTTGGCATGGCAGATCTCCGGGCTCAGGCGTGAGACGGCTTGGCAACGTAGCGGTCCAGTCCCCACAGTAGCAGGCCGAACAGCAGGTGCGGCAGGGCGGACGCCGGGATCAGCTGGGGACCGATCGCCAGGCCGGCGAACCCCCAGCCCACCACGGGGAAGAACACCACCAGGATCACCCCCCATAGCACGGCGGCCAGGCCCAGCGCGGTCGGTAGGGTCTTGCGCGGGAAATAGCGCACGAACACCCCCGACCAGAAAGTCACGTAGGCCGTATGGAAGAGCAGGCCGACTGGCAACGGCAGAGACCGCCCTAGCAGAGTCTCGGCGAAGGCCAGGGAAGGTGGCTGCGGGAAGGGCGATACGCCGGCTTTCAGCAATGTCACCATCACGATGGCGGTCAGCGCCGACACCGCGATGCCGATGCCGATAGACCTGAGCCAAGAAGGTTTGGCGCGAGTGGTTTGGATCATCTTGCGCTCCTCTTGATGACGTTGATGAGTGATCTTTGAGAAACCGGCGGCACCTTACCGGCTGCCGGAGGTGGGGCAGCGGGGGCCACAGCTGGCGTCTGACTCACGACAGCAAGCGCCGACCAGGTGGTCCGTCATTGCCAGCAAGGCGTCGAACTCCGCGCGGTAATAGACGAACTGGCCCTCACGGCGCGACGCAACCAGGCCTGCGACCGCGAGTTTCTGCAAGTGGAAGGTCAGTGCATTCGGCGCCGTACCCAGCCGCTCGGCGAGCTTGCCTGCCGCCAGGCCGGCAGGCCCTGCCGCCGCTAGCTGACGAATGGCCGCCAGGCGGACGGGGTGAGCAAGAGCGGCTAGCTTGGCTGCCACGAGGTCATCATCATATTGGTCCATGATTCAACGTTAGATGAAACAATGATTTCATGCAATATTGAAATCATTACCCCGCACAGCAGGACAACTGCGTCACGTCCTTGGTGAAGGTCTGGGCGCAGAGCTTGAGGCCTTCCACCATGGTCAGGTAGGGGAACAGCTCATCGCCGATGGCCTGTACCGTCATGCGCGCGCGGAGTGCCATCACTGCCGTCTGGATCAGCTCGCCGGCGTCCCCCGCCACCGCCTGCACCCCCAGCAACCGCCCCGAGTCGCGTTCGGCCACCATCTTGATGAAACCACCGGTGTCGAAATTGACCAGCGCACGCGGCACGTTCTCCAGATCGAGCACGCGGGTCTCCACGTCAAAGCCCTGCTCGAGTGCCTGGGCTTCCGTGAGGCCGACGGTGGCCACCTGGGGATCGGTGAAGATCACCTCCGGCATGGCGCTGAGGTCTAGGGTGGCATCGCCCCCGGTCATGTTGACGGCGGCCCGACTGCCCCCGGCGGCGGCGACATAGACGAACTCCGGCTGATCGGTGCAGTCACCGGCGGCATAGAGGCTCGGTACCGTGGTTTGCAGGTGCTCATCCACCAGAATCGCCCCGCGCACGGTTTCCACGCCGATGCTCGCCAGGTTCAGGGCCTCGGTATTGGGTGTCCGTCCGGTGGCCACCAGCAGTTGGTCCGCACGAAGGGTCCCGGCGTTGGTGTCCAGCACGAACTCGCCATTGGTATAGTCCACGCGGCTGGCCTGGGACTGATTGAGCACCTCGATGCCCTCGCAGTAGAAGGCTGCCTCTACGGCCTCACCCACCGCCGGGTCTTCCTGGGAGAGCAGACGGCTGCGGGCCAGCACCGTGACCCGGCTGCCCAGCCGGGCGAAGGCCTGGGCCAGTTCCAAGGCCACCACCGAGGCCCCGATCACGATCAGCTGTTCGGGAAGGGTGTCCAGGGCCAGTGCGCTGGTGGAGGTTAGGTATGGGGTATCGGCCAGGCCCGGCACCGGCGGCTCTGCCGGTCGGGCGCCGGTGCCGATGAAGGCGCGATCGAAGCGGACGGTTTGCTCGCCGCCCTCATTCAGCGTGACCGTCAGGCTATGGGCATCGACGAACCGCGCCTCCCCCTTCAGGACCGTGATGGCCGGGTGGGCGCGGAGTATGCCTTCATACTTGGCATCGCGCAGTTCCTCGACACGCCGCTGTTGCTGCTCGAGCAGCTTGGCCCGATCTACCACCGGCGCTTGGCTGCTCAGGCCGGCATCGAAGGGGCTTTCCGTGCGCCAGTGGGCGATATGGGCCGCGCGAATCATGATCTTGGAAGGTACACAGCCGGTGTTGACGCAGGTGCCGCCGAGGGTGCCGCGTTCTATCAGGGTGATGCGGGCGCCGCGTTCGGCGGCCTTTAGAGCCGCCGCCATGGCGGCTCCACCGCTGCCGATCACCGCGATGTGCGGGTTCTTGTCATCACTCATGAGGGGAATTCCTTGAATCGGTAGAGGCGTTGTCACCCCAGGCGTCGTATTGCTTCTTGCGCCATAGCGCATAGAGGGTCAGGCCGATGAAGAAGGCCAGGGCAGGAAGCAGCACCACGTCCAGATAGCCGGTCAGTGCCGCCAGGCCAACGGTGCCAAGCAGGATCACCAGGATGGGTGTAAAGCAGCACAGCGCCATCAGGACGGTGCCAATCACGCTTGCGCGCAGCAGGGTCTTGGGGTTCTTCATGGTCACTCCCGATCCGCTTCCGAGGGTGTCGGGGATGAGGGGTAGCCGGCGTTGGTGGTGGCTTCGGTCAATGCTTCGACGGACGTTCGTGAATCGTCGAAGGTGACCACCGCCTCACGATCCGGGTAGCTCACATCGACTTGCGAGACGCCGTCTACCTTGTTGAGGGCGGCCTTGACGGTGAGAGGGCAAGCGGCACAGGTTATGCCCGGCACCGACAACGTCACGGTCTGCGGGGCGGCCCAGGCCGACGTAGCGAGCGTCGCGGAAAGCACAATACAGGCAGCGAGTCGTTTCATAGTGATCTCCTCTTAATAGAACAGGGGCAGGAGGTAAGGAAACAGCAGCGCGATCAGCACCAAGGCAGCGACGATCCAGAAGATGGCTTTATACGTCGTGCGAACCTGTGGCATCGCGCAGGTTTCGTCTGGCTTACAAGCGGTGGCAGGCCGGTAGATTCGGCGCCAGGCGAAAAACAACGCCACCAGTGCCACTCCCACGAAGAACGGGCGATAGGGTTCCAGGGCCGTCAGGTTGCCGATCCAGACGCCCGAGAAGCCCAGTGCGACCAGCACAAGCGGCCCGAGACAGCAGGTCGAAGCGAGGATCGCAGCGAGGCCGCCGGCTGCCAGGGCACCACGACCGTTCTTGGATTCCGGCATGAGATTGTCCTTCTGAATTCTTGGTCGATACGCTAACGTTACTTCCGTAGTCAACTACGGAGTCAAGCTCGATGAATGAGGCACCGGAAAATCTGACCATCGGCACCTTTGCCCAAGCGGCCGGGGTCAATGTGGAAACGATCCGCTTCTATCAGCACAGGGGGTTGTTGCCGACGCCGGAGCGCCCTCCTGGCGGCATCCGGCGCTATGGCAGCGCCGACGTGGCGCGCGTGAAATTCGTGAAAGCGGCGCAGCGGCTGGGATTCAGCCTGGACGAGATCGGGCAGCTACTGGCTCTGGAGGATGGTGCTCATTGCAGCGAGGCGGCGGAACTGGCGTCACAGCGGCTTGACGACGTGCGCGCCCGGCTGGCTGATCTGACCCGCATCGAGGTCGCCTTATCCCGGCTGGTCGATGAATGCCATGTGCATCAAGGGAAGGTGTCGTGCCCGCTGATCGCCGCCCTGCATGACTGGTAGGTCATGCAGGGGCTCGTCGTTGTGGTGCTGCCAGCTTCTGACATTCCATGCAGCCATCTTTTGAAACTTACAGTCTTGAAGAACTCCGACATGCGATGCAGCGAAGACCTTGACAGCTGTTGGGGGCCAGCAGGGCTTCCATGATGGAGTTGATACGTCTGTTGGGTGAAAATTTCATGCTTGGCCTCCCAAGTTAGTGGGCTGTGGATAGAGATGGCGACGTTATTGCGCCGTGCCGCCTTGTGCGGCGTTTTATGTCGCTACCTAATGATTTCCGTATCTCACAGCATAAAAGCGGCTCTGGGCCGCTCAGCGCCATTTCGTGGGAAAGAGGGTGGTGATCGAGACGATAAGTCGCCTCTACTGTCTCGGCCGTGTAGTCGCCTAGCTTGAGAAGCCTGAGGTATCACCGCTAACGAGGGGGATCGGGAAGAGCGGGTGCCAGAGGTCCGTGTGATAGGCTTTGCGAGATATTCGATGGCGAAAAGGCACGAGGTAGGGAATGACGGATCATAGTCAGGATAACCACGAGTCTCATCCAGTGGGACACGAGGGAGCTAGTACCAGGCACCGGCGGCAGAGGTTTGGCCTGAGTGAGCATTGGCGTGAGCAAGCTAGGAAGGTGGCTTCTGATGAGCTTGATGATGCCGCAGAGACTTCACCTATGCCCGATACAGGACCTTCTTTTTCGTTTCCCAATGCATCACACGATGATGAGCCACCGGTCACTGTGAAGTCGCTCTTTCACGACCCCGAAACTCAGAGCGTACTCAATGCACCTTGGCCCTACAGCCCATCGGAACCTGTGTTAAGCAATGAGCCTGTTGCTGCTCGTTTTGGAGTTATCGTCAAATCTGGTGGATGGCGGTCAGGCCGCATTCCTGTCTGATTGATCGGCTACCTGCTCCCCGTCCTGGAACTTGACGTTGCTGACGACCAGCTCCAACTTCTGGAAGTGCTTGATCCGCCTCCAGCGTTTCTGGGCAGTCTGGAGCAGTTTGAAGACCATCGCCAGGGTCGTATCCCGGGAGCCGCAGTTCCGGCTGCGCTTCGTCCTCAGACGGACCGTGGCGAAGGTCGACTCGATCGGGTTGGTAGTGCGGATGTGCACCCAGTGCTCTGCCGGAAAGTCGTAGAACGCCAGCAGTTCATCCCGATCCTTGGCCAGGCATTCCATCGCCTGGGGGTACTTGGCGCCAAAGCGCTTCAGCGTGCGGTCGAAGGCCTGATGGGCTGCCTCGCGCGTCTCAGCCATCCAGATCTCGTGAAGGTCGGCCTTGACCTTGGGCTGCACCGACTTGGGCAGCTTGTTCAGCACATTGGCGGTCTTGTGAACCCAGCAACGCTGGTGCGCCGTGGCTGGATAGATCTTGCTCAGTGCCTTCCAGAAGCCCAACGCACCGTCGCCGATCGCCAGCTTGGGGGATTCCGTCAGGCCACGCTCTCGCAGGCCCGTGAGCAGCTCTTTCCAGCTGGCTTCCGACTCGCGATGGCCATCCTCGACGGCAACCAGTTCCTTGCGGCCATGTGCCGTGACGCCAACGATCACCAGCAAACACAGGCGGTCATCCAGACGCACGTTGCTGTAGACGCCATCGGCCCACCAGTAGACGTAACGGCGGTCCGCCAGATCCCGCTGACACCAGGCCTTGCGTTCGTCTAACCACTGGGCCTTCAATCGCGAGACCGTGTTGGCCGACAGGCCCTTCGCCTGGTCACCCAGCAGAGCCGACAGAGCCTCCTGATAATCGTCGGTGGAGATGCCCTTGAGATAGAGCCAGGGAATCAGCTCCTCGACGCTGCGGGCCCGCTTCAGGTAGGGCGGCAACAGGGTGCTGTTGAAGCAGGCCTTGCCGCCACTCCGGTCCCGTACCTTGGGCACCTTGACGGTGACCTCGGGTTCTGGCTGCGATAGGGCTCGGAGGGCAGAATCGGTCATGGCGTATCCACTCGTGTTGATTGAGATCTTGGTCGTGATCAATCAACAGGATACGCCACCCTTCCGACCTCCTCCCGTACACCAGAAATCACCATAGCTCGTTGGTGTGTAGAAATTTACGTTGTGAGTTAGGGAAGATTTATTGCAGGGCCAAGAAGGTTTGCGACCTTGATAATCGCTTCTTTTCGCTCGTCGAAGTAGTCGTAACGGTCGTAGATGCCTTCGACGCCCTTGAGCTTGTGATTCAAGCAACGCTCCGCGACATGCCCCGGTACACCAACGGCAGCGAGCAAGCTGCGGCAGGTGCGGCGTAGATCATGCACAGTAAACTCGGTGATATCGCCCATCCGGTTCTCTGGTTGCGGCTTCTTGCCAGGCTCCTTGCCAAATAGCTTGGCAATGGCACGATTCAGCGTGTCTTTGCCCATGTGGGCCCGCTTACTGCTGCGGCGATTAGGAAAGACATAGTCCGAGCCGCAGGCACGGATCTTGAGCTCTTCCAGCCAGCCGATGGTTTGCGGTGGGAGGGGAATGACGATCCCGGCGCCTGTCTTACTGCGCTCACCGCTCAGGTTCCACCGGCCGTTCTTAAGGTCGAATTCTGACCACTGGGCTTCGGTAAGTTCGGTCTTACGTACCCCCAGGACGAGCAGTAGCGCGCAGGCGAGGTAGTTGTCGCGGCTGAAGCTGTCGCTATTGTCTCTGAAGGCTTGGAAAACGTTGCGAATCTCATCGAGGCTCAAAACCCTATCGCGGCTTTTCTCAATACCGCCTGCGTCGTTGACGTTGAAAGCGGATGCTGGGTTGTAAGTTAAAATTCCCAGTTTTATGGCGTGGTTGAACATCTGTTTAAGATACATCAGTGTGTCATTAGCTATTGTCGGCCTACCGCTATTTGTTACTCTTCTAATTATTTCACGGATATCAATTGGGGTGACAGCATCCAGCGATCTACCCCCGATGAGGGGCGCCACTTCTTTTTTGTATATCCGCTTTGGGATAGCTGGGTGCTTGAGTCTTCTCTCTAGCTCTGGGTACCAGTCAGCAAACAGGTCCTCCACTGTCCTGATCAAGGCTTGGCTATCGCGTTTGCGTTCCTCGATGGGGTCAAGGCCTTCGCGTATAGACTTCTGGTTTTCAACCGCTTTCGTCCGAGCCTCGGCGAGAGAGAGGTGGGCATGTTTGCCCAGCGTCATCTCACGCCGCTTGCCAAACAGCGTGTATCGCAACATCCAGTAAGGAGTTCCTTTCCTCGGTATCATCAGGTATAGGCCGTTGCCGTCGCTGTAGCGCCCTGCTTTACCCTCCTTGACAAGCGACTGGCTCTTCTTGGCGGTAAGGCTTCCCATTATTTCCTCTCGTCCCCCGCGGAAAATAAAACAAACGACCGTTTGATAACTACTCGGGCTAGGCTTGGGCTAGATAGTCGGCTTAATGTCATATGAGCTCGTCACTGGCGCCTAGTGGGCCTTTTTCCAACGGCATTTAGAGTGCCAGCGGGCACCCCCCCACTTGCTCCCGGTCATGCACTCGGATCGACATAGTTGGGGAGTATCTGTAAGGGTATGTGTCGGAGGGAGGAGAGGCAATACTTTTTCTCCCCGTTTTACTCCCCTATATGATCTGGATTTCCGGGGAGGTTGGTGGAACTTGGTGGACTTCTTGCACCTTTTTTCCATTTAAAAACAGTGGTTTAGTGGTTTTTGATGGCCTTTGGTGGATTCTACTCGATGTTCTGAATCTGCTCGCGCATCTGCTCGATAAGCACCTTCAATTCCACCGCGCAGCGGGTGGTGTCGGCGACCACGGACTTGGACGACAGGGTGTTGGCCTCGCGGTTCAGCTCCTGCATCAGGAAGTCCAGGCGACGGCCGATGGGGCCTTTCTGCTTAAGCTGGCGGCCGACTTCGGTGACGTGGGTATCGAGGCGGTCGAGCTCTTCGGCGACGTCGGCCTTCTGGGCCATCAGCACCACCTCGGCCTCGAGCCGGTGGGGGTCGAGCTCGACATTGAGGTTGGCGAGCTTCTCCTCGAGCTGGGTGCGCTGACGTTCGAGAATCAGCGGCATCCTTTCGCGTACCTCGGCCACCAGCTCATGGATGGCCGCCAGGCGCTCCTCGATCAGCGCCTTGAGCTGCTCGCCTTCCCGCGCACGGCCTTCCACCAGGTCATTCAGGGCCTGCTTGAACATCTGGTTGGCGGCTTGCTTGACCGCGTCCAGATCGAGACCACCGCCTTCGAGCACCCCAGGATGGCCGAGCATGGCAAGGGCGTCGGGCATGTGCACCTCGGGCAGGGTGGCGCGTACCTCGGCCAGTGCCGATGACAGGGCGGCGAGGCGCTCGTGGTTGACGCTCAGGCTGTCGCTCTTGTCGCTGGCATCGAAGCGCAGGGTGCACTCGATCTTGCCCCGGGCCAGGCGCTTGCGCAGTGCGTCGCGGAAGCCGGGTTCGAGGTCACGCAGGGCCTCGGGCAGTCGGAAGTGCGGCTCCAGGTAGCGCTGGTTCACGCTGCGCAGCTCGAGCTGCAGGCTGCCCCACTCGGCCTCGAGGTCCTGGCGCGAAAAGGCGGTCATGCTGTGAACCATGGTCGGTCTCCTGGCGATTTCCTGGCGAATTCCTGGCGAATTCCTGGCGTCGGGCACGGTGGTGTCGCAGGGCCGTCGAGGGTGGGCTCGACACCGGTGAGCGCAGTGTACCCGATTCACCGGCCAAGGCGTGTAGAATGGGCGGCCTTCGTTTTCCATTCCATGATCGACGTCGTCCCCTTCGCTGCGCCAGGCGATGCCGCGGCAAGAGGCGTGTCGACCAAGAGAGGTGCCATGTCCACGGACATCCGTCGTCCCAGCGGACGCGCTTTTGACCAGACCCGCGAGATTCGTCTCACCCGTGACTACACCCGCCACGCCGAAGGCTCGGTGCTGGTCGAGTTCGGTGACACCAAGGTGCTGTGCAACGCCAGCGTCGAGGCCGGCGTGCCACGCTGGTTGCGGGGCAAGAAGCAGGGCTGGGTCACCGCCGAGTACGGCATGCTGCCGAGGGCGACCCACTCGCGCAGCGGGCGCGAGGCGTCACGCGGCAAGCAGGGCGGCCGCACCCTGGAGATCCAGCGTCTGATCGGGCGTTCGCTGCGCGCGGCGGTGAACCTGAAGAAGCTTGGCGAGTTCACCATCACCGTGGACTGCGACGTGATCCAGGCCGATGGTGGCACGCGTACCGCTTCGATTACCGGGGGCTGTGTGGCACTGATCGACGCCATCCGCTACCTGCAGCGCGAGAAGCTGATCAAGACCGACCCCTTTTCGCAGCTGGTAAGCTCAGTATCGGTGGGGCTCTATCGCGGTCAGCCGGTGGTGGATCTCGACTACCCGGAAGACTCCAGCGCCGATACCGACATGAACGTGGTGCTGAGCGAATCCGGCGAGCTGATCGAGGTCCAGGGCACGGCGGAGTCCGGCACCTTCACCCGTGGTCAGCTCAACGCCATGCTGGATCTGGCCGAAAAGGCCGGGAACGAGCTGTTCGAGCACCAGCGTGAGGCGCTCGGCAATCGCGCCTGAGCGGTCGCCGTGACGAGATGAGTCGCATGAACGAAGGCGCCGGCCCCCTGAGGGGCCGGCGCTTTCGTGTCCGGCCCCGGACTCGGGCCAGACGGCGACGAAGGGAGGCTTACAGTTGCAGGTCGTACTCGACGATCAGCGGCGCGAACTCCGAGAAGGTGGCGTCGTAGTCGATCCAGGCGTCGGTGATATGGCGACGGAAGTTCGGCCCGACGATCTGGTAGTCCAGGCGCCAGCCCTCCTGACGGGAGCGCGGCTGATCCTGGTCCAGCGCCGGCCACCAGGTGTACTCGTCACCGTCGCGGTTGATCTCGCGGAAGGTGTCGATGAAGCCGGTGGGACCGAACACCTGGTCCATCCAGGCGCGCTCTTCGGCCTTGAAGCCGGGCGTCGTCTGGTTGTCGGCCCAGTTGGCCAGATCGATGGTCTTGTGGGCGATGTGCCAGGTGCCGCAGATGATGTACTCGCGGCGCTTGCGAGCCATCTTCGACAGGTATTCCTGGTACTGGGCCATGAACGCCTGCTTGGCGTCAGGATCGCTGCCGTCGGGCATCAGGAAGCTGGCGATCGAGAAGCGATCGTAGTCGGCCTGCAGAAAGCGTCCTTCATGGTCGCACTGGGGGAAGCCCAGGCCGTACATGATGGCCTTGGGGATCTTGCGGCAGTAGAGGCCGACCCCTGAGAAACCGTCCTGTTCGGCGTCGAGGAAGTAACCCTCGTAGCCCTCAGGATAAAGAATGCTGTCGTCCAGCTCGAAGCTTTTGGCCTTGATGTTCTGGACGCAGACAACGTCGGCGTCCTGGTTGGCGAGCCAGTCGAGAAAGCCTCGACCGACGGCCTCGCGGATGCCGTTTACATTGATGGTGGCGATTTTCATACGTGGTCCCTTTTGCGTCGCGCGTGTATGATACCCGACGTTTCGACGTTTGGGTAAATGGCCGGTCGAGAAAAACGTGATAAGGCCAGGCAATTGGACAGGAGGCCTCGTGGCTGACATGGCACCTCAACCGCCAGGCGCGGCGCGCCTTCATCCCTACCAGCGGGAGTTCATCGAGTTCGCCATCGGCGAGGGCGTGCTCAGTTTCGGTGAGTTCACCCTGAAGTCGGGGCGGGTGAGCCCGTACTTCTTCAACGCCGGCCTGTTCAAGACCGGCCGCGCCCTGGCGCGCCTCGGGCGCTTCTACGCCAAGGCCATCGAGCAAAGCGGGATCGAGGCCGACGTGCTGTTCGGGCCGGCCTACAAGGGCATTTCGCTGGCGGCGACCACCGCCGTGGCGCTGGCTGATCATCATGACCGTGATCTGCCCTTTGCGTTCAATCGCAAGGAGGCCAAGGACCACGGCGAAGGCGGCAACATCGTCGGGGCCGCGCTCGACGGTCGCATCATGATCATCGATGACGTGATCACCGCCGGTACGGCGATCCGTGAGGTGATGGGGCTGATCGACGGCGCCGGCGCCCAGGCCGCCGGGGTGGTGGTGGCGCTGGATCGGCAGGAGCGCGCCAGCGACGACACCGACAAGAGCGCCATCCAGCAGGTGCAGGCCGAGTTCGGCATCCCGGTGGTCAGCATCGTCGGCCTCGACCAGGTGCTGGCCTACCTCGAACAGAGCGGGGGCGATACCCTCAAACCCCACGCCGAGGCCATCCGTGCCTACCGCGAACGCTACGGCGTCAGCGCCTGAGTCGCTATGGCTTCCTTGCGCCGAGGTCTTCCTCCCTGGAAGGCCTCGGTGATCTCCCTGCCTCACATCGTCCTCCGCCGCGATCCTGGTGATGTCCAATGCTCGACGTGGTGCTCTATCAACCCGAGATTCCGCCGAACACCGGCAATCTGATACGCCTGTGCGCCAATACCGGATTTCGCCTGCACCTTATTGAGCCGTTAGGCTTTACCCTAGACGATAAGCGCCTCAGGCGCGCGGGGCTGGACTACCATGAGTGGGCGCGGGTCCGGGTCCACGCCGACTGGCAGACGTTCATCGAAGAGGTTTCGCCTTCTCGGGTCTTCGCCGTCTCGACCCGCGGGCGGCGTGGTTACCACGAGCCCGACTATCGTTCCGGCGACGCCCTGGTGTTCGGCCCCGAGACCCGTGGCCTGCCCCAGGCGATGCTCGATTCACTGCCGCCGGAGCAGCGCCTGCGCATCCCGATGCTGCCGGACAGCCGCAGCCTGAACCTGTCCAACGCCTGTGCGGTGCTGGTGTTCGAGGCCTGGCGACAACTCGATTTCGACGGCGCGGCGCGACTCGATGTCCAGCCCGGCGCCCAGGACGACGCATGAATGCACCTGTGAAGACGATCCGTGAACGCATCCGTGGCCTCAACCCGCGTCAGCGCGAGGCCGTGCACTTCATCGACGGTCCCTGCCTGGTGCTGGCCGGGGCCGGCTCCGGCAAGACCAGCGTGATCACCACCAAGATCGCCTACCTGATCCAGGAGTGCGGCATGAGCGCCCGGCGCATCGCCGCGGTGACCTTTACCAACAAGGCCGCCCGCGAGATGAAGGAGCGGGTCAGCTCGATGCTGCAGGGGCGTGAAGGCCACGGCCTGACGGTGTCGACCTTCCACACGCTCGGCCTCAACATCATTCGCGGCGAGCTCAAGGCGCTGGGCTACAAGCCGGGCTTTTCACTGTTCGATCCGGAAGACGCCAAGGCGCTGCTGCGCGATCTGATGAACAAGGACGCCCAGGTCGACGCCGACCAGATCAATCAGGTCCAGGGAGTGATCTCCAACTGGAAGAACGACCTGATCCTGCCCGGCCAGGCGCTGTCCCACGCCGCCACCGAAGACGAGCAGTACGCCGCCCGGGTCTATGAGGCCTACGTTCGCCACCTCAAGGCCTACAACGCGGTGGACTTCGATGACCTGATCCTGCTGCCGGTGGTGCTGCTGCGCGACGACCCCGAGGCGCTGGCCCGCTGGCGGCGCAAGATCCACTACATGCTGGTGGACGAGTATCAGGACACCAACGTCAGCCAGTACATGCTGGTACGCATGCTGATGGCCGAGCGCCAGACCTTCACCGTGGTCGGCGACGATGACCAGTCGATCTACGCCTGGCGCGGTGCCCGGCCGGAGAACCTGGTGACCCTGGGCGAGGACTTTCCGCGGCTCAAGGTGATCAAGCTGGAGCAGAACTACCGCTCCACCGGCACCATCCTGCGCGCCGCCAACACCCTGATCGCCAATAACCCCCACGTCTACGACAAGACCCTGTGGTCGGACATGGGCCAGGGCGATCCGATCCGGGTGGTGGTCACGCGCCACGAGGAGGCCGAGACCGAGCGGGTCGCCAGCGAGATCCTGACCCGCCGGATCAAGGAGCGCGCCGAATGGCGCGACTTCGCGGTGCTCTACCGCGGCAACTTCCAGGCACGCCTGCTGGAATTGAAGCTGCAGCACTACCAGATTCCCTACAAGTTGTCCGGCGGCACCTCGTTCTTCTCCCGGGGCGAGATCAAGGACGCCATGGCCTACCTGCGGCTGTTGATCAATCCGGCCGACGACAACGCCTTCCTGCGTATCGTCAACGTGCCGCGTCGCGAGATCGGCCCGACCACCCTGGAAAAGCTTGCCAACTACGCCACCGAGCGCGGCGTCTCGTTGTTTGCCGCCTGTCACGAGCTGGGCCTGGCCGAGCAGCTGCCGGCCCGCGCGGTGGAGCGCCTGACGCGGTTCACCCACTTTATCGATGGCGTGCGCCGACGCATGGACCAGGGCGATGCCATCGCCGCGATCCGCGAGATGATACGCGAGATGGACTACGAGGCCTGGCTCTACCAGAACGCCAGCGCCCCCACCATCGCCGAGCGGCGCATGGCCAACGTGTGGATCCTGATCGACCAGCTCGAGAAGTCGATGCAGGCCGATCCGGAAGAGAACACCGCCAGCACCGATACCGAAACCGACGACGTGGAATCGGCGATCTCGCGCCTGGTATTGCGCGATATCCTCGAGCAACAAGCGGAAGAAGATGACTCGGATCGTGTGCAGTTGCTGACCATGCACGCCTCCAAGGGCCTCGAGTTCCCCCACGTCTACCTGATGGGTCTCGAGGAAGAGCTGTTGCCTCACCGCAACTCCATCGAGGCCGGCACCGTTGAGGAGGAGCGCCGTCTGGCCTACGTTGGCATCACCCGTGCCCGGCGTACCCTGACCATGACGCTGGCGCGCCAGCGCAAGGCCTACGGAGAGCTGATGGACTGCGCCCCGAGCCGCTTCCTCGACGAGTTGCCGCCGGATGATCTGGAGTGGGAAGGACGCGCCGACCGGGAGGACCCCGAGCGCAAGCAGGAGCGGGGCAAGAGCGCCATCGCCGGGCTGCGCTCGCTGCTGGACTGAATCCATCCACAGTCGCTGGATCGCCACAGGCTGTGGATAAGCCCGATGGCATCAAGGCTTGGCACGACCCGAGTGCAGGACCAGGCCTCGCCAGCAGACCAACGCAAACGGGGCGCCCATGGGCGCCCCGCTGCTATATCGCGTGAGTCGATTTACTGGGTCATGTAAATGACGGCCGCCTTGATCTCGTCATCGGACAGACTCGGGTTGCCACCCTTGGGCGGCATCGCGTTGAAACCGTTGATGGCGTGGTCATAGAGGGTGTCCATGCCCTTGGCCAGGCGCGGCTCCCAGGCGGCGGCGTCACCGCGAACCGGGGCGCCGGCGACACCGGCTTCATGGCACGCCATGCAGATGCCGCCGTATACCGCTTCACCATCGATGGCCGCCACCGCCGGGTCGACCTCGGCAGAGCCTGCATTGGCCGCAGCGGCGTCGTCGCCACCTGCTTCGTCGCCAGCCGCATCGGTGGCGGCAGCGTCCTCACCTGCTGCTGCTTCACCGGCAGCGGCGCTGTCATCCGATGCTGTCTCTTCGGCAGGGGCCGCCTCGCTGGCGCCTGCGTCGCTTGACGGCACTTCCATCACCGGCTCGACCAGGTAAGCCACCGCCGCATGGACTTCTTCATCGGACAGGTTCGGGTTGCCGCCACGGGCCGGCATCGCATTGAAACCGTTAAGAGCGTGATCCAGCAGGGTGTCGAAGCCCTTGGTGGTGCGTTCGGCCCAGCCCGCTTCGTCGCCACGCTTGGGTGCGCCGGCGACGCCGGTATCGTGGCAGGCCATGCAGATGCCGCCGTAGACGGCTTCGCCATCG
>DJIP01000374.1 GCA_002433675.1 Halomonas halophila
GGCACCGACGTGCTGGAGACCGAGCGCACCATCGCGCGCCTCGAGAAGCGGGTGCTGGATATGCAGGACGTGACCCAGGTGACCAGCGTGATCGGCGGTGGCGCCCAGCGCTTCACCCTGACCTATGCCCCGGAGGACCGCTATGCGAGCTTTGGTCAGCTGATCGTCGAGACCGAGGATCGCGCGTCCCGAGAGGCGCGCATGAAGGAGGTGATCGAGACCCTGCGCGAGGACTTCCCCCGGGTCCAGTACAAGGTCCAGGCGTTGCAGGTCGGTCCCTCGGCCAAGGCCAGCATCGAGGCGCGTATCTACGGTGACGACCCCGAGACCCTGCACCGCCTGGGCGCCGAGGTGCGTGGCATCTTCCAGGCCGAGCCGATGACCGACAGCATCCGACTGTCCTGGAGCAATCGCGAGAGCGTTATCGTGCCTGAGTTCCTCGAGCAACAGGCACGTCGCGTCGGGGTCACACGGGACGCCTTGCATCAGGCGCTCAGGCTCAACAATGACGGCGAGCAGGTGGGCGTCTACCGGGAAGGCAGCGAGCTGATTCCGATCGTGATGCGCTCCCGGGAGGATCAGCGCCACGACATCGACAACCTCAGCGCGGTCAACGTCTGGAGTGAAGAGCAGGGGCGCTATCTCAGCGCTGGCAACGTGCTCGGTGAGCTGCGCACCGAGCTGCGTGATCCGCTGATCAAGCGTCGCGACCGGCGACGCATGCTGGCGGTGTATGCCGAGCCGATGCCGCTGTCCGGTGAGACCGCCGCCAGCGTGCTGGCGCGGTTGCGCCCCCAGGTCGAGGCTATCGAGCTGCCGCCAGGCTACGCCATCGAATGGGGCGGCGAGTACGAGACCGCCAGCGACGCCCAGCAGGCGCTGCTGTCATCGCTGCCCATGGGCCTGCTCGGCATGTTCATCATCACCGTGCTGCTGTTTGGCCGGCTGCGCCAGGCGCTGGCGATCTGGTCGATCGTGCCGCTGATGCTGATCGGTATCATCGGTGGCCTGGCGCTGCTCGGCGCGCCGTTCACCTTCATGGCGCTGCTCGGCACCCTGAGCCTGATCGGCATGGTGCTGAAGAACGCCATCGTGCTGATGGAAGAGATCAACGTGCAGCGTGGCCAGCAGGACAACGCCCACGACGCCGTGATCCAGGCCGCGGTCAGTCGTGTCCGGCCGGTGACCATGGCCGCCGTCACCACCATGCTGGGAATGCTGCCGCTGTTCACCGATGCCTTCTTCGCCTCCATGGCGGTGGTCATCGTGTTCGGTCTGGGCGTCGCCACCCTGTTGACGCTGGTTGTTCTGCCGGTGGTGTACTGTACCTTGATGAGGATACGCGCCGGCTGATCCTGCCGCCGCTTTCTAGTCACCCGCACCCTGATGAGGGTTCGTGCCGGCTGATGCTGCCACTGCTTGCTAGCCGCCGGCGCCCTGAACGTTGGCCCCGTGAGGGCCTGCCTCGTCGGCGATGACGGTCCAGGGGGCGGCCGACACGCTACCTGTCTGCGTCGACGGGGCCCGCTCTACCAGCCAGGAGCAGATCAATGGCCACAGGGTGTCACGGTGGCGCCGGCGGAACCCCTCCAGGTGCCCTAGCACACCACTGCCCAGCACCCTGGGCGACAGCTGCAGGCGCTTGATCGACGCCCTGGTGAAGTAGGCACTCAGCAGGTCGATGCTGTCGCTGCTGGCGTAGGGATCATCGTCGAGTCCCACTACCAGCAGGGGCAGCGCCACGCGGGCGAAGCGGGTTTCGGCCTCGAGCTCGGGGTCATCGAAGAAGTAGCGCGGCAGGCTGATCCAGCGGCTGCACTGGCGGGCCACGCCATCGGGCACGTCCTCGCTGATACCGAGCCGTCGGCAGGGCACATATCCATTGAGGCGGGACAGCAAGGGAAATATCAGCTTGAGCAGCATCCAGGCGCGCAGCCGCAACCAGGGCGAGGAAATGAAGCGCAGGCAGCTGGCATTGCAGGCGATCAACACCGCAGCGCTCAAGTGCCGGCTGGCGTCTCCCAGGCCGATGGCATGGCCACCGAAGCTGTGGCCGATGGCCAGCAGCGGCAGGTCTGGCCAGCGCTGGCGTGCCCACTGGGTGACACTGTCGGCGTCGAGCTCGGCCCAGTCCTGCATGCGCACCTCCAGTCTTTCGAGCTGTTCCGGCCGTGACCGCCCGATGCCTCGGTAGTCGTAGCTCAGCACGTGGAAGCCGTGTTCGGCGAGGAACAGTGCGAAGGCCTGATAGAGGCGCTGTGACACCGCCGAGGCGGAGTGAATGATCACCACCCCTCGCAGCGGCGGTGTGGCCTCGAAGTGGCTGGCGCCGAGCGGATAGGCATCGGAGGCGGAGAGGGTGAAGCGGGTCACGTTGGCCATGATGCTGCCCTTGCACAGAGTGTCTAAGAACTCTTAATACGATGCAGGAACGGCGTCGAGGCTTTCCCTAATCAGGAGCGCGAGGGGGTGAAAAGTCGAAGATTATGCCGGAAGAGTACTGACAAATTCGTCGCTGTGAACGAATAGCCCCCGCCAGGCGGGGGCTATGTGGTCGTGCCGGAGGCTACCCGAAGGGTCAGTAGCCCAGCAGCATCGAGGGCAGGCCGGTGACCAGGGCGGGGAAGTAGGACATCAGCACGCAGGCAAGCAATATCAGCGCGCAGAACGGGATCACCGCCTTGTACAGGTCGAGGGTCTCGACCTCCGGAGGCGCCACGCCCTTCAGGTAGAACAGTGCATAGCCGAAGGGCGGGGTCAGGAAGGAGGTCTGCAGTACCACCGCGACCATCACCACGAACCACAGCATGTCGACTCCCATGGTCTCGATGATCGGCAGCATGATCGGGAAGCTCAGCAGCACGATGCCGGTCCAGTCGAGGAACATGCCCAGCACGAACACCAGCAGGAACATCAGGATGAGTGCGCCGGTGGTGCCTCCGGGCATCGCCAGCACCAGTTCGCTGATCACGTCCATGCCGCCACCGATGGAGAACACCCCGGTGAAGGCGGTAGCCCCCACCAGCACAAACATCACCATGGTGGTGGTCTTGCCGGCCTCGATGAAGGTGTTGTAGCAGGTCGACAGCTTGCGATCACCAAAGATCAGGAACAGCAAGAAGGCCAGGGTCACGCCGATGGCCGAGGCCTCGGTGGCCGTGGCAATACCGGTGAACAGTGCACCCAGCACCCCGAGGATCAGGCTCATCGGTGGCAGCACGTACTTGCACAGGCGGATCACCAGTTCCCCGGTGCTGGTCTCGGCACGCTCCTCGGCGCCTACAGGAGGGCCGAAGTCGGGCTTGATCAGGCAGATCACCAGCACGTAGAGCGCGTACATCGAGCCCAGCAGCAGACCTGGCACCAGGGCGCCAGCGAACAGCGCGCCCACCGACACTGGCGAGTAGCTGGCCATCAGGATCAGCATGATGCTTGGCGGAATCAGGATGCCGAGACAGCCGCTGGCCATGATGACACCGGCGGACAGGCCCTTGTTGTAGCCGTACTTGAGCATCGGTGCCAGGGCGATCAGGCCCATCACCGCGATGGAGGCGCCGACGATACCGGTGGTGGCCGCCAGCAGTACCGAGACGATGACCACGGTCAGCGCCAGGCCGCCGCGCACGCGTCCGAGCAACAGGCGCATGCTCTCGAACATCTTCTCGGTGACGCCCGAGTCATTGAGAAAGCGCGCCATCAGAATAAACAGCGGGATCGCCACCAGGACGTAATTGTCCATGGCGCGCCCATAGATGTTGTTGATGATGATGCCGAGCACCTGGGGACCGGGGCCGAACCAGGCGCCGAGTACCGCGACACCGCCCAGCACGAAGGCCAGCGGGTGGCCCATGAACAGTCCCAGCATCAGGCCGGCGAACATGAAGATGGTCAGAAGTTCAGCGCTCATTTGGCTTCCTCCGCGTCCTGGGTCGTCAGTTCATTGATGGCGCGGATGACGATGGCGATGGCCTGCAAGAGGATCAGCACGCTGGCGATGACCAGCACGGCCTTCACCGGATAGACCGGGATCGAGACGATGCCGTAGGTGGACTCGGCGCGGCTCCAGGAGCGCTCGAAAAAGCGCCAGCTATAGGTGATGAACATGATGATGAAGGGGGTGAAAAACAGCAGGTAGCCGAGCAGGTCGATCAGCGCCCGTCCTCGGCGTGATAGCAGCTGCTTGACGATGTCCACCTCCACATGGGCGTGATGGCGCAACCCGTAGGCGGCCATCAGCATGAAATGAGAGCCGAACAGCATGGTAGTGATGTCGAAAGCCCAGTCGCTGGGGCGTCCGACAAAGAAGCGCATCGCGATGTCGTAGACCACCACGAGGGTGATGATCGCGATCAGCGGAGCGATCAAACGGCCGAACCACTCGTTTAAGCAGTCGATGGCCTTGGCAATGGCGTTCATGGTGGAAGTCTCGTCGAAGTCCAACGATGACCGGCGGCCTCGCGCAGAGAGCCGCCGGCCGGTGGAAGCAAGCCGTGTGCTAGTTCATGCAGGCTTCGATTTCTTCAAGTGATGGCAGGTTGTCGGTGACACGGCTCATGTTGAAGGGCACCGAAACGTCACGCCACTGGGCGTAGTCCTGCAGGTAACTGATCATCGACTGGTAGACCTTGGCGTGCATCGGGTCCTCGCAGGCACCCTGCACGATCACCTCGTTGGTGATGTCCTGGATCTGGGCCAGGTCTTCCTCGGACAACTGGTTGATGGTGGTGCCGTCCTCGAGGAACTTGGCGGTACCCTCGGTGGACTGTTTCTCGGACCAGGCCAGCGACCAGGCCATGGTGGCCTCGGAGGCGATCTTCAGCTTTTCCTGGGTCTCCTCGGACAGGGCGTCCCAGGCTTCCTTGTTGATCATCACACCGAACACGCTGGCGGACTGGTGCCAACCCGGGGTCATCCAGTAGTCGGCAACTTCGGAGAAGCCGGCCTTGTAGTCCACGCCCGGGGTCGAGAACTCGGCGCCGTCGACCACACCACGCTCGATGGCCTGGTAGATCTCGCCACCGGCCAGGGTCACCTGGGAACCACCAAGCTGCTCGAGCACGCGGCCCTGATCTCGCCCGGACAAGCGCAGTCGCTTGCCTTCGATATCGGCAATGGACTCGATCGGGGTGCCACCGCGGAAGCCGGACTCGTTGTTGGTGATGCCGTAGGGCAGATAGACCATATTGTACTGGCCGTAGATCTCCTGATAGAGCTCGAAGCCGCCCCACTGGGTGATCCAGTTCAGGTAGTCGACACCGTTGAACAGGCTGGTGGTGGTGGCCAGCGGCGAGAACGCCGGGCTACGGCCGGCCCAGTAGCCGGGCCAGTCGCCGGCGGCCTGGATGCTGCCGGTCTCGGTGGCGTCAAAGACCTCTGTGCCAGGCATCAGGGTGCCGCCGGCGTAGAATTCGATCTGGACCTCGTCCCCGGCCAGCTGGTTGACCAGCTCCGCCCAGTGTTTGTCGATCTGGATCAGGTCAAGGTTGTCCGGCCAGGTGGTGGTCATGGTCCACTTTTCCTGGGCCATGGCGCCGCTCGACAGAGCCGCAAGGGCGATGCCGGCAGCCATGCTGGTCAGGGTAAACTTGGTCATTTGCTTCATGCAGGTGCTCCCCGTGGGTTGTTGTGTTCTGTGCAAAGGAGGCGATCGCTGCCTCACCGAAATTGCGTCCGGCACCCTTGGCCATTGTCTTGGGTTTGGTGCCTGGGGGTAGTGGCGTTCCAGCGTGGGGGTGGCCCACGATGGCGCCTCGGCTTCATCAAGCTAGCACGGTCTTCAAGAGATGATCGATGCGACCCATGTCGATGAAACAGCACACTTTTTTGGCGCCTGCACAGTCGATGATGTGAGAAAAAGTTTCGACAATTCAGCAAAATGAATAGCTTAGAGCGACATCTATGCTGCGCTGCCGTAGTCGGCTCGATCGTTTAATCTGCGCCGCCTTTAGACCAAAGTTGATTTATCAGGGAGCCTTAATGTCCCACTTTTTGACCCATCAGGACCTCGCGCAGCTCGCTGCCTATCGACAGCAGCTGCGAGGTCGGCGCTTTCGTGGCCTGCTGTGGGTGAGCGGGGCTTCCGCCCAGGCGCGGGGCCTCGCCCGCGAATGCCTGGCACAAGGCGAATGGTCGGCGCCACTCTGGGTTGGGGACGCGGCGATCGGCGAGGCTGCTGACAGGGCCCATGACAGGGCCGGCAGCGGGGCCCATGACAGGGCCGGCAGCGGGGCCCAGAACAGAGCAGCCATCACCCCGCCTGAGCTTGAGTGTCTTCCCGCCGCCAAGGCGCGTACCCGGCTCGGCGGTGAGCACGATCTGGTGGTGTTCGACGCCGCCTCGCCAGGCACCGGCCTCGACCCCGATGCCCTGGGGGCGGTGGCCGGCACCCTGGTGGCGGGAGGCCTGCTGGTGCTGTTGACCCCCGACGACGATGGCCGGAGTCCCGATGACGACTACCGCCGCCTGGCGGCCCACCCGTGGCGGCCCGAGCAGCTCACGAGTCACTACCTCGAACGCTGCCATCGGTTGCTCGCGGGCTTTCCCGGCATGCTGCGCTGGCGTGAAGGGAAGGGCCTGACGACAACACCTGACGAGGTCCGGGCAAGCCCATTTGCGGATAGCTTATGTTCAGCCATCCCTTGTTCAGACAGCCCTTGTCTAGACAGCCCCGACCCGGAATGCCTGAGCCCCGACCAGGCCGAGGTAGTACGTCGGTTGACGCACCTCAGGCGACGTCGCCCGTTGGTGATCACCGCCGACCGTGGCCGCGGCAAGTCGGCGGCACTGGGCATCGGCTGCGCCCGCCTGCTGATCAAGGCCGAGCAGCAGCGCCAGGCGCCGCTGGATATCCTGCTGACCGCGCCGCGGGCGTCGTCGGTGGCGCCGGTATTCGAGCGGCTGGCGGCGCTGTTGCCTGAGGGGCAGGGCGACGCCAAGGGCTTCGAGGCGCCTGGTGGCAGGGTGAGGTTTGTCGCCCCGGATGCGCTGACCGACGCCGTCGCCCAGGGCGAGGCCGGTGGCCCCGGCTCGCTGCTGCTGGTGGATGAGGCAGCGGCGATTCCGGCGGCGCTGCTGGGCGAGTGGCTGGCGGCATTTCCGCGGCTAGCCTTCGCCACCACGGTGCACGGCTACGAGGGCTCCGGGCGAGGCTTTGCGTTGCGCTTTCGTCGTCATCTGGAGGCACAGACGCCCCAGTGGCAGTCCATCGAGCTCAGGACGCCGATACGCTGGGCCGATGGAGACCCCCTGGAGCGGGCCATCGATACGCTGCTGTGTCTGGATGCCGAACTGCCGACAGTACCGAAGGTGGCGAGGGTGAGTGCCCCTGGCCCTGGTCAAAAGTTGGCCGAGCTGCCCTGTACCACGCTCGATCGCGATGCCCTGAGCCGGGACGAAGCCGCCCTGAGGGCCATCTTCGGCCTGCTGGTCCAGGCCCACTATCGCACCACCCCGGCGGACCTGCGGGCGCTGCTGGACGCGCCGGCGACCCGCATCTTGATCCTCGGGACGCCACGTTCGCCGCTGGCGGTGTGCGTGTGCGTCGATGAGGGCGGCTTCGACGCCGATCTGGCCGAGCGAGTGCTGCTGGGACAGCGACGCCCACGTGGCCACCTGATGGCCCAGTCGCTGGCGGCCCACGCCGGTGAAGCCGCGGCGCTGGTGGCGCCCAGTGCCCGGATCACCCGGATCGCCGTGCACCCCGACTGGCGCCGCCTGGGGTGCGGGGCGAGTCTGATCGAGGAGGCGGCGCGCCAGGCCGAACAGGCCGGCAAGGCGATGCTGGGGGCGAGCTTCGGTGCCGACCCGGAACTGCTGGCGTTCTGGCAGGCCCAGGGATTTCGCCCGGTACGCCTGGGGCTGACCCGAGAGGCCGCCACCGGCGAGCATGCGGCGATGATGGCGCTGGCCCTGGGAGAGCACAATCAGGCGCTGGTCGAGCGTCTGGCGCGGCGCTTTGAGCGCCAGCTGCCGGGGCTTCTGGCCTTCGAGCTGACACGCCTGTCGCCACCTTTGGTGCTGGCACTGCTGGGAAGCGCAGGGGACCGTCGTGCATTCGGCGCCGAAGACCGCTTTTCGCTCGACGCCGAAGACTGCTTTTTGCTCGACGCCGAAGACTGCTTTTTGCTCGACGCCGAAGACCGTCGTGAGCTCCATGACCTGGCCCGAGGACAGCGCGAGCCGGCGCTGGCGCGTCCGGCCATCCAGGCCCTGGTGCGTCGGCTGGCGTCGCTGTCGATGTCGTCGTCGATGTTGTCGCCCAAGTCGTCAGCGATGTCCAAGGCGAGGTCCAGGGCCGACGCTGACCACGACAGCCTGGCCTGGCTCGCTGCCTGGGCGTTTCAGGGGCGTTCGGAAAGTTCCCTGGCGCATGGGCTATCGCTGCGCGGCAAGGCACAGGTCAAGCAATGGTTGCGGGACGCCGTCGGCCGAGCCCTGGCACTGCTGGAGACCCTTTCCAAGGCCCCGGGGCGAGGGTAGAGTGCCAACATTCGCAAAGGCAGACATAGACATCATGAACGAACATCTCGATAGCCTCGCTCCGACCGCCGTCTGGCGCCACTTCCGCACCTTGTGCAACACGCCGCGCCCCTCGGGCCACGAGGCGGCTCTGGTCGAGATCCTTGAAGCCTGGGCAGACGAGCGCGGCATCTCCCACGATCGCGACGCCTACGGCAACCTGCGTCTGTCCAAGCCGGCGAGCCCCGGGCGCGAAGGGGCCCCGGGGGTAATCCTCCAGGGCCACCTGGACATGGTGGCCCAGGCCAACGCCGACAAGCCCCACGACTTCACCCGGGACCCCATCGTCACGCGGGTCGAGGACGGCTGGCTCAAGGCCGATCAGACCACCCTGGGCGCCGACAATGGCCTGGGAGTGGCGGCGGCACTGGCGATCCTCGGCGACGACGAACTCGTCCATGGCCCTCTGGAGGCGATCTTCACCCTGGAGGAAGAAACCTCCATGGGCGGTGCGCTGAACCTGGCCGAAGGCTGGCTCGAGGGCAGCCTGTTGCTCAACCTGGACTCCGAGGACCGTGGTCAGGTCTACATCGGTTGTGCCGGTGGCGCCGACGTGGTGGTCGAGGCCCAGTTGCCGGTGGAGTCGGTGGGCGATGACGAAGAAGCCCTGACGCTGAGCCTCAAGGGGCTGCGTGGTGGCCACTCCGGGATCGATATCGACAAGGGGCTGGGCAATGCCAATCGCCTGCTGGTGCGGGTGCTGCGCGCCCTCGACAGCTGCGAGGTGCGCCTGGTCGACTACCGTGGCGGCACCCTGAGAAATGCCATTCCCCGCGAGGCCGAGGCGGTGGTGATGGTGCCCCGGGACGAGATTGACGCGCTGCGCTCGCGCATCGAACGCCTCGAGGCCGACATGCGCCGCGAGCTGTCCGGTGTCGACGAGGGCCTGCGCCTGACCCTGGAGTCCTGCGCCACGCCACGCGAGGAAGCGCTGACCCGCCACGCCAGCCGCCTGCTGGTGGCGGCGTTGCACGCCGCGCCCTGCGGTGTCGAGCGCATGAGCGTCGAGGTACCGGGGGTGGTCGAGACCTCTAACAACCTGGGCGTGGTCAGCCTCGAGAACGGCCGCTTTCACCTGTGCGCCCTGGTGCGCTCGCTGCGCGACAGTGCCACCGCGGACCTGGCCGAGCGCTTCACCGCGCTGTTCGAGCTGATCGGCGCCCGCACCCGGGTCGAGAACGGCTACCCCGGCTGGACGCCGCAGCCCGACAGCGATCTGCTCAAGCGCTTCTGTGCGCTGCATCGTCAGCGTCTGGCGGTGGACCCGGAGATCAAGGTCATCCACGCCGGGCTCGAGTGCGGGATTCTCGGTGGCAAGTACCCTGAGCTTCAGATGATCTCCTTCGGCCCCTTGATTCGCGGTGCCCACTCGCCGGACGAGCGCGTCGAAATCGCCTCGGTGGAGGAATTCTACGGCCTGCTCAAGGCGCTGATCGGCGACCTGGCCGAGGGCACCCGCTGATATGAGACTGAGATGAGTCCGGCCCTCGAATCACTGTTTGCCCAGCCCCTGGCGCCGGCTCTTGCCGGCGTCTCGCTGCTGGCGATTGCGTTGCTGGCGCTGGCCTGGCGAGGGTATCGACAGGGGCAGCGGCGTGAACAGGCCCTGGCAGCAGAGCTCGAGACGAGCAAGGCACAGCTCGAGCAGCGGCGCGAGGCCGCACGCCAGCTCGAGCAGGAACTGGCCATCAGCGACGCCCAGCTCGACGCCAGCCGAGAGCAGCTCGAGACCCAGCGCGGCGAGCTCCAGGCCGCCCGTCAGCAGCTCGCCGATGTGCGTGAGCATAACGCCCGTCTGGAGACCGAGCGCGAGCAGATGGCGGCGCGTCATCGCGAGCAGATGGCGCTGGTGGAATCCTCCCGGGAGCAGCTCAAGCAGGAATTTCATCGGCTCGCAGGCCAGGTCTTCGACGAGCGCCAGCAGGCCTACCAGACCCAGAGCCGCGAGGGACTCGAGTCGCTGCTCAAGCCGTTTCGCGAGCAGGTGGACCAGTTCCGCCGGCGGGTCGAGGACCTGACCGGGCAGCACAGCCGCGAGGCGGTATCGCTCAAGGCCCAGATCGAGCAGTTGGCGGGACTCAACGCCCGCCTCGGCGAGGAAGCGGCAGGGCTTGCCCGGGCGCTAAAGGGCGACCAGAAGGCCCAGGGCGGCTGGGGCGAGTTGATGCTGGAGACCGTGCTGGAACGCAGCGGC
>DJIP01000197.1:0-1199 GCA_002433675.1 Halomonas halophila
GCCAGCGCTTCCCGGGCGCACTTGACCGACCGGGCGAACAGGTAGGCCAGGGTCACGTAGCCCGAGTACATCAGGTAGTCCACGGAGGCGGCCCCCACTTCTTCACGATCGCCCATGGCCTTCATGCCGATGCCCATGGTCAGCTCGCCCCATTGACTGTTGAGCTTGGCAAGCGGAGCGACAAAGGGCGCCATGGCCTCGTCGTCGCCGTTGGCCTGGCAGAACTTGTGGATCTCCCTGGTGAAGACCTTCAGGCTCTCGCCCTGGTTCATCAGCACCTTGCGCCCCAGCAGGTCCAGCGCCTGGATCCCGGTGGTGCCTTCGTACAGCCGTGTGATGCGGGCATCACGCACCATCTGCTCCATGCCCCATTCCTGGATAAAGCCGTGGCCCCCGAACACCTGCACCCCTTCATTGGTGGCCTCGAAGCCAAGCTCGGTCAGGAACGCCTTGACGACAGGGGTCAACAGGCCCAGCAGGGTCTCGGCCCGCTCGCGCTCCTCGCCGGCTGAACACTGCTCGACCACGTCCACCAGCTGGGCGGTATACAGCACCAGCATCCGGCCGCCTTCGGCGATGGCCTTCTGGGTCAGCAGCATGCGCCGCACGTCCGGGTGCACGATGATCGGGTCCGCGGCTTTTTCCGGTGCCTTGGGGCCCGACAGCGCGCGCATCTGCAGTCGATCCCGGGCGTAGGCCAGGGCGTTCTGGAAGCTCGCCTCGGCGAGGCCCAGGCCCTGGATACCGACCCCGATACGCGCTGCATTCATCATGGTGAACATGCACGCCAGCCCCTTGTTGGGGGCTCCGATCAGGTAGCCGGTGGCGCCATCAAAGTTCATCACGCAGGTAGCGTTGCCGTGGATGCCCATCTTGTGTTCGAGGGAGCCGCACACCACGCCGTTGCGCTCGCCCGCTTCGCCCTGGCCATCGGGCAGGAATTTCGGCACCAGAAACAGCGAGATGCCTTTGGACCCTTCGGGCGCATCCGGCAGCTTGGCGAGCACCAGGTGAAGGATGTTGTCGGCCAGATCATGCTCGCCGGCGGAGATGAAGATCTTGGTCCCGCTGATGCGATAGCTGCCGTCATCCTGGGGCAGCGCCCGGGTCTTGATCAGCCCGAGGTCGGTACCGCAGTGGGGCTCCGTCAGGCACATGGTGCCGGTCCAGCTCCCCTCCACCAGCTTGGTCAGGTAGAC
>DJIP01000197.1:1568-10157 GCA_002433675.1 Halomonas halophila
GACAGACCCGGATACATGCCCCAGGCCAGGTTCGAGCCACAGATCATCTCCGACAGCAGCATCGACAGTGACGGCGGCAGGCCCTGGCCACCGTGCTCGGGCTCTGCGGCAAGGCTTGGCCAGCCACCTTCCACGTACTGGCGATAGGCCTCGCGAAAACCGCTCGGCGCCTTGACCTCGCCACCCTCGAGACGACAGCCCTCGCGATCGCCGCTCTGGTTGAGGGGCAGCAGCACCTCGCGGGCGAAGCGCGCACCCTCCTCGAGGATCGCCGCCACCACGTCGGGCGAGACATCATCCCCCGCGGGAAGGCGGGCATAGTGGCTCGGGTAGTCGAACAGTTCGTCCATCACGAAGCGCATGTCGCGCAGCGGGGCCTGATAGTCGGGCATGGGGCACTCCTGGATTCGGTGGCTGCGCCTGCGATGGACCTCGCCAGGACGCACTTTCAAACATGTGTTTGAAAGTAGCGACGACCGCCCCCTAAGTCAAGCGTTCGTTTCAGGACAGAATTCACTGCATGCGAATACCGCCGTCCAAGCGAATGACTTCGCCATTGAGCATGCTGTTGGTGATGATCTGCTCCGCCAGGCGGGCAAATTCATCGGGCTTGCCCAGCCGCTTGGGGAAAGGCACCGCCTGGGACAGCGCGGCGACGGCATCCTCGGGAATATCCGCCATCATCGGCGTCTCGAACACGCCCGGCGCAATCGCCATCACCCGGATGCCGTGACGCGACAGTTCCCTGGCGGCCGGCAGGCTCATGCCCACCACCCCGGCCTTGGAGGCGCTGTAGGCGCACTGACCCACCTGGCCATCGAAAGCGGCGACCGAGGCGGTATTGATGATGACCCCACGCTCACCGTCATCGCCTGGCGGGTTCTGGCTCATGGCCGCCGCCGCCAGGCGCATGACGTTGAAGGTCCCGACCAGATTGATCTGCACGGTGCGCGCATAGGCGTCGAGGTCGGCCGGGTTGCCGTGACGATCCACCAGCTTGGCCACACTGACCACGCCGGCACAGTGGATCACTCCGGCAAGGCCGTCACCGTGGGCCTGGGCCGCGTCGATCACCGCCTGGATGTCATCTGCCGAGGTGACATCGCCCTGCACGGCGATGGCAGCGTCGCCCAGGCGGCTGGCCTGGTCCTGCACGCCCTCGCTCAGGTCGCATAGTACGACTCGACCACCGGCGGCGACCAGGCGTTCGGCACAGGCGGAGCCAAGGCCGGAGCCGGCTCCGGTGATCACAAAGGTCGCGTTCTCGATACGCATGCGGGTTCTCCTGATCAATCATGCAACAAGCCCCGAGCACTCGCTCGGGGCGTAATGTAAAAACGTCTGTCTGGATGCCTGGCCCGACACCATACCGACGGGTCGCTCAGGCCTTGTCGGCGGCGTCGGCTCGCAGCTTGAAGCGCTGAATCTTGCCGCTCGGGGTCTTCGGCAGCTCTTCGACGAATTCGATGACTCGAGGGAAGGCGTGGGCCGACAGGCGGTCCCGTACCTGCTGACGAATTTCGTCGGCCAGCGCATCGCTGGCCTCGAAGCCGTCACGCAGCACCACATAGGACTTGATGATCTCGCCGCGGATCTCGTCCGGCTGCCCCACTGCCGCGGATTCGGCCACCGCGGGATGGGTCAGCACCGAGTTTTCCACGTCGGTGGGGCCAACCCGATAGCCCGCGGTGGTGATGATATCGTCGTCTCGCCCGGCGAACTGGAAGCTGCCGTCCTCGTTGCGTACCACCACGTCTCCGGTCAGGTAGTAACCCTCGGCGAAGGGATGCTTCTCCTGCCAGGTATAGCCGGGGAAGAAGTGCGCCGGCGAGCGTTCGATGTCCACCGCCAGCACGCCGGGCTCACCGGGGGGCAACTCCTGGTACTCGGCATCGAGGATCACCAGGCGGTAGCCGGGCATGGGTACGCCCATGCCCCCGATGTGCTTCGGGTGCTCGAGCCGATGGTGGTTGTTGCAGGTCATGCCGGTCTCGGTCTGGCCGTAGTGATCCATCACCGGACAGCCCAGCGCCGACTCCACCCAGCTCACCACTTCAGTATTGAGCGGCTCGCCCGCTGAACTTGCCGCGCGTAGCGACAGCGTCTCATGGGCGTTGTCGAACAGACCCGACGCCTTCATCAGGCGGTAGGCGGTGGGCGCCGCGGCAAAGTTGGTGATGTCATGACGCTGCATAAAGGCCAGCGCCCCTTCGGCGCTGAACCCCGCCTCGCAGAAGTGGGTGGTGACGCCCAGCAGCAGCGGCCCGGCGATGGCATAGTAGAGGCCATAGGCCCAGCCGGGATCGGCCATGTTCCAGAAGCGGTCTTCGGGCCGCAGGTCCACGGCGAGCTCCATGTACAGCGCAAAGGCCGGCATGGCGGACAGCGGTACCGCTACCCCCTTGGGCTTGCCGACGGTGCCGGAGGTGAACATCTGCAGAAAGGGGGCGTCCGGCGGCAGCCGCGGCGGCGAATCCTGGAGCGCTTCGCTGGCCAAGGCCTCGTCCCAGGAGAGGTCCTCCGGGTGCGCCTCGCTCGCGCCTCCCAGCGCGAGTACCGGCGGACAGCTTTCCAGGCCATCGAACTTGTGACGGTTGGCCGCGTCGGTGATGACCAGGCGGGAGTCGGCGCGTCCCAGGCGGTAGTCCACCGCATCCGGTCCGAAGGCGGTAAACAGCGGCTGGTACACCGCACCCAGACGCCAGGTCGCCACCACGGCGACCAGCAGTTGCGGCGAACGCGGCAGCATGCAGGCGATACGGTCACCGACACCAAGTCCGCGGGCCGCCATCCAGCCCGCCAGACGCGCGCTCTGCTGGTCGAGCTCGCGATAGGTCAACCGACTCACCTGACCGCCTGTGTCTTCATGCACCAGCGCCGGGATGTCGCCCCTGCCCTGCCCCAGATGTCGACCACAGCAGGCATGATAGGCGTTGAGATATCCATCCTGGTGGTCGTCCAGACGATCGATCACTTGCTGGATGTCGAAGGTCTCGCGATAGCTCTCGGCATCGGCGGGCGTGACGTGGCTCATGACGGGCCTCTTGCGTTGTGATTGTTGATGAAGCTCTCCAGGGCGACCCCGGCAGCAATATTCCGTTGACGTAAGCGTCAACCTAGCAAGCGCTAGGGTTGAAGCTAGAGGCTTCATCGTCATGACACAAGCAGGAGTGCGCTAGACCATCGTCTAGGACTTTCCGAAAACCTCGAAACGCCGGCCGGCCGAACACGACGGACAGGCCCACGCTCTCGGCGAAAGGGTGAACCTTATCGAGGTGACACCAACAAGGGAGGAGAAAAGGGAAAGATGGGGGGAATCGAATACCAGGCACCCGGCGCGCTCCACCTGTCCATCGCAAGGGGCCGCCCGGTACCTTGTTCTCGGCAGGTCAAGGACGGCGGGTGATCATGACGACCAGTTCGTGGGCCAGCTGTTCGGGGTCACGCGGCCCGTCCGGGTCGTACCAACGTACCGTCCAGTTCAGGGCCCCCAGCACAAAGCGCGAGACCAGGGCGCGATCGCCGGTGACCAGGTCCGCTGCGATGGCGTCATCCAGCACCTCGTTCCACAGCGCCTCGTAGGCGTCACGCAGATGGGTCAGGTGATCCCGAGCACCATCATCGAGCCGCCGCCACTCGTAAAGTGCCACCACGTGGGCATTGCGGTCGGTCAACAGGGTATCCAGATGGGCCCGCGCCATGGCATGCAGCCTGGACAAGGGGTCGGGCGCACAGTCCTTGAGCGCGGCTCGAGCCAGCGTCAAGGCATTCTGGGTACCCTCTTCGATGACCGCAGCGAGGATCTCCTGCTTGTCACGAAAGTGGTGAAAGAGGCTTCCTGACTTGATCCCCATTTCCTGTGCCAGCATGCGCACGGTGGTGCGATCGAAGCCTTCCTGGACAAACAGCTGAGCGGCGAGCCGGGTCAGCTCCTTGCGACGGGGCGAGTCATTCATTACATTCATCGACAGTTACACTAGCGCTTGCTTGGTTTCGTTGAGAAAAGCATAGCCCACCCTCGGGGTCAACGTCGTTTGCGGACCTTGTCGTACGCGATTCGCGTCGCGAGCGAAACCCCGGGGACTGAACCACACTGACATCACAGCGCCGCGTCCACGGCCCACACAAACACAACACCTTGCCGCTCGATCGCAGAATCGACATGCAACGGTTTCAGGAGTCACGCCATGAGTCAGTCCGATATCGTCTTTCTTGCCGCTGCCCGTACCCCCATGGGCGGCATGCTGGGTTCCCTGTCCAGTCAGACCGCCCCTGAACTGGCCGCCTGCGCCATTCGCGCCGCCATCGAGCGCGCCAGGATCCCGGCAGACGCCATCGAAGAAGGCATCTTCGGCTGCGTGCTGCCGGCCGGGGTCAAGCAGGGACCGGCCCGTCAGGCCATGCGCCAGGCCGGCATCCCCGACTACCGCGGCGCCACCACCATCAACAAGCTCTGTGGCTCGGGCATGAAGGCCACCATGCTGGCACACGACCTGATCAAGGCCGGTACCGCCGAGGTCATGCTGGCCGGCGGCATGGAGTCCATGTCCAACGCCCCCCATGTATTGACCAAGGCACGTGGCGGCTACCGCCTGGGCCATGGCGAACTCAAGGACCATATGTTCCTCGATGGCCTGGAGGACGCCGAGACCGGCAAGCTGATGGGTGGCTTCGCCCAGGAGGTCGCCAGCGAGCGCGGCTACGAACGCGAGCGCATGGATGACTTCGCCATCGCTTCGCTGGAACGGGCGATGCAGGCCACCGAGGCCGGCCACCTGGACGCCGAGATGGCCCCGGTCACGGTCTCCAGCCGTCAGGGTGACACCCTGGTCGAGCATGACGAGCAGCCCTTCCAGGCACGCCTGGACAAGATTCGCACCCTGAGGCCGGCCTTCGCCAAGGACGGCACCATCACGGCAGCCAACGCCAGCTCCATCTCCGATGGCGCCTCTGCCCTGATCCTGTCTACCCGGGCGGCGGCGGATCGCCTGGGCGCCACCCCGCTGGCCCGCATGCTCGGCCACAGCACCCATTCGCGCCACCCCAGCGAGTTCACCATTGCCCCGGTGGGCGCCATCGAGTCGTTGATGAAGAAACTCGACTGGTCGGTGGATGATGTGGATCTGTTCGAGATCAACGAGGCCTTCGCCGTGGTCACCCTGATGGCCATGGACGATCTGGGACTGCCCCACGAAAAGGTCAACGTCTTCGGCGGCGCCTGCGCCCAGGGTCACCCGGTCGGCTCCACTGGCTCGCGGATCATCGCCACCCTGATCCACGCCCTGCGCACCAAGGGCGGAAAACGAGGAATTGCCAGCCTGTGCATCGGCGGCGGTGAAGCCACCGCCGTGGCGGTGGAACTGATCGACTGAGACCGAGAGCTGATCGACTGAGGCCAGAACGGACCGACCGACAACGTTGCTTGAAAGGCAGGCACCACGCTTGCCTTCCACGCCAATAAGCGGTCAGCATGGCCGGGGGCGCCCACAGGCGCTCTCGGCCATCTTTTTTGACCTCAGGTCTGGATCCACAACAGGACTTACGCATGGAGCGCTCTCGCCTGGCCCTGCCGCTGATCGTGCTGGCACAGTGGTGCGGTACCTCGCTGTGGTTCAGCATCAACGGCGTCGCCGCCTCGCTTGCCAGTGACCTCGGCATTCGCGAGGCCGAGATCGGTCACCTGACGCTGGCGGTACAACTCGGCTTTATCGTCGGCACCCTGACCATCGCCGCCAGCGGACTCGCCGATCGCTACCGCGCCAGTCGTATCTTTCTGAGCGCGAGCCTGGCAGGCGCTCTGGTCAATCTCGCCTTTATCGCCGTTGCCGAGCATCACGCTCTCGCCCTGCTGCTGCGCTTCGCCACCGGGCTCTGCCTGGCCGGTATCTACCCGTTGGGCATGAAGCTGGTGATCGGTTGGACCCCGCGTCACACCGGGGCTGCCCTGGCCTGGCTGGTGGGCATGCTGACCCTGGGCACGGCCATGCCCCATCTGCTGCGTGGCGCCACCCTGGACCTCCCCTGGGCCTGGACCCTGATTCTGTCCTCTACCCTGGCGGTGGCCGGTGGCGTCGCCGTGGCGCTATTGGGAGACGGCCCGCACCTGCCAGCAAACGCGTCTCGCGCCCGGCTGAAGGATGGCCTTGCCGCCTTTCGCGATCGCCACTTTCTCAGCGTCGCCGGCGGCTACTTCGGCCACTGCTGGGAACTCTACGCCTTCTGGTTGCTGGTGCCCTTCCTGGTCGGCCGCGAGGTCACCCGCCTTCAGGCGCCAGCCGACTGGGCGCCCTGGCTGAGCTTTTCGGTCATCGCCATGGGTGCGCTGGGCTGCATCCTCGCCGGCGCCCTCAGCCGACGCCACGGCAGCGCCAGTGCCGCCAACCTGGCGCTCGCCACCTCCGGCGCCCTGTGCCTGATCTACCCCTGGCTTGGTCAGGCCAGTCCCCTGCTGCTGCTGGGCCTGCTGTACCTCTGGGGCTTCAGCGTCATCGCCGACTCGGCCCAGTTCTCGTCACTGGCCTCGGCCACCGCTCCCAGGTCGCATATCGGCGCGACCCTGGCGGTAATGAACGCCATCGGCTTCACCCTTACCCTGCCCGGCATCTGGCTCGGTGCCAGCTTGTGGCAGGAGCACGAACTAAGCGTGTTGTGGCTACTGTTGCCCGGACCGGTGCTGGGACTGTGGTCGATGCGTGGTGTCGCCGCCTACGTCCGCCGCCAGCCCGCCAGCTCTTGATCTCTCTATCGGGTCTTTGCTGCTTCGCCCCTTTCGACACGAACACCCGAGCATGAAAAAGGGAGGCCCGAAGGCCTCCCTTTTCTACCGCGCTCCACGCTACCACGCGGACCGACGCCTCTCGGCCTAGCCGTAACGGCCGGTGATGTAGTCCTCGGCCTTCTTGGTATGCGGGGTAGAGAACATGGTCTTGGTGTCGTTGTACTCGATGACCTCGCCCAGGTGGAAGAACGCCGTGTAGTCGGCGACACGAGCCGCCTGCTGCATATTGTGCGTCACGGTGATGATGGTGAACTGCTGCTTGAGCTTGTCCATCAGGTCTTCGATGGTGGCGGTGGAGATCGGGTCCAGCGCCGAGGTCGGCTCATCCATCAGGATCACGTCCGGCTGTACCGCGATGGCGCGGGCGATGCACAGACGCTGCTGCTGGCCACCGGACAGCGAGGTGCCGGGCTGGTGCAGCTTGTCCTTGACCTCTTCCCACAGGCCGGCGTCACGCAGGGCGCGCTCGACCAGCTCGTCCTGGTCGGCCTTGCGGCTGACCAGGTCATGCATCTTCGGGGCATAGACGATGTTGTCGTAGATCGACTTGGGGAAGGGGTTCGGCTTCTGGAACACCATGCCGACCCGACGCCGCAGCGCGACCTCGTCCATCTTGGGCTCGTAGACGTCGCGACCGTCCATCTCGATCAGGCCCTTGACGCGCACGCTCGGAATCAGATCGTTCATGCGATTCAGGCAACGCAGGAAGGTCGACTTGCCGCAACCGGACGGGCCGATCAGGGCGGTCACGTTCTTCTGGTACAGATCCATGTCGATCGACTTCAGCGCGTGGAAGTCTCCGTACCACAGATTCAGGTCGTTCACTCGAATGCTCAACTCGTGGTTGGCATCCTCGTTGCGAGTGACCGGCTGGCCGGGCTGGTCCTGCTTCATCACGCTTTCTCCGCGCTGGGCAACTTTCATGTTCATGGCAACGTATCCTGTTTGGGGGCCGGTTTACCAGCGCCGCTCGAATTTCTTGCGCAGCACCACCGCGGTGGCGTTGAGCGTGATAAGGATCGACAGCAGCACCAGAATGCCGCCCGACGTCTTCTCGATGAAGGCCCGGTCAGGCTCGCCCGCCCAGGTGAATATCTGCGCCGGCAGCACCGTGGCCGCCTCGGTAAAGGAGTTGGTCACATCGGGGATGAAGGCCACCATGCCGACGATGATCAACGGAGCGGTCTCGCCCATGGCCTGAGCCAGGCCGATGATCGAACCGGTCATGATGCCCGGCAGCGCCACTGGCAGGACGTGATCACGCACCATCTGCCAGCGTGAGCAGCCGACACCGAAGGCGGCATGACGGATAGAGTCGGGCACGCTGCGAAGCGCGGTACGGGTGGCGATGATGATCACCGGCAGGGTCATCAGCGCCAGGGTCAGGCCACCGACCACCGGGGAGGAGCGCGGCACCCCGAAGAAGTTGATGAAGATCGCCAGGCCCAACAGACCGAACAGGATCGAGGGGATCGCCGCCAGGTTGTTGATATTGATCTCGATCAACTGGGTAAAGCGGTTGTCCGGCGCGAACTCTTCCAGGTACACCGCCGTCATCACACCGATGGGAAAGGCCACCGCCAGGGTCACCAGCAGGGTCAGCACGGTGCCCATGGCCGCCGACGCGATACCGGCGAGCTCGGGCATCTTGGAGTCACCGCTGGAGAAGAAGGTCGTGTTGAAGCGCAACTCCGCCCGCCCTTCTTGCTCCAGCCGATCGACCACCGCCATTTCCTTGTTGCTGAGCCTGGCGTGGTGGCCCTTGAGGTACTGGTCCACCTGGCCGTCGGCCAGCACCCACTCCATGCGGG
>DJIP01000196.1:0-16869 GCA_002433675.1 Halomonas halophila
CGCCCGCTGGGCGGCCGAGCACCTGAGCGTTGAAGAGCGCGCGCACTCGACCGTCTATACCTCCGGCGAACACTGCCCCATGTGCGCCGCGGCGCATGGTTGGGTCGGGCTCGGACGCATCGTCTACGCGAGTTCGTCTGAACAGCTAGGCCGCTGGCTCCACGAGTGGCAGGTAGCGGCAGCACCGGTTGCCGCACTGCCGATCCAGACCATCGTGCCGAATGCCGAGGTCGATGGACCGGTTGAGGAGTTTGCCGACGAGATTCGCGAGCTGCACCGCCGGCTCTACCGGAAGTGACGTCGGGATGTAGGACGGGAAGGCATCGAGAAGGCGGACAACGGCGTCGAGTTGTTGACCGGCGACGCCGGCGATCAACCGTCAGCTCAGGCTATCGAGCACGTCACCCACACGCAGGATGGCCCCCACGCCCTGCTCGACGACGGCATTCTGCCCAAAGAAGGCGCCCTTCCAACCGGGCTGGGTATCCATTTCCACCAGGGTCTTCAACGGCTCCTTGGCCGAGGGCGCCTCGCCACTACGCTGATCCAGGGTGATGATCTTGCAGCGCTTGCACGGCTTGCGCAGGCCAAGGCGATAGCCGGGCCCGGACAACGAGGCCCAGTCCCGTTCGGCGAAGGGATCACCGCCCGACACCACCAGGTTGGGGCGGAAGCGCTCCATCGGCACCGGCGCCTCCCCCTTGGCCTCCAGTCGCTGGTTGAGCGCCGCCAGGGAGGCTTCGGAGGCGATCAGCAGGGGGTAGCCGTCGGCAAAGGCGGTATGCACCACACCCTGTTCCTGCGGCGGCAGAAACTCGGTCTCGACCCAGCGGCGCTGCTCGTGGGGCAGGCGCACCAGCCGCAGACGCCTGGAACGCCCCGCTTCGCCCTGGGGTGCTGGCAAGGATTTTGGCAAGGGCTCTGCCAAGGACTTTGCCAAGGCTTGTGCCAGCCAATTCGCCGCATGGTCGCCCTCGTCCAGCGCCAGGCAGTCGCTCTGCCAGACCCGCACCTGGCGTACGGCCACGTCCGGCTCGTTCAATGACAGCACGAGCGGGGCCATCCTGTCGTGGACCAGGCGCAGACTATCGGACGACAACTCGACACCGATGGTCGCCAGGGCGGGGATTTCACGCTGGGTGACAAAACGACCGTCGTCATCGACCAGCATCCAGCGCCGATCGAAGGCGAGCCCGCGCTCGGTGAGTTCAGCCCTGGTCAGCGCGATGCCGCGCAGCGACTTGACAGGGTAACAGGCGAGATGGGAAAGCTTCATGGGCATCCTTGCCAAGGGAGTCATCGTCTAGGGTACGTGACGCATGCACTGCTCAGTACCAGTACCAGTACCAGTACCAGTACCAGTACCAGCGTTAGCCTAGCGCCAATTCGACGGCCCTGCGGGCGTGAATGGCGGTCGTATCATACAGCGGAATCTCGGTGTCGGCCTGAGCGACCAGCAGGGCGATCTCGGTGCAGCCCAGTATCACCGCTTCGGCACCACCGGTCTTGAGTTCTTGCATGATCGACAGCATCACCTGGCGTGACGCCTGCTCGATTTCACCATGGCAAAGTTCATCATAGATGATCCGATGAACCTGGTCGCGCTGGGCCTTCTCGGGCACCTGCACCTCGATTCCGTAAGCCTCGAGTCGATCCTTGTAGAACCCCTGCTCCATGGTAAAACAGGTGCCGAGCAGCCCCACTCGCTTGACCCCGTCGGCGATCAGGGCATCGGCGGTGGCATCGGCAATGTGCAACAGAGGGATATCCACCGCCTTTTCGATGTCTCGGGCCACCTTGTGCATGGTATTGGTACACAGCACGATAAGGTCCGCGCCCGCCTCTTGAACGCGCCAGGCCGCGTCGGCGAGCACCCCGGCGGCGTCATCCCAGCGGCCCTGATGCTGAAAGGCCTCGACCTCGGCGAAGTCCAGGCTGATCAAGGCAATCTTGGCGGAATGATGCCCACCAAGGGCGCGGTTCACGTCCCGATTGATGACCTGGTAGTAGCTCACCGTGGACTCCCAACTCATGCCGCCCAACAGCCCGATGGTCTTCATAGCGCCCTCCCGAGGACTTCCCTGGCCAAGTCAGTGTTGCTGTACCGTCTACTTCAGCATACAAGAGTCATCGATGGCTCACAGCACCCCCTCCCTCAACGGCTTTCCTGAAACGCGCATCTCGCATACTCTTAGCGGGCTAGCAAAAGCGCTACCACCACCCCCACAGCCCCACGACAAGGATTCTCGATGACAGCCTCCGATACCCTCAAGCTGATACTGCTGTCGAGCCTGTGGGGGCTGTCCTTCATCTTCATGCGGGTGGCCTCGCCGGAGTTTGGCGCCGTCCCGGTGGTGATGATCCGCATGGGGGTCGGCGCCCTGCTGTTGCTGCCACTGCTGGCATCACTGCACTATCTGCGCCAGGTACGCGACAATATCGGGCGCCTGGCGCTGCTCGGCTTTATCAACCACGTGGTGCCGTTTTCGCTACTCGCCCTGGCGACAACCCAGCTCGAGGCGGGGTTCACCTCGCTGATCAACGCCACCACTCCGATCTTCACCGCGCTGATCGGCGCCGCCTGGTTCGCCACGCCGATTCGCCGACGTCAGTACCTGGGCCTGGCGCTGGCCTTCGTCGGTGTCTACGTGCTGTCCGCCGATCGACTGGACTTCCAGCTGGGCGGCGATGGCTGGTACATCCTGGCGATCCTCGGGGCGACCTTCTGCTATGGCATCGCCGGCAACTATTCGAAGACCCATCTGGGCCATCTACCGGTGCGCGTGCTGGCCGCCGGCAGCTGCTCGATGTCCGGACTGATGCTGCTGGTTCCCGGTATTCTGATGTGGCCGCAGCAAGCCGTCAGCATCGAGGCCTGGGGCAGCGCCCTGGCCATGGCGGTGCTTTCCACCACCCTCGCCTTTCTGCTGTTCTTCAGCCTGTTGGCCAGCGCCGGTGCTACCGCCGCCTCCACCGTGACCTTTCTGGTACCGGTCAGCGCCCTGCTGTGGGGCTACCTGCTGCTCGACGAGACCCTGGGGCTGCGCACTCTGGTGGGCATGGCCATCACCCTGGCCGGCACCGCGGTGGCCACCGGCATGCTGTCGCCGGGCCGGGACAAGGCCACGCGACCATTGCCCCGCTAGGCGCCTGCCCTGACTCCTCGCGCCTGAACGACGAAGCGGCCATGGCATTCGCCATGGCCGCTTCCGTGCTCGCTGAAGGCTCGCGAACGAGGCTCAGAAGTTGGGCTTGCGCTTCTCGACGAAGGCGCTCATGCCTTCACGCTGCTCGTCTGAGGCGAAGCACAGGGCAAACAGGCTGGTCTCCAGCGCCAGGGCGCTGTCCAGGTCCTGGTCCAGGCCGTCGTGGATCACCTGCTTGGCGCTGCGCACCGCGCCGGGGCCATTGCCGGACAACTGCTTGGTCAGGGTGGCGGCGTAGTCCTCGAGCTCGGGCTGGGACATTACCTGGTTGACCAGGCCGATGCGCAGGGCCTCCTGGGCGTCGATCTTGCGACCGGTGGTGCACAGATCCAGCGCCATGGCCGGGCCGACCCGACGCGGCAGACGTTGGGAGCCACCGAAGCCGGGGATGACCCCAAGCAGTACCTCTGGCTGGCCAAACACCGCGTTGTCGCTGGCCACCGCCCAATCACAGGCCAGCGCCAGCTCGCAGCCGCCGCCGAGGCAGAAGCCGTTGACCAGCGCCACCACCGGCACCGGCAGCGTCTCGAGGCGCTTGATGGTCTTCAACGCCTGACCGGCGAAGTCGCGCGCCTCGAGCGGGTTCATCTCGCGCATCGCGGTGATGTCGGCACCTGCCACGAAGGACTTCTCGCCGGCACCGGTGATCAGCACCGCGCGCAGGCCCTCGCGACCTTCGAGCCGATCGAGGATCTCGGCCAGCGCCTCGATGACCTCGCGATTCAGGGCGTTCAACGCCTTGGGACGGTTGATGGTGAGGCGTACCACGCCATCGTTGTCGACCATCTCGACCAGTTGTTCGCTCACGAAATGCTCCTTGTCAGAGTTGTCAGTTGTCGGCGAGGCCTGCCTGGCGTCGGCGGAGCCTGGCGCGTTCGCCACCTTTGGCCCAACCCTAGCGAACGCTTGGTAGGCTCACAAGCCATCCTTTCGGCGCATGCCACCGCCTCAACCGCTGTAGTCGTGAAAGCCGCGGCCACTCTTGCGTCCCAGGTAGCCGGCATCGACCATCCGCTTGAGCAGCGGGCAGGGACGATACTTGGGATCGCCGAAGCCATCGGCCAGGACGTTCATGATCGCCAGGCAGACGTCCAGGCCGATCAGGTCGGCCAGCGCCAGCGGGCCCATCGGGTGGGCGGCGCCAAGCTTCATGGCGGTGTCGATGTCTTCGGCGCTGGCCACCCCTTCCTGCACCAGGAAAGCCGCCTCGTTGATCATCGGCACCAGCAGGCGGTTGACCGCGAAGCCTGGGGCATCGCCGATCGCCACGGCGGTCTTGCCCATGGACTCGGCCAGGGCTTCGACGCGGGCCACGGTCGCGTCGCTGGTCTGCTCGGCGCGGATGACCTCGACCAGCTTGAGCACCGGCACCGGGTTGAAGAAGTGCATGCCGACCACTCGCTCGGGGCGCTGGCATACCGCCGCCAGACGGGTCAGCGACAGCGAGGAGGTGTTGGAGGCCAGCACCGCCTCGGGGTTGATCTCATCGAGCTCCCGAAACAGGCGTTCCTTGAGTTCCGGCGCTTCCGGCGCTGCCTCGATGATCACCCCGCAGTCGGCCAGGGCCTGAAGTGAGCTGACGGTGGTCAGACGGGCACGGGCTTCGTCCCGTTGCTCGGCGCTCAGCCGCTCCTTGTCCACCAGCTTGGCGAGGCCCTTGTCGATCGCCGCGCTCGCCCGCTCCAGGGCGGCCTCGGCAACATCATAAAGGCTCACCTCGAAGCCGCTTTGCACCAGCACCTGGGCGATGCCCTGGCCCATGGTGCCGCCACCGACTACACCAATCCGCGTCTCGTTCACTTGCTTTCTCCCTTGATGGATATTTCCCACGATCATGACACAACCACGCCGCCCCCGGTCACCCCGGAGGCGGCGTCTGGTGATCTGCCACCCACCCTGCCACGGACAGATGGCGAGCGGGTGTCAGCCCTCCTTGGCCTGCTGACGCAGCACGAACTTCTGGATCTTGCCGGTCGAGGTCTTCGGCAGTTCGGTAAAGACGACTCGCTTGGGCACCTTGAAGCGCGCAAGCTTGCCCCGACAGTGCTCGATGATGTCCTCTTCGGTCACCTCACCGCTGGTGGCCTTGAGTTTGACGAAAGCACAGGGACTCTCGCCCCACTTCTCGTCGGGCTGGGCCACCACCGCGGCCTCTTCTACCGCCGGGTGGGAGTAGAGCGCGTCCTCGAGTTCGATCGTGGAGATGTTCTCGCCACCGGAGATGATGATGTCCTTGGAGCGATCCTTGATCTCGATATAGCCATCGGCGTGCCACACCGCCAGGTCGCCGGTGTGGTACCAGCCACCATCCAGCGCTTCCCGGGTGGCGGCCTCGTTCTTCAGGTAACCCTTCATCACATTGTTGCCACGCATCATGATCTCGCCGATGCTCTCGCCGTCCTTGGGCAATGGCTCCAGGGTCACCGGGTCGGCCACGCACAGCGCCTCCAGCATGTGCCCGCGCACGCCCTGGCGGGCCTTGATGCGGGCACGCTCCTCCAGCGGCAGCTCGTCCCAGGCCTCGCGCCAGGCACACACCGTCACCGGACCATAGACCTCGGTCAGACCATAGACGTGGGTCACATCGATACCGAGTGACTCCACCCCGGCAATCACCGCAGCAGGCGGCGCCGCCCCGGCGGTGGTGGCCTTGACCGGGTGGTCGATGGCACGACGCTGGGACTCGTCCAGATTGACCAGTCCGTTGAGCACGATCGGCGCGCCGCTGAAGTGGGTCACCTTCTCGTCGGCGATCAGTTCCATGATCTTCTTCGGATCGACCTTGCGCAGGCAGACGTTGACCCCGGCGTTGGCGGCGATGGTCCAGGGGAAGCACCAGCCATTGCAGTGGAACATCGGCAGCGTCCACAGGTACACCGGGTGATGCGGCATCGCCCACTCGAGGATGTTGCTGACGGCGTTGAGGTAGGCGCCGCGATGGTGATAGACCACGCCCTTGGGCTTGCCGGTGGTCCCGGAGGTGTAATTCAGCGAGATGGCGTCCCACTCGTCTTCGGGCAGGCGATAGGGATAGTCGGCGTCGCCTTCGGCCAGCAGGTCCTCGTACTCGATCTCACCCAGGCGCTCGGCCTGGCCCTCGAACTCGGGGTCCAGCACGTCGATGATCAGAGGTGGCCGCTCGAGTCCCTTGATCGCCTCGCGCACCACTTCGACAAACTCCGGGTCCACCAGGATCGCCCGGGTCTCGGCGTGTTCCAGCATGTAGGCAATCGCCGAGGCATCGAGACGGATATTCAGGGTATTGAGCACGCAACCGGCCAGGGGCACGCCGAAGTGCGCCTCGAACATCGCCGGCACATTGGGCAGCATCACCGACACCGTATCCCCCTTGCCGAGCCCGCGACGCTCCAGCGCCGAGGCCAGCCGCCGGCAGCGCTGCCAGGTGGTGGCCCAGTCGCGGCGCGTCTGGCCGTGGACCACCGCCGGCAGGTCCGGATAGACGCTGGCCGCGCGCTCGATGAAGGTCAACGGCGAGATCGCCACATGGTTGGCCGCGTTGCGCGGCATGCCCTGGTCGTAGATGTTGCTCATTAGACACTCCTGATTGAAGGTCGCATGCGTAGCCACTGGCGGCCTGCGCCTCGCTACGAGGAAAATGACGATGGCCCGTCCTGTACAGAAGATAGCCGCCGGTGGACACCGGCGGCTAATCTGTTCAGCCAAGCGATACGGAAAGCAGTTCGTCGAAGCCGGCTTCGATGACGCGACGCTGGGCGCGCCCCTCGGGGAGCCACTGGCGCACGGCGAAGTCGGCACAGGCCAGCTTGCGCCGGTAGAAGTCGTCGTCGCTGCCGGCGTCCAGCGCGGCCCTGGCGATGATCGCCGCACGCCCCATCTGCCAGGCGCACAGGACGTGGCCAGTCAGCGACAACAGCGGCGTGGCATAGGCCTGGATAGCATCAGCGCCGCGCTCGGCGTCCGCCCCCGCCTCCAGCACCAGGGCCGCACAGGCACGCAGATCCTCGGCACCGGCGGCAAGCTCTGCCCCCAGCGGGGCCAGGGAAGAATGGGCCGACAGCGCTTCGGCGGTGGCCTGCACCTCGTCGATCAGCAGCGACAAGGCCGCGCCGCCATCGCGCTGAAGCTTGCGCCCCGCCAGATCGAGCGCCTGGATGCCGTTGGTGCCCTCATAGATCGGGGCGATACGCACATCCCGCAACAGCTGGGCGGCACCGGTTTCCTCGATAAAGCCCATGCCGCCGTGGACCTGTACGCCCAGCGAGGCGATGTCCACCGCCTGGTCGGTGGAGAAGCCCTTGACCACCGGGATCAGCACCTCGGCCCGCGCCTGGGCCGCGCGACGGTGCTGTTCGTCTTCGTGGTGACGAGCCACGTCGAGTTGCTGAGCGCACAGCAGCGCCAGCGCCCTCAGGGCGTCGGTGCGCGCCCGCATCGACAGCAGCATGCGACGCACGTCCAAGTGCTCGCCGATGGTGCAGGGCTCGCCTCCGCGGGACGCAGGTGTGCGTCCCTGGGAGCGATCGTTGGCGTAGGCCAGGGCGTGCTGGCTGGCCCGTTCGGCGACACCGATGCCCTGGATACCGACCTTGTGGCGGGCCTCGTTCATCATCGTGAACATGTGGTTGAGGCCGCGCCCGGCCTCCCCCACCAGGTAGCCGATGGCGCCGTCCTTCTCACCGAAGCTGAGGGTGCAGGTGGGGCTGCCGTGGATGCCCATCTTGTGTTCGATCGAGGCACACACCACGTCGTTGCGCTCGCCCGGCGAGCCGTCCTCGTTGACCAGGAACTTGGGCACCAGAAACAGCGAGATGCCCTTGTTGCCCTCAGGGGCATCGGGGGTGCGTGCGAGCACCAGGTGGATGATGTTCTCGGCGGCCTCATGCTCGCCCCAGGTAATGAAGATCTTCTGACCGAACAGCCGGTAGTGATCACCTTCAGGCACCGCGCGGGTGCGCACCCGCGACAGGTCCGAGCCGGCCTGGGGCTCGGTCAGGTTCATGGTGCCGGTCCAGCTGCCTTCCACCAGGCGCGCCAGGTAACGCTGCTGAAGTTCGTCGCTGCCATGGTGAGCCAGTGCCTCGATGGCACCGGCGGTCAGCATCGGGCACAGACCCAGCGCCATATTGGCGCCGTGCAGCATCTCCTGCACGCTGCTGGCCACCACCTCGGGCAGCCCCTGACCGCCGCGATCCTCGGACACGCCGATCCCGTTCCAGCCACCCTCGGCGTAGGCCTGGTAGGCCTCGGCGAAGCCGTCGGGCAGTGTCACGCTGCCGTCCTCCAGCCGGCTGCAGCCCTGGCGATCACCGCTGGCATTGAGCGGCGCCCAGACATCCGAGGCGAGCTTGGCGGCCTCCTCGAGCACGGCGTCGACCAGCTCAGGGCCAACCTCGGCAAAGGGGGCCAGGTTCAAGGACTCGTGCTCGAGCATTTCCGACAGCACGAAGGACAGGTCTCGCAGGGGAGCAGCGTAGGGATACATGGGGCACCTCGTGAAAACGATACCCGGGATAGTAGTTTCCCTAATCGGCTCACACTATTGGGCCAAGGTCGCAGTAGACTGCAAGGTTGATCGGGGACAGGCGACGTGCTCGATAGAGCACGGTAAGGAGGGAGCGAGGGGAAGTCGAAAGCCGCGGAAGGATGCCGGAACGAGGCCGCCGCCGAACGGGATCGGCGGCGGACGGTGTGATCAGCGGGTCTGGCGGATCACGTCGGTACCGTCGGGTACCTCGAAGCGGTAGCGCTGGTCATCGATGTTGCCGTTCTGCTCGGCATTGTCGAAGGCGATGGCGGTACGCTGCCCGGTGCTGTCGGTCATCTCCAGCGCCGCCAGCTGCTCGCTGTAGAAGGTCAGGCGCAGGCTTTCGAACAGGGTGTCCGAGGCCTTGGGCTCCAGGGTGAAGGTCTCGGCGGTGCCTTGCTGAGAGCTCTTGACCTCGTAGCTGTCGGTAAGCTCGTTGGCGCTGCCGGACAGCAGCAGGGCCGGGGTGTGGGTGATGCGCTCATCCAGCGGTTGGATGGTGGCCTGCTCGAGATCGGGGTCATAGAGGGTGACCTCGTCGCCGTCAGACACCACGATCTGCTCGTAGGGGGCCTTGACCTCCCAGCGGAACTTGCCCGGGCGCGACAGCCACATGTGCCCTTCGGTCTGCTGCAGGCGCTGACCACTGCCGTCGAGGATCTGCTGCTCGAAGTCGGCGGAATAGGTGTTCAACGGCTCCAGCATGCGGGTAAGGCGCTCAGCGCCGTCGGCCAGGGCGGTGGCGGGGATCGCCAGCGCCAGGGCCAGCGTGGCAAGACCGGAACTCAAGGTAAGGCGTGCGGGCATAGCGTCTCTCCGTCGAAATCGTCGAAATCCTTGTCGCGCCGGAGCGGATCCGGCGCCGGGAGGATGTCCGTTGGAGTCCAGTATGCCTGGCAAGTTGCCGTTGAACCCGGTCGGGACACCCTCTTGCATGGTGATTACATCCTGACGCGACACTGTCACCAAAAAGCGACAGTGTCGCGCCGATCGGGTTAGCCTGCGGTGGGCGGCGGTGCCAGCACCTCTCGCCCGCCGTTGCTGCCCATGGACGATACCACCCCGGCCATTTCCATGGCCTCGACCAGGCGTGCGGCGCGGTTGTAGCCGATCTTGAAGCGCCGCTGGACCGCCGAGATCGAGGCCCGGCGCGTCTCGGTGACGAAGGCCACGGCCTCGTCATAGAGGGCATCCTGCTCAGCGTCGCTGTCATCGCCGGTGCCTTCGGCCTCGAGCCCGGTCAGGGCATCGGCGGAGACACCACCAGAGAGGATCTCGTCGATGTACTCGGGCTCACCGCGACGCTTCCAGTCTTCCACCACCCGGTGCACTTCATCGTCATCGACAAAGGCGCCGTGCACACGGGTCGGCTGACCGGAGCCCGCCGGCAGATAGAGCATGTCACCATGCCCCAGCAGGTTCTCGGCGCCGCCCTGGTCGAGGATGGTGCGGGAGTCGACTCGCGACGATACCTGGAAGGCCATGCGGGTGGGGATGTTGGCCTTGATCAGGCCGGTAACCACGTCCACCGAGGGACGCTGCGTCGCCAGCACCAGATGGATACCGGCGGCACGGGCCTTCTGCGCCAGGCGCGCGATCAGCTCCTCGACCTTCTTGCCGACGATCATGAACATGTCGGCAAATTCGTCGATCACCACCACGATGTAGGGCAGTTTTTCCAGCACCGGCGGGGTCTGGTGCATCTCCCAGGGCTGGGGCTCCCACAATGGATCGGCCACCTGGGCGCCGGCCCGCTCGGCCTCATCGAGCTTGCTGTTGAAGCCGGCGATGTTGCGCACCCCCATGGCGGCCATCAGCTTGTAGCGACGCTCCATCTCGGCCACGCACCAGCGCAGGGCGTTGGCGGCCTCCTTCATGTCGGTGACCACCGGTGCCAGCAGGTGCGGGATACCGTCATACACCGACAGCTCCAGCATCTTGGGATCGACCATGATCAGCCGAAGCTCGTCGGGGGTCGCCTTGAGCAGCATCGAGATCAGCATGGCGTTGACCCCGACCGACTTGCCCGAGCCGGTGGTACCGGCGACCAGCACGTGGGGCATCTTGCCCAGGTTGGCCACCACCGCGGCGCCACCGATGTCCTGGCCCAGCGCCATGGTGAGTCCAGAGGCCTCGTGCTGGTAGCGGTCCGAGTCGATCACCTCGCGAAGGCGGATCATGGCGCGATTGGGGTTGGGGATCTCGATGCCCACGGTGGGACGACCGGGAATCACCTCCACCACGCGCACGCTCTTGACCATCAGCGAACGCGCCAGGTCCTTGGCCAGGTTGCTGATCTTGGAGACCTTCACCCCCGCAGCCGGCTTGATCTCGAAGCGCGTGATGACCGGGCCCGGCCAGGTATCGACGACCTCGGCCTTGACGCCGTACTCGCGCAGGCGCATCTCGAGCAGCTCCGCCATGTCGGCCAGCTGTTGCTCGGTGTAGTTCGGCTGATGCGGCTCCGGCGGGGTCAACAGCCTAAGGCTTGGCAGCTCGCCGTCGGGCTCCGGCAGATCATCGAAGCCGGGACGCTGGCTCTGCAGGTGCTCCACCGTCCACAGCGTCGGGCCGTCGTTGTCGGCGGCCTCACGCGCCTGTTCGGCGGTAGCGACACGCCCTTCACCCGCGCCGTCGTGACCACCGGCAACGTTCGCGGCAGCGGTGTCATGCCCTGGTTCGGCGCGGGGGGACTCGGCCGGCGTACCGGCGTCGCTGCGGGGAGCTTCCTGCTGCATGCCCTGACCAGCATCCTGACCTGCGTTGTCAACAGAAGATGGACGGGGAGAAGAACTGGGAGCCTGACTCGAGACACTACGCGGCGCCTCATGGGTAGCTGCCAGAAGGCTTGCCCCCGCCCCGGCGGCGATGGCGCCGCCAGCCAGGGCGCCACCATCATCAGGCAGCACCGGCTCGGGGATTTCCTCGGCACGACGCTCCTCCCGACGAGGCTGCGTCTGGTGGCTCGACGGCTCCTCCCCGCGAGCGGGCTCTTCCCGACGAGGCTCCTGTGGAGCGCCGCTCGCCGGCGCGGACGGCGCAGATTCGGGCGCCTGGGCAGAAGGAGCGCCAGGCGCGGCCCCGGGCGCCTGTGAAGAGCGCGCCTGATCAGAAGGCGCGGCCTCGGGCGCCTGTGAAGAGCGCGCCTGAGCAGAAGGCGCAGATTCGGGCGCCTGTGGAGCGCTGGTCGCCGGCGCGGTAGGCGCGGCCTCGGGCGCCTGTTGAGAGCGCTCCTGTTGAGAGCCAGTCGCGGCAGGCGCGGCTTCGGGCGCCTGAGAAGAGCGCGCCTGTGGAGAGCGCGCCTGAGCAGTAGGCCCGGTTTCGGGGGCCTGTAAAGAGCTCGACTCGCTTGCACGTTCAGGCGAAGGCACCGGCGCATCCCTCTCGGCACGCAGCGACATGGACTCTTCTGCCCTTCCTGCCGAAGGTGCCTCTGCCGCAAAACTGCCGCCCAGGGTCGGCTCTCGCCGCTCTCTGGAAGCCGTGGGCTCCGGGGCCAGGGTAGGCTCTCGCCGACCACCCTCAGGTTCGGTGGGACGGATGTCCCGCGGCGTTGTGGTGCCGGCCTGAACGCTACCTTCATGGCGACGGCGAGGCGCGCCCTCGGCAAAGCGTTCGGTATAGGCCGCTCCCGGCTGCTTGGCCGACGGCGTGGATTCCGCCACATCCCAGGGGATATCGGTGTTGCCGTCGTCTCCCATGGACGGCCCCACGGCCTCGTCCAGGTCGGTCGACGCCCCCTTGCCGCGCAGGCGCTGCCACCAGGAAGGCCGGGGCGTGGTGTCGCTTTCCTCGCCATCTTCCTCGCCATCTTCGCTGTCGATCGGCGATGACGCCTTGGTCCTGGCCTCCGGTGCGCTGCGCTGGTCGGCGCCCTGCCCTGCGTCGTCCGCGCCCTCGGACGGCGCAAAGCGGGACTTGAGCCAGCGTCCCAGCAGCAGACAGCGGTGGCCCGCCTCGTCCATGACGTTCAGCCAGGACAAGCCGGTGAACAGTGGCATTCCACCCAGGATAGCGACCACGGCGAGCAGACCTGTTCCGCCGACGCCGACCAACGGCCGCAGGGCGCCGACCAGGCCGACCCCGAGGATGCCACCGGTGGAGTACGGCAACACGCTGTCGGGTTGATGGAAGTAGAGCGCTCCCAGGGTGGTGCACCCCAGCAGCAGCAGGATCAGCCCGCCGCAACGCACGGCCAGGGCGGTGGCATCCCACTCGAATTCCACTCGCCGGGAGCGGATCAGGTACCAGGCGGCAAATGCCAGCATGCCTGGCCACCACAGGGCGCTGATGCCAAACAACGAATACAGCACGTCGGCAAGCCAGGCACCGATGGGGCCCATCCAGTTGGCCACAGCGGTCTCGGGGCCACTGCTCGACCAGCCGGGATCCGCCGGCTCGAAACTGAACAGTGCCAGCAGCAGGAATACGCAGGCAGCCAGCAGTACGATGATTACACCTTCCCTGGCAGAGCCATGCAGACGCAACCCGACCTTGCGGGCGGTCTCCTTGGCGGCTGCCGCCGTCGCGCGCGACGACATGGACTTCTTGTTGGCACTCAAACGGCCTTCCCCTTGCGCCATAACGGCGTCTTCCATCCTTCTGACTGGCGATCATGATACCGAGCCAGCCGGTGAGCGAATAGGCCCAGCATACCTTGAGCGAAGCGCAGCCTGGGGGCACACTGCCCCATCTTTCACCCGGTATTGCAAAGGGAGCCCCATGCTGCCCTGGCTCAACGAACATCCTGTGACCTTTCCTTCGGTCGATATTGCCCTGGACGACCCGGACGGCCTGCTGGCCGCTGGCGGCGGGCTATCTCCCGAATGGCTGATAGAGGCCTACCGCCGAGGGATCTTCCCCTGGTACAGCGACGACCAGCCGATCCTGTGGTGGAGCCCCGATCCGCGCATGGTGTTGCACCCCGAAGAGCTACGCGTGCGCCGAAGCCTCGCCAAGCGACTGCGAAACGGGGGCTTTCGCGCCACCGCCGACCAGGCTTTTGACGCCGTCATCGATGCTTGTGCTGCACCGCGCAACGATGATCATGGGTCAGGCACCTGGATCACCGACGAAATGCGAGACGCTTATTGCGACCTGCACCTGGAGGGTGTCGCTCACTCGGTGGAAGTCTGGCGTGACGATCGGCTCGTCGGTGGGCTCTACGGTGTCGCCCTGGGACCGGTGTTCTTCGGCGAATCGATGTTCAGCCGCGAGGCCGACGCCTCCAAGATCGCGCTGGTGCACCTGGCCCGCGCCATGGCGGCCGGCGGCGGTCGTCTGATCGACTGCCAGATGCACACGTCTCACCTGGCCAGCCTCGGCGCTCGAGGTATCGCTCGATCAGCCTTCATCGGCTATCTTGAGAGGTGGCTGGATGATCTGGACCGAGACAACCTGACGACACCGGCATGGTCATTTACCGACATTGGTGAATGACGTGGTATCAGCAGGCAATGTATGACGACCACCATTGACATACCTCATACCATCGCCTGACCCATCACTCGACGCCATCCGACAGGGAGACGGCAGAATTGAGCAGCAATACACCGCGTCAACCCGTGCGCGACCTGCGGTTCTTTCTCACGGTGCCGCACGCCTGCAGCTATCTGCCGGGCAAGGAAGCGACCACCCTGTTCCTGGATCCCAAGGAATCCCCAGGACAGGGCGTATATGACGCGCTTACGCTATTGGGTTTCCGTCGCAGTGGTCTGCATCTCTACCGACCTCACTGTGAAGGCTGCCACGCCTGCATCTCCGTGCGAATCCCGGTAGCGGACTTTCGCCCCAATCGCACCCAGCGACGCCTGATGCGGCGCAATGCCGATCTGACCATCGAGGTTGTGCAGGCTCAGTTCGACTCGCGCCACTACGATCTCTACGCCCGCTATATCTGCACGCGCCACCATGACGGCGACATGTTCCCACCGAGTCACGAGCAGTACCGCACCTTCCTGAGCCTCGATCAGCCCTACGCGAGACTGCTGGAGATGCGCCTGGACGGAAAGCTGGTAGCGGTGTCAGCCTTCGATGAGTTGCGCCACGGGCTATCCGCCATTTACACCTTCTTTGATCCCGACCACAACCTCGAGCGCCGCTCTCTTGGCACCCAGGCGGTGCTGGCTTTGATCCAGATGGCCTCCCTCAAGGGGCTTCCGCACGTCTATCTGGGCTACTGGATCGAGGAGTGCCGCAAGATGAGCTACAAGAGCAGCTTCTCTCCCCTCGAGCGCCTGGATGGCCGGCTATGGCGGCGACTGGTGCCGACCGACAGCGAGTGACCGCCCAACCTGACGCCTCACGCACGTTCTCTGCTCTCTAGAAACCAGCCGCATATCTCTCCAGATGCCGGTGCGCAAAGCGCCCCTGCTAGCGGACCGCCGCTGCTTTCTGGCTCCAGGAGATACTGGAAAGCGGCAGAAAATCGTGAACTTTGCATATCCTTGAGAGCTAACCCGCCATCTGCCTTTGCCATCTGACTCCGGGGATACTGGAAAGCGGCAGAATATCGCGCGCTTTGAGGGGCTAGCCTGCTCTCAATGGCCATCTGCCTTTGCCATCTGGTTCCGGGGATACTGGAAAGCGGCAAAATATCGCGCACCTTGCTTATCCTTGAGAGCTAACCTGCCATCTGCCTTTGCCATCTGAGTCCTGAAGCGCTCTGGAAAGCGGCAGAATATCTCGAGATTCAAATGCTCATGGCGTGCCTGATAGAGAACTGCCTTTGCCATCTGCTTCTGCATCCGGCAGAATATCGCGCTATCCTGACCACAGTAACGGCAGTGACGCCTCAAGGTCAGGCATCTTTTCGATTTCACCAGCGAGGATTCGCCTATATGGCACGCGAAGACCATATCGAAATGGAAGGCGTGGTCGTCGACACCCTTCCCAACACCATGTTCCGGGTCGAACTGGAAAACGGCCACGTGGTGACCGCCCACATCTCGGGCAAGATGCGCAAGAACTACATCCGCATCCTGACCGGTGACAAGGTCAAGGTCGAGCTGACTCCCTACGACCTGTCCAAGGGTCGCATCGTCTACCGTTCCCGTTGAGAACGGCCGGCGTCAGCGCGCCTCAGCGCCGACGCTACTTGCCGGTAACGCGCCTTAGCGGCGCGCCCCACCCCACCGGCAAGCGCAGCCCCCTTTCGCATGATCGCAAGACTCTGGTGCAGCACCAGCCCTGCTTAGCCTGACGCAGCAGGGCGGCACCGCTGCGTCGAAAAGGCGGGCAACGACCCGCTGCCGGGGCCTTGCACGATACAGCCGCTCAAGCCCTGCCGGCTACAAACGACGACGCCCCGTCGTTGACGGGGCGTCGCGTAGTTCCACCTCATGACCAGTCGAAGTAGCCGACTTGCTGACAGGCTCAGCAAGCAGGCTCAACAGGCAGACTTCAAGGGCTTGGACCCAGCCCAGTAGCCTGCCCCGACGCTCAAGGCGCGTCAGCCATCTCCACATCGGTAGACAGGTGAAGCTCTCCGTCTTCCAAACTGACGTGCACCAGGCCACCGTGCTCGGCCAGATCGCCGAACAGGATCATCTCGGCCAGGGGCTTTTTCAGTTTTTCCTGGATCAGTCGCGCCATGGGGCGGGCCCCCATATCCGGGTCGTAACCCATGGTCGCCAGCCAATCGCGCGCCTCGTCGTCCACCTCGAGCTGCACCCGTTTCTCGTCGAGCTGGGCCTGCAGTTCCACCAGGAACTTGTCGACCACATTGCGTACGACAGGCTTGGCCAGCGACGCGAACTGGATAATGCCATCCAGGCGGTTGCGGAACTCCGGCGTAAAGGTCTTGCGAATCGCCTCCATGGCATCGGTGGAGTGGTCCTGGGTCTGGAAACCGATCGAGCGACGCGTCGCGATCTCGACCCCGGCATTGGAGGTCATGATCAGGATGACGTGACGGAAATCCGCCTCGCGCCCGTTGTTGTCGGTCAGACGCCCGTGGTCCATGACCTGCAGCAGCAGGTTGAAGACCTCGGGGTGCGCCTTCTCGATCTCGTCGAGCAGCAGCACGCAATGGGGCTGCTTGGTGACCGCCTCGGTCAGCAGGCCGCCCTGGTCGTAGCCGACGTAGCCGGGAGGCGCGCCGATCAGCCGCGATACCGTGTGCCGTTCCATGTACTCGGACATGTCGAAGCGCAGCAG
>DJIP01000196.1:17234-17624 GCA_002433675.1 Halomonas halophila
ACCTCGGTCTTGCCGACGCCGGTGGGACCGGCGAACAGGAAGCTGCCGACCGGCTTGTCCGGCGACTTGAGCCCGGCCCGGGACAGCTTGATCGCCGCTGCCAGGCTGTCGATGGCCTCATCCTGACCGAACACCAGCATCTTGAGATCGCGGTCCAGATTTTCGAGCAGCTTGCGATCGGAGCTGGACACGCTCTTCGGCGGAATCCGCGCGATGGACGCGACCACCGCCTCGACCTGATCGACGTCGATGGTGTCGACGCGCATCTCCGGCGGCAGCAGGCGCTGGTGGGCACCGGCCTCATCGATGACGTCGATGGCCTTGTCCGGCAGGAAGCGGTCATTGATGTAGCGGTCCGCCAGCCGTGCGGCGCTGTCCAGCGCGGCGTCG
>DJIP01000160.1 GCA_002433675.1 Halomonas halophila
GGACCATTTCGGCTCTCGCGAGGCGATCTGGCTGTTCGGCTACGGTTCGCTGATCTGGAAGGCGGACTTCGCCTATCGCGCTCGCCGTCCAGCGCTCATCGAAGGCTACGCCCGCCGGTTCTGGCAGGGCTCCCACGATCATCGCGGCACACCGGAGGCTCCTGGTCGCGTCGCGACGCTGATCCACCAGCCTGGCGCGCGGTGTCTCGGCATGGCCTACCTGATCGGGCCGGAGGTGCTGGCGCCGTTGGACCTGCGCGAAAAGAACGGCTACCTGCGTGAGCGTGTCACGCTGCATTTTCTTGACGAGACCAATCCGCTCGACGAGAACCATCCGCGCGATGACAGCAACCCGCTGGACGATCACCACCAACAGAACACTGACAGCCGCCTCACCGTTGACGCCCTGGCCACCGCCAGGACCGCCGAGGGGCTGGTCTACATCGCCGGTGACGCCAACCCGGCCTATCTCGGTGACGCTTCCGATCAACGCATTGCCGAGCAGATCGCCCACGCCCATGGCCCCAGCGGCCCCAACAGCGACTACCTGCTGCATCTGGCAGACGCCCTGCATGCCATGGGAGGCGAAGACGACCACGTCTTCGGCCTGGCGGCCGCCCTGCGCCGTCGAATGCGCCAGGCGGCGACTCACCCGGCTACCACCGACTGAGCGCCGCCCTCCCCCTCGGCAATGCCGGCCACGCCTGGCTCTCGGATCGGGCCAGCGACCCCGCCGGCGACCTCTTGTGCCGGACGACCTCCGGCCATCTGTCCGTTACCCTCTGGAGACCCCGGATGAGTGTGACTCTTGAAGACATTCGACGTGCCGCCGATGCAACCGTCGGCCATATCGCGCGTACTCCCTTTCTGCATTCCGCCACCCTGTCGCGACTGGCCGGCTGCGAGCTGTACATCAAGTTCGAGAACCACCAGTTCACCGCCGCCTTCAAGGAACGCGGCGCCCTCAACCACCTGCTGTCCCTGTCTGAAGCGGAGCGCCAACGGGGGGTCATCGCCATGTCGGCCGGCAACCACGCCCAGGCAGTGGCCTACCACGCCTCACGGCTCGGCATCAGGGCGGTCATCGTGATGCCGCGCCACACCCCCAATCTCAAGGTCAGCAATACCCGGGCCCTGGGCGCCGAGGTCCATCTGGTCGGTGATGGGGTGGACGAGGCGGGAGACTACGCGGCCCGGCTGGCCGAGGAGCACGGCTATGTGTTCGTCCACCCCTACGACGACGAGCGTGTGATTGCCGGCCAGGGCACCATCGCGCTGGAGATGCTCGAAGACGTGGCGGATCTGGATGCGCTGGTCATCCCCATCGGCGGCGGCGGCCTGATCGGCGGCAACGCCGTAGCCGCCAAGGGACTCAATCCAGAGATCGAGATCATCGGGGTGCAGACCGCCCGCTTTCCCGCCATGCAGCAGGCGCTGGCGGGTGAGAAGATCCACTGCAGCCTCGCTACCATCGCCGAGGGGATCGCGGTCAAGCAGCCTGGAAAGATCACGCGAGAACTGGTGCGCGAGCACGTCAGCGATATCCTGCTGGTCGACGAAGCCACGATCGAGCGGGCGATCCTGATGTTCCTGGAGATCGAGAAGACGGTCGCGGAAGGCGCCGGTGCGGCGGGACTCGCTGCCGTATTGAGCCAGCCAGAGCGCTTCCGCGGGCGCAAGGTGGGGCTGGTCCTGTGCGGCGGCAATATCGACATGCAGGCGCTGTCGTCGGTGATCCAGCGCGGCCTGGTGCGTTCTGGTCGCATCGTGCGCGTTCGCGTGGGTATCTCCGACGTGCCCGGCTCGCTGTCGGAGCTGACCCAACTACTCGCCGAGCAGCGCGCCAATGTCATCAGCATCACTCACCAGCGGACCTTCACCGACCTGTCGCTGCGCGCCACCGAGGTCGAAGCCACCCTGGAAACGCTGGGCAGCGAACATACCCGAGAGGTCATCGAGGCCCTGCGCCACGAGGGCTATGATCCGGTAATGCCGGCCAATGAAGTCCATCCGGACGAGCGCTGGGCCAGCGGCGTGGCACCCGACGAAGTCTAGGAGGCAACGGCGGGACGTCACCTCATACCAGGGTCCCGCCAAGGACCGCGTTCAGGTCTGCAGCAGTCCCGCCGATCGCAGGGCCTGGCCAGTCGCCGGGCCCAGCCGGGCGAGTATCTCGAGCTGTGTCTCGAGCTCAGTTTCCTGGCCGTCGTTTGCCATGCGCTCCACTCGGGCGGCCTGCGCCTCCAGAGCCTGGCAGCCCAGAGAAGCCGACACCCCCTTGACGTCATGAGCAATCTGACCGAGTGCCTGGTGGTCGCCGACCGACAGCGCCTCTCGCATCTGCTCGAGTCTCTCCGGGAAGCGCTGCAGATAGTTGGCCACCATGCGACTCAGGCCCTGGGGTGACATCACCTGACGCAGCTCCTCTACGGTGTCTCCGGCGAGCAGCGTCTCGTCGATTCGGGGGCGATCCTCGAGCATCGGGGCAACGACGGCGGGCGCCGCTTCGACAGCGCCGCCGAAACCCTCGCCTCCCGGCCCGCGCTCCAGAACGCTGGCGCTGCCATCGCCAACCTCGCCGACACTCTCATCGTATGTCGAACTCGCCTCGGCGGAGCTCTGTGCCGCGTGCACCCTGCTGTACCGACGCAGCGCAGCAGACAGCTCCTTGCGCGAGAACGGCTTGCCAATGACGTCGTCCATTCCCGCATCGAGACAGGCGCGATGATGCTCGGGCATGACGTTGGCGGTCACCGCGATCACCGGCAAACGGTGGACCCGCTGTCCCTGTTCACGCAGGGCCTCTTCGTGCTGGCGCCAGCGACGCGTGGTCTCCAGCCCGTCCATCACCGGCATCTGCATGTCCATCAAGACCAGATCAAAACGTCGCTGGCTCAGGGCCTCCAGCGCCTGCTCGCCATTGCCCACCAGCTCGCAAGTCTGACCCAGTCTGGTCAGCATGGCCGCCACCAGCTCACGATTGAGGGCATTATCCTCGACCACCAGCACGTGCTGGCTTTCCAGCGGCTCCTCCTGCCCGCTACCAACAGCCCCCTCTTCCACTCCCGTCACCACCGGCAAGGGAAGGTCGAACCAGAAGCGGCTGCCGGACTCCGGCTGGCTTTCCACCTTGAGCTCTCCGCCCATGGCCGCGACCAGCTGTGAGCAGATCGCCAACCCCAGGCCGGCCCCCTCGTGGCGCCGTGACAGGGCGGTGTCGGTCTGGGCAAAGGGCTCGAAGATGCGCTGCTGGTCCTCCTGGGCGATACCACAGCCGGTATCGTAGACCATGAAGGTCAGCCGCCCGTCCCCATTGTCGGAGACCCTGAGCATCACAAAGCCACTTTCGGTGAACTTGAAGGCATTGTTGAGCAGGTTCATCAGCACCTGGCGTAGCCGATGCACGTCGCCATCGACCCAGGTGGGCAAGGCCGGAGCGGCACGCATCAGAAACTGCACCCCGCTGCGACTCTGGGTCTGGTAGCCGGTCGCCAGTTGATCCAGCATTCTCGACAGGTGGAAGGGTTGACGTTCGACCGCCAGGTGCCCCGCCTCGATGCGGGTGTAGTCGAGCACGTCGTTGATCACCGAACGCAGCCCAGCGGCGCTGTCGCGTAGTCCCTCTATCTGGCGGCGGCCCTGATCACTCAAGGGTTCGTCATGCAGCAATTCGGCCATGCCCAGCACGCCGTTGAGTGGCGTGCGGATTTCATGGCTCATGATGGCCATGAAGTCGGACTTCGCGCGATTGGCGACTTCCATGCGCTGGTAAGCCTCGCGCAGGGTTTCCGACTGGGATTCGAGCAAATGGGTCTTGTGACGGTGCTGACGCGCCTCCTTCACCAGCGCACGAATCAGCACGCCACCGGCGATCAGCGACAGCAGGATCGAGATCAGCACGGCGATATACAATCGCCCCAGCACGCCCATGTCCGCGCTGCGCTCTTCCGCGGCGATTCGACCATGATGCAGCATCAATTGCCGACTCAGTTCCTGCGCTTCGCCGAGGCGATCGATCAACTCGCGTCGCACTGCAGTGTCATAGGCGACGTCACCGTCGGCCACCGCAATGAAACGTCGATCCAGCCTCTGCATGCCCCGATCCAGCTCGTCGATCAGTTCACGACCCGTCGCGTAGCGGTCCAGAAAGTTGCCGGTCTGGCCCTCCAGCAGCACCATGAAGCGCCCGTACAGGAGTTCGAAATCCAGCAGGGTCTCGTCCAGCCGGCTATCGCCGCGCTCCCAGATGGCCAGCCGCAGATCGCGCAGCGAGCGATCATACTGATACAGGGTCCAGGTGACGGTATCGACGTCCCGGTGGTAGATCGCCTTGTTGCGGTCGTAGATCAGCCCCCCTGTCACCATGACGGCGACAATGAAGACGACAGCGGCGATCGCAGCAATCCTGATGCGCAGACGATGGGCCATGAGAACTCAGTTGACGTCGATACGGGCGACCTGCCAGGCAGATCGACTGAAGTAGATATTGGTCTTGAGTTCCGGCTGGTCGTCGAAAGGGTAGACCACGAACAAGGGGCCCTTATCGCGGATTCTCATGCGCTCTCCATCGCGGCGCATGGCGAGGATCACGCCATGTTCGTGGGCGTCGCTCACCGGTATCAGCGTATCGTAGTCCTTGATCGCCGCCACCCTGAGTTCGCTGCCCCGGGGCTCGACCGCCGCCAGTACATCACTGAGCAGAGGCCCCTCGAAGCGAGACTGACCATCGATCCAGGGGTTGCCGGTCACCACGACATGCTGGGGCAGCGCCTCGAGCATGGCGCGGTCGAAGTGGGCTTCATCCTCCACATTGGTCACGGAGATGCGGCCCCCCACCTCGAGGATCACCCTGCCATCGGGGGCGTCCAGCGCCAAAGCCTGTCCGACCATTCCCCATAGCATCACCAACGCGATGGTTCGCCATCCCATGACGCCTCTCCCATTGAAAATCGGCATTTTCGACGAATTTTTGCCGTACCAGCGACATGCTACTGCCAGTTCAACGGCCAGGGAAGGCATTCACGTTCAGGATTCAGCGAAAGCTGTCGAGCACTCCGGTGGTTCGCCAGGCAAGACCGGTGCGCGTGCCGATGTCCTCCAGTTCCTTGATCAGGGGCACCAGCGGCTCGTGGCGGCCCATCTCACCGTGCTCGATGATTGACTCCACCACCGCGACCACCGCCGTGCACCCCAGGGTCGATGACGCATGATGAAGCTCCCTGGCCTCACCGACCAGCAT
>DJIP01000142.1 GCA_002433675.1 Halomonas halophila
CGCCCCCATGGCCTGGCACCGCGATGCACCGGCTTATGATGCCGGCGACGTCCACTGCGTCGGCAATAGCCTCGAGGACGCCCAGGAGGCGCTGGGCGCTCGGGTGACCGAGATTCTCGACCAGGGGCACCAGCCGGTAGTGCTGGGCGGTGGCCACGAAGTCGCCTACGCCAGCTGGCGCGGCCTCTCCGAGCACCTGGTCAAGGGCCACCGCAGGCCCACCGTGGCGATCATCAACCTGGACGCCCACTTCGACCTGCGCGACCCCAGCGAGCAGACATCTTCCGGCACGCCCTTCGCCCAGATCGCCGCCGACTGCGCCAAGCGTCGCTGGCCCTTCCGCTACGCCTGCCTCGGGGTCAGCCAGGCGGCCAATACACGTGCCCTGTTTCACACCGCCAAGCGGCTCAAGTCGCTGGTGGTCGAGGATCGCGAGTTTCGCGATAGCCGCATCGCGTACATCAAGCGCGACGTGCAGCGTCTGGTAGCCGACTGCGATCACGTCTACCTGACCATCGACATGGATGTCTTCCCTGCAAGCGATGCCCCCGGCGTCAGCGCGCCCGCCTCGCGGGGCGTGATCCTGACCCACTTCGAGCCGATCCTCGAGTTCCTGCGTCGCTCGCGAAAGCTCCGCCTGATCGACATCGCCGAGGTCAACCCGGCGTATGACATCGACCAACGTACGGCGCGTCTCGCCGCCCGCCTGGTCCACCAACTGACCCGGTCCAACGCCTGACCGAGCCACTTTTCCCTTTCACCACAGGTACCGACATGAACCAGATCACGCCTTCACTGAACGACCGTCACGATCCTTCCCGCAAGATCGCCGCCGCCACCGGCACCGAGCTGTCCTGCAAGAGCTGGCTGACCGAAGCCGCCCTGCGCATGCTGATGAACAACCTCCACCCGGACGTCGCCGAGCGTCCCGAGGACCTGGTGGTGTACGGCGGCATCGGCCGCGCTGCCCGCACCTGGGAATGCTTCGACAAGATCGTCGAGGTGCTCAAGCGCCTGGAGGACGACCAGACCCTGCTGATCCAGTCCGGCAAGCCGGTGGCGGTGATCCCGACCCACAAGGACGCGCCGCGGGTGCTGATCGCCAACTCGAACCTGGTGCCGGCCTGGGCCAACTGGGAACACTTCAACGAGCTCGACAAGAAGGGACTGATGATGTACGGCCAGATGACCGCCGGGTCCTGGATCTACATCGGCTCCCAGGGCATCGTCCAGGGCACCTACGAGACCTTCGTCGAGGCAGGCCGTCAGCACTTCGACGGCGACCTCAAGGGGCGCTGGGTACTGACCGCCGGCCTCGGTGGCATGGGCGGCGCCCAGCCGCTGGCGGCAACCCTGGCCGGTGCCTGCTCGCTGAACATCGAGTGTCAGCAGTCGAGCATCGACTTCCGTCTGCGTACCCGCTACCTGGATGAGCAGGCCAATGACCTGGACGACGCCCTGGAGCGCCTTGCGCGCTACACCAGCGAAGGCAAGGCCATCTCCATCGGCCTGTGCGCCAACGCCGCCGACGTCCTGCCGGAACTGGTCAAGCGCGGCGTCAAGCCGGACATGGTCACCGACCAGACCAGCGCCCACGATCCGCTGCACGGCTACCTGCCCTCCGGCTGGACCTGGGACGAGTACGTGGCCCGCGCCAAGACCGAGCCTGAAGCAGTGGTCAAGGCCGCCAAGGCCTCCATGGCGGTGCACGTGCGCGCCATGCTCGAGTTCCAGAAGATGGGCGTGCCCACCTTCGACTACGGCAACAACATCCGTCAGATGGCCCAGGAAGAAGGTGTCGAGAATGCCTTCGACTTCCCCGGCTTCGTCCCGGCCTACATTCGCCCGCTGTTCTGCCAGGGCATCGGCCCGTTCCGCTGGGTGGCGCTGTCCGGCGATCCGGAGGACATCTACAAGACCGACGCCAAGGTCAAGGAGCTGATTCCCGACGACGAGCACCTGCACCACTGGCTCGACATGGCCAAGGAGCGCATCAGCTTCCAGGGCCTGCCGGCGCGTATCTGCTGGGTCGGCCTGAAGGATCGCGCCCGCCTCGGCCGCGCCTTCAACGAGATGGTCAAGAACGGCGAGCTCAAGGCGCCCATCGTCATCGGCCGTGACCACCTGGACTCCGGTTCCGTGGCCAGCCCCAACCGCGAGACCGAGTCCATGCTCGACGGTAGCGACGCCGTGTCCGACTGGCCGCTGCTCAACGCCCTGGCCAACACCGCCGGCGGCGCTACCTGGGTCTCGCTGCACCACGGCGGTGGTGTCGGCATGGGCTTCTCCCAGCACGCCGGTGTGGTCATCGTCGCCGACGGCACCGACGAGGCCGATGCTCGCCTGGCCCGCGTCCTGCGCAACGACCCGGCGAGCGGCGTGATGCGCCATGCCGATGCCGGCTATGACAGCGCCAAGCAGTGTGCCCGCGACAACGGCCTCGACCTGCCGATGCTCAAGGACTGACGGGGTCCCCGGCGCGGCCAGCCATGGCCGCGCCCGACCCTGGCGCTGCAACAAGCGCAGACGCAAAGGCCGCCCCTCGGGGCGGCCTTTATCGTATACGACCGTGATTTACGTCGATGCCACTTGCAGCGTGCGCCGATGCCCCTGAAGCGGCCGGCGATGGGTCAGGCGCAGCAATGCTTGAACTTGCGCCCGCTGCCACAGGGACAGGGGTCGTTGCGCCCCGGCTTGAGCCGGGACACCCTGGCCTCGCCATCGAGATAGACCCAGCGCCCCTGGTAGCGAACAAAGCGCGAATGCTCTTCCAGCACGCCCCAGCGCTGGCGCCCCGGCGGACCCTCGGCGTAGGTCGCACGAAACCGCACCCAACCCTGGTCGCCTGTTTCACCGCTATCGAGTATCTCCAGACGCTTCCAGCGGGTACCGTCTTCGCCGCCCAGTTCCGCCGGGCAGCTGTCCGGGTGCCAGCTATGGCGCAGGTAGTCATCGAGGCCGAGGGCGAAGGCCACAAAGCGCGAGCGCATCAGCGCCTCTGGTGAAGCGGCGTTCTCGCCCCGGTGGAGCAGACCGCAGCAATGCTCGAGGCCCAGACCGCTGCCGCAGGGGCAGCGGGTGGATGACGTCGTGTTCAAGGTGCTGCTCTCCTCTCGTCTATGTTGCGGTTTGCCGCAGACCGGGTGTTCTACCAAAGCCAGCGTCGGCAAGGGCACTCTTCAATCAGTCCTCAGACTTGTCCAGCCCCTAATCCCGTAGCCCCAACCCCGTACAGCGCTCAAGCAAATACCGACCAGCCGGTGGCCTTGGACAGCCCCTCCAGGGCGGCGGTGCCCTTGAGCGAATTGCCGTAGCGATCCAGCCCCGGCGACCACACCGCGATAGACGCCACATTGGGTACCACCGCCATGATCCCGCCACCGACACCGCTCTTGCCCGGGAAGCCGACCCGGTAGGCGAAGTCCCCCGAGCCATCGTAGTGGCCGCAGGTCATCATCAACGCATTGATCGCACGCACCCGCTCGAGACCGATCATGCGCTGGCCCTCGAAGCCGCCACACAGAAAGCGTGTGGCCCTGGCGAGCTGAGCGGTGGACATCTCGATGGCGCAGTGGTGAAAGTAGGTGCCCAGCACCCGGTCACAGTCGTTGGTCAGGTTGCCGCACGAGCGCAGAAAATAGGCCAGGGAGAAGTTGCGATCCCCGGTGGCGTGCTCGGAACGCGCCACCTGCTCGTTGATATGGATGTCATCGTCGCCGGAGGCCTCCCGCAGAAAGCGCAGGATCTCACCGAGGGTATCGCGTGGCGCATTGCACCCGAGTACCGCGTCGGTGGTGACGATGGCTCCGGCGTTGATAAAGGGATTGCGGGGAATGCCTTCTTCCACCTCCAGTTGGACGATGGAGTTGAAGGCTCGGCCCGATGGCTCGCGCCCGACCCGCTGCCACAGGCCATCGCCGTGACGCCCCAGCGCCAGCGCCAGGGTGAAGACCTTCGACACGCTCTGGATGGAAAAGGCCTTGCCGGCGTCGCCGGCATGAAATTCCTGTCCATCCACGGTGCATACGCTGATAGCGAACTGGCGGGGATCGACGCAGGCAAGCTCAGGAATATAGCCCGCCACCTGGCCCCACTCGCCAGCCTGACGAGCCTCGCGATCCAGCCTCTCGACCAGCGCCTGCAGTTGTTCCGGCGTAAGGGTCTTTCCCATGAGCGTGATTCTTCCAGGAGCCTGACAAGGCTGGCGATGGTCGCCCCCTCCTTCGTGGCTGTCAACGCCGGTTCCCGGCCGGGGTCAATCACCCGGGCGATATGTCCTGCTCAGCGCCCGCGCCGCTTGGTGCGCATGGTCGCTTCGGCGGCAAGGGGATCTTCTGGCCAGGGGTGCTTGGGATAGCGGCCGCGGTTCTCCTTGCGCACCTCGGGGTAGACGTTGCGCCAGAAACTTCGAAGGTCCATGGTCGTCGCCAGCGGTCGCCGCGCCGGGGACAGCAGCTCCAGGCGAACCGGCACCCGCCCGTCGACGATATGCGGGGTGGTCTCGCAACCGAACAGTGCCTGCAGCTTGGCGGCCAGCACCGGCACGACGCGCGTGCCGTGCTGGTCGCCGTCATCGACCTCGCGCTCGTAGCGCAGGGCCGCACTGTCACCGCTTGGCAGCGCCAGCCGACGCGGCGCCAGCTCGTCCAGCTGGCCCGCCAGCGGCCACGGCAGACGTTCGCGCAATAGTCGTTCCCAGGGCAGCGCCAGCACCTGATCGAGCCGCGACAGGCCATCAAGATGCGGCCCGAGCCAGTCCTCAAGCTCAGCCATCAGGCTGGCATCGTCGAGCTCCGGCCACTGGGGATCGTGCGTCCGGCGCAGCAACGCGACGCGCCTTCTAAGCTGCTCTGCCGCCTCATCCAGCGGCAGCGCTTCGCGCTGCCCCAAGGCATCGAGCAGCGCCTGGCGTCGGGCTTCTCGACTCGGCGGTCCTGCCAGGGGCTTGCGCTCCAGCACCAGGGCATCGAGGGCGCGTACCCGCTCGCCTTCCAGACGCCCCACCGATTCGTTCCAGGCGACCCGCTCGGTCCATTCACCAAGCTCGGGGAAATGCGCCAGCAGTGCGGCTTCTTCGATCCGCACACCGCGATAGAGCCGGGCCTCGCCCTGGCGACCGTCCAGGTCCACCGCGACCAGCAGGGGCGCGTGGGCCAGCGGATGATCGCTTGCCAGGGTCACCAGCCCCCCGCCGCGCAGGCGAAAGCGTCCCGGTGAAAGGTGCTGGGCGACACGGTCGGGGTAGGCACAGAGCAAAAGCTCACCCAACGCTCCCGGCGCGCCTGTCCCACGCGGCTCGCCCATACTGGCCTTGTCCAGCGCCACCCTGGCACGCTTGCACAGTCGCCGGGCCTCCCGCTGCCAGGCGGGATCTGGCCTTGGCGACGACAACAGCTGCAAAAACACCCGCTCCAGGTCCGGCTCCCGCGAGGCGCCCTGACGCCCCTCGAGCCAGGCAGCCAGGGCGCAGGCCAGGGCCAGCGCCCCCTCGCCGGCTCGGCTAGCCCGCTCCAGCATGGCGGCGAGCCGGGGATGCACCGGCCAGCGACCCGCCGACCGGCCCAGCGCGGTCAAGCCGCCGTCAGACTCGACCAGCCCCAGCGACCGCAGCAGCCGACGCCCGCTATCCAGCGCCGCCGCCCCCGGCGGCGTCACCCAGTCAAGCGCGGACGCGTCCTTGACGCCCCAGCGCGCCAGCTCGAAGGCCAGGCCAGACAGGTCCGCCTGACGCATCTCCGGTTCGGCGTGGGGCGGCAGCGGCTGCTCTTCCGCCCACAGCCGATAGCAGCGTCCAGGCCCCTGGCGCCCTGCCCGTCCCCGCCGCTGATCGGCACTGGCGCGGTTGACGCGACGGGTCTCGAGACGAGATAGCCCGGTGCGCGGGCTAAATACGGGTACCCGCTCGAGACCTGCGTCGATCACGCTGCGCACGCCGTCCACGGTGACACTGGACTCGGCGATGGCGGTCGCCAGCACCACCCGGCGCCGACCATTCGGGTCAGGACGAAGGGCAGAGCGCTGCTGCTCGAGCGGCAAGCGTCCGTGCAGCGGCAGTATCGCGATATCCACCAAACGCTCGCCCAGCCAGCGCCCGAGGCGCTCGATCTCGGCAACGCCAGGCAGGATCACCAGCACATCGCCGGCAGGATCGTCGCCACCCCCGTCATCGGACACAGGATTGGACACAAGATCGGACGCCTGCAGTGCCTCCAGCACCACGCGGCCCTGCTGCTCCTCCGCTGAGGCCCGCTGAGACAACGGCCGATACAGCGTCTCGACCGGATACTGTCGCCCGGGACACTCGATCACCGCCACGTCCTGGCCCAGCACGCCTTGCATGGCCGCCACGTCCAGGGTGGCGGACATCACCACCAGGCGCAGGTCCTCGCGCAGCCCCTGCTGGATGTCGAGGGACAGCGCCAACCCCAGGTCGGCCTCCAGGCTGCGTTCATGAAACTCATCGAAGAGGATACCGGAGACCCCCTCAAGCATGGGGTCGTCCTGCAGCATGCGCGACAGCACGCCCTGGGTGACGACTTCGAGGCGAGTCTTCGGGCCGACCCGGCTCTCCCCACGCATGCGGTATCCCACCGTCTCGCCCGGCTGCTCGCCGAGCAGCTCGGCCATGTGGCCCGCCGCCAATCGCGCCGCCACCCGACGGGGCTCCAGCAGCAGCAGACGTCCGCGGCCATCGTCATCACGACACCAGTCACTGTCCAGAAGGGCCAGCGGTACCCGGGTGGTCTTGCCGGCCCCGGGCTCAGCCACCAGCAGCGCCCGATTGTGCTGTTCGAGCACTGCGGTGAGCTGAGGCAGTCGGGCGTCGATGGGCAGGTCAGGCGGTGAAGACATCGGCTCGGGGGCTCCTCGGGCTGGGCTGGGGCGGGACAAGACAAGACAAGACAAGACAAGACAAGACAAGACAAGACAAGACAAGACAAGACAAGCAAGGCAGCAATGCGCCGGCGATGATAGCACGCCGTTCCCCCAAGGCCCGGCGGCAGCGACCCCGCCCGAGGCTGGAATTGTATACATCAACAACAACATTTTGTTGCCAGTATATGACGTTTTTGTCTACGCTCTTCAATCTGACCGAAAGGTCAGGTTTTTGACGCGACGACCGTCGCGGCATCGTCCAGACAATCGACAGCGGCCACTACAACGACAAGAGGACCCTGAGATGAGCGAGACAACGTCCACGCTTTCACCGAGCGACCGACATCCGACACCCAGCGACAGTCGCCCTGACGGTGACACCCCGGATCAAGCGACTCACGACGCCGTCGGCCGCCTTGCCTGGCTGGATCGCTACTTCAACGTGAGCCGCCGGGGCAGTTCGCTGAAGACCGAACTGCTGGCCGGGATCGCCACCTTTCTGGCGGGCATGTACATCATCGTGGTCAATCCGGCGGTCTTGTCGGACGCCGGCATTCCCTTCTCGGCGGCGCTGTCGGCCACGGTGGTCATCAGCTTTCTGAGTAGCCTGGCCATGGCGTTGTACGCGCGAAACCCCATTCTGGTGGCGCCCGGCATGGGCATGAACGCCCTGTTCACCTACACCCTGGTACTGGGCGCAGGACTGTCCTGGGAGGTGGCACTCGGGTGTGTGTTCTGGTCCGGCGTGATGTTCGCCGTACTGGCCATGTTCAACGTCCGCGAGGCGATCATCGACGCCATTCCGCCGTCGCTGCGCTACGCCATCACCTGCGGTATCGGTCTGTTCATCACCTTTATCGGCCTCAAGAATGCCGGCTTCATCGTGGCAAGCCCCGCCACCCTGGTCAGTCTGGGCAGCCTGGACGCAAGCCTCGCCACCTTCTTCATCGGACTGATCGTGACCGCCGTGCTGGTCATCCGCGGCTTCAACGGTGCCCTGATCCTTGGCATCGCCTCCACCACCCTGCTGGCCGCACCGATGGGGCGTCTGTGGGGTGACGAAGTGGTCGTGGCATGGCAGGGACTGGCCGCCTGGCCAGACTTCTCGGCGCTGGGTCGGGTCGACGTGCTGGGGGCTCTCAAGGTCGCCTACCTGCCCTTTATCTTCGTGATGCTGTTCACCAACTTCTTCGATGCACTGTCGTGCTTCATGGCGCTGTCGGAATCCGCCGGGCTCAAGGACGCCAAGGGCAACCCGCGCAACCTCAAGCGTTCGATGACGGTGGACGCCTTCGCCTCGATGATCGCCGCCCCGCTGGGCACCAGCGCCGCCCAGACCTTTATCGAGTCCGGCGCAGGGGTCGCCCAGGGCGGGCGCACCGGCCTGACCGCACTGGTCATCGCGCTGCTGTTTCTGCCGTTTCTGTTCCTGTCGCCGCTGCTGTCGCTGGTGCCGGGCATCGCCACTTCGCCGGCGCTGGTGCTGGTCGGCCTGTTCATGATGGCCCCGGTGGGCAAGATCGACTGGGGACGCTTCGAGGAGGCCTTTCCGGCCTTTCTGGCGATCATCCTGATGCCGTTGACCTACTCGATCACCCTGGGCATCGCCTTCGGCTTCATGAGCTTCGTGCTGATCAAGCTGGCCACCGGCAAGCTCACCGAGATCAAACCGGCCATGTGGGTGTCCGCGCTGCTGTCCGCGATCATGCTGGTGACGGCGCAATAGCGTAAAAGCGCCACCGGGCCTCAGCCCCGTGGCGCCGACACCACCCCGCAGCCCTTCAGGACCACCTGGATCAGAAAATCGGTGACCCGCTGCATATCTTCGTCGGTGAAGTCGTCGTGGCCGGTGATGCCGGCGACCTGACTTTGAAAATCTGCATAGTGCTGGGTCGCCGACCAGATCAGGAAGATCAACGATATCGGGTCCACCGGGTCCATCAGGCCGCGCTCGGCCCACTTGCGAAACACCTCGGCGCGGCTTTCGACCCAGTCGCGCAGCTCGCCACGCAGATAGTCCTGAAGAAAGGGCGCCCCTTGCAGAATCTCGCCGGCAAACAGACGTGATGCCTCAGGGTGGCGGCGAGACATCTCCATCTTCGAGCGGATAAAGGCGCTGAGCACCTCGGCGGGGTCGTCATCCACCGAGATGTCATCAAGCATCATGTTCCAGCGCTCCATCACCCCTTCCAGCAGACGCACGTACAACGCCTTCTTGCTGCCCATGTAGTAGAGCACGTTGGACTTGGGCAGCCCGGCTTCCTCGGCAATCAGTTTCAGGCTGGCGCCTCGATAGCCGTGACGCGAGAACACCCGCTCGGCAGCGTCCAGTATGTCGCGTTCGTTGCGCTGGCGAATGGCGCCAGCCTCCGCCTCCAGCGGCGCCTTCAGCGCCCTGTCATCAAGCTGTGAGCCCATGGTCATCCCGATCATCGAATCGCGCACCACCGCCGGTATCGGGTGGGTCGGCAAGGAGGAAAAGAGTGCCTGAACCCTACCGCTCTGGCAATTCGTCGAAGCGGCTAGCGTGGCACACCAGTGCCGGTGCAGGGCGCCTTTCGAGGCCTCTCCTGTGGTCGCCAACAAAAAGACTCGGCGGGCGCCGAAAAAAATCCACGGCGCGACTTGAAGAAGCTGACCGATTGGTCAAGAATGAAGTTACCCCCTTGCCAAAGCGATGACTGGCGGCATCGACCCGATGACAACCTTTCGCGCCAGACACCGACCAAGACACCAGCTACGACAACGACAATACGAGCGGACCTGACCATGATCGAGTTCTTCCTCAACGGGCGGCCAAGGCGCGTCGACGCCGAGGCCCACCTCAGCGTGCTCGACCTGCTGCGCGAGCACCTCAACCAGACCGGCACCAAGGAAGGCTGCGCCTCCGGCGACTGCGGTGCCTGCACCGTGGCGATCGGCGAGCCCGATGCCGACGGCAACCTGCGCTATCACAGCGCCAACGCCTGCATCATGCCGGCCCA
>DJIP01000256.1:0-2419 GCA_002433675.1 Halomonas halophila
GATGTCCGGCGAGCTTGGCTGGACACGAATCGACGACTTGCACCGGATGATTCTCGATGAGCTGCTCGATCGCCACCAGCTGGCACTGGACGAGGCGGGCAGGGCCCATCTCAACCGCGCCTGGCACCGCCTGGCGCCCTGGCCCGATAGCGTCGAGGGGCTATCGCGGCTCAAGCGCGACTACACCCTGTGCACCCTGTCCAATGGCAACCTGGGACTGCTCGCCAATATGGCCAAGCACGCCGGCCTGCCCTGGGATCTGATCCTGTCCGCCGAGGTCTTCCGCGCCTACAAGCCACACCCCGACACCTATCTGGGGGTGGCCGAGGTCTTCGAGGTGGCCCCCGAGGAGGTGATGCTGGTGGCCGCCCATCAGGACGACCTCGACGCAGCCCGCCGCTGCGGCCTCAAGACCGCCTACATCGAACGTCCCCACGAGTTCGGCGAAGACGCCCCCAAGGCGGTGGATGGCTCACCCGACAACGATATTCATGCGAGTTCGCTGATTGACCTGGCGGATCGTCTGGGCGCCTAGTGTCATCGCTATCCAGTCGTGGCGTGGGCGCTGACAGCTCCCGGTGGCGGCAGGTGCGGCACCAGATCGATGATGCCGAAGGACTCGAGCGAGACCCACACCACGAAGGCCGTGTAGACCACCAGCAGACACACCGACTCGCGCCGCGACAGGATCATATGGGTGCGCATCATCAGAAACAGCAGCACCGTGGCGAAGGTCAGCGCGGCCATCATCGGCGCCGCCAGCGAGAAGTCGATCACCGCAGTGCCGGCGATCAGCACCCCCGCGGGGATACACACCAGCAGGTCGAAGGTGTTGCTGCCGAGCACATTGGCGATGCTGGTGACGCCGCGTCCCTGGCGCGCTGCGCGGATGGAGACAAAGGCGTCGGGGATCGAGGTGCCGGCGGCGACCACCGTGATGCCCCACAGGAAACTCGGGGTGCCGAAGATGTCGCCGAAGTTGATCGCTGCGCGTACCAGTCCCTCGACGCCGATCACGATGACCACCAGCGACAGCGCCAGTCGTCCCCACTCACGCCCCGGACGGATGTCGCTGACGTCCTCGTCGGATTCATGATCCAGGGTGTCCTGGTACTGCACAAATAGGTATAGCCCATACAGGGCCACCGGCATCAAGGCCAGCCAGCGGGTCATCTCGCCCTGGATGCTGCCGCCCTGGGGCGAGGTCTCCACCGGGTGGTAGATCGCGGCGAAGGCAAACGTCAGGGTCAGCACCGCCACCGCGATCATGTAGAACTGGGCTTCCTTGTAGACCAGGTCGCGATTGGCCTGAAGCGGTGACTTCGCAGCCAGCCCGCTGAGGCCCGGTATCACCAGGATATTGAACAGCGCCGAGCCGACGATGGCCGCCACGCCGAGCTCGAACTCGCCATGGACCAGGGTCGAGATGACGGTGGTGGACAGTTCCGGGAAGCTTGAACCCACCGCCACCACGATGGCGCCCTGAACGATCTCCGGTAGCCGGTAGTAGGCCGACAGGCGCTGGCTCGAGCGTTCGAGCAGACCGCTGCCCTTCCAGATGATGGCGGTGGCGATGATGGCGACCAGCGTCCAGAGCAAGATGGCGGACATTCCCTATCCTTGAGCGAGAGGTGGCCCTGTCAGCTTAGCTTTCCTGATCGATCGCGCAAAAGCGGGGAGGCGCTGTCATCGCCATGGACGGCGTGATCCGTGGCACAATGGCAAAGTTGGGGGTGGCGGATGCGCCTATCGCCACTGCCGGGATGGCACTACGGGTGCTATGGTGTCGGTCATGGATTGTTTATCTGGTCGTGGTTGCCACGGCCTCACTGCCGGAGACAAGGATATGACACGGGGAAAGATGGGATGGGCCGCTGTGGCCATGCTGACACTGGCTGGCTGTGCGTCGACCTCACAACCGCAGACGGCGGCCGAGATGTTCGACTGCGATGCCCTCAATCAGGCCGTGGCCAGTGCCGACAATGACTTCACCGACATCAAGGGGCGCTTCGACGACACCCGGCTGACCCGCAGCTGGGAGACCGACGTCCAGGCCTTCCACGATTCCTGTCTGATCACTTCGGCGCAGCGCCCGGATCACTACTCCTGCTTCGGCCGGATGGACAGTGACGACCCGCGTGGGGCTCTGGTGGCCGGTGGTGAGGCCCTCGGTCAGTGCCTGGGCAGTGACTGGACCTCCACCCGCGAGACGTCCGATCGTCTGGTCTTCTCCAGGGAGGGCAGCGACACCACCGTGACGCTGGAAACTTTCCTCAACGACCGCGGCCGTCGCATGGGCAGCCTGGACGTCTGGCAGCACCCGGATGATCGGCGCCTGGAATCCAGCGGCGGCTGAATGCCGCTGGTGGACCAGTGAATGGTCCATCGACCGTATCAACGACAGGGCCCGTGCCGATCG
>DJIP01000256.1:2740-2896 GCA_002433675.1 Halomonas halophila
CGATCGGCACGGGCCCTGTCGTTGTGGCCTTGGCGTCAGTGGTTCGGGCCTCGTCTTGCGCGGGCCCTCATGGATGGCGAGGGCCCGGGGTGGACGAGCTTAACGCCAGCCGACGCGATCGAAGATCTTGACCGCTTCCGGGTTGTTCTCGCCCAG
>DJIP01000316.1 GCA_002433675.1 Halomonas halophila
CCCGAGGGCGGCTATCACGCCGGTCTACCCTACGACGGCACGGTGACCAGCCATGCCGGCGGGCATATCGACAACACCTTCTTCGAGGGCGAGGACGACTACGACAACTTCGAGCGCGACCAGACGATGCTGGGCTATGAGCTGGAGCACCGTTTCGGCAACGGCATCACCGCTCGCCAGAAGCTCAAGTATCTGGAATCCGACGTCGAGATGGATCAGGTCTACGCCTACGGCTGGGCCAACGACACCGAGTTCAACCGCTACTACTCCGGCGCCGACGAGGATCTCGAGGCCTGGACCGTGGACAACCAGCTCGAAGCCAACTTTTCCAGCGGCGGCTTCGAGCACCGGGTGCTGACCGGGTTCGACTACCAGACCCGCGAGAACGACGTGGTCTGGTCCGGGGGCACCTTCCCCAATATCGACGCCTTCAACCCGAGCTACGGTGCTGGCCCCATCGGCGATATCGTCGTGACCACCCGCGAGAAGCACGAGCTCGACCAGACCGGCGTCTACCTGCAGGACCAGATCAGCTGGGATCGCTGGCACCTGACCCTGGGTGGCCGCTACGACTGGGTCGACATCGAGAACACCAACCTCGATAGCGGCGACAGCTCGGATCTCGACGAAACCCAGTTCAGCGGCCGCGCAGGCCTGCTCTACGCCTTCGACAACGGCGTCTCACCCTACGCCAGCTACTCGACAGCCTTCACCCCGACCAGCTTCGTCGATGCCTCCGGCGATCTGCTCGAGCCGATGGAGGGCGAGCAGGTGGAAACCGGGCTCAAGTACCAGCCGCTGGGTACCCAGGACCAGTACTCCATCGCCCTGTTCCATATCACCCAGGAAAACGTGGCCACCAAGGAGCAGCCCACCGATCCGTATCGTGCCGTGGGCGAGATCGAATCCCAGGGGATCGAGCTTGAGGCGCGCACTCAGCTCACCGAGGCACTGAGCCTCCAGGCCGGCTACGCCTACACCGACATCACCTACGCCGAAAGCGATGATCCCAGCGAGGAAGGCAACGACGCCATCTACTCGCCCAAGCACATCGCCTCGGTGTGGGGCTACTACGACTTCCTCAAGGGACCGCTGGCCGGACTCAACACCGGCCTCGGGGTGCGCTACCACGCCGATATCCAGGCCGACCGCGACAACACCAAGTCGGTCCCGGACTACACTCTGGTCGACGCCACCCTGGGCTATGACTTCAGCCAGGTCGGACTGACCAACGTCAGCGGCCGCCTCAACGTCAGCAACCTGCTGGACGAAGACTACGTGGCCTCCTGCAACTCGCTCGAATTCTGCTACTTCGGCGCCGAGCGCAGCGTCAGCGCCACCTTGAGCTATCGTTTCTAGCCACTGACCCAAATGAAGGAAAAGCGCCCCGTCCATGAACGGGGCGCTTTGCGTTTCGGCCCGACCGCTATCCTCGCCTGCTGCTGCACCGGAATCCGCAGCAAGGCCTTGTTGGTGGGCAGTCCACCGCTCCTACTCCCAACGCGCCAGCTGCCGCAGATGGTCATCGCGGGCGCGCTCCGGCGACACCGGCACCAAGTGCACCTCGGTGCAGGGCAGGCACTGGGCCAGGCGGGCGCAGGCCAGCGGGGTCAGTCCCCCCAGGCGGGGGTAGCCGCCGATGGTCTGGCGGTCGTTCATCAGGATGATCGGCTGGCCGTCCGGCGGTACCTGCACCGCCCCCAGCGGAATGCCCTCTGACACCATGCCGCTCATGCTGCCCTCGAGGCGTGGCCCGGTCAGGCGAATCCCCATGCGATCGGCACGCTGATCCAGCGTCCAGACGTCATTGAAGGCGCGATACAGGCTGGTGCCCGAGAAGCTCGCGATCTGGGCCCCGGGCACCAGCGACAGCGCCAGCGGCCCGTCGCTTGCCGTGACCAGAGCCCCCGGCTCCCCATCGCCATTCCGCTGCCCCGAATCCGCGTCCCGCCGCGGCAGACGACGATCCGTGGTCGAAGGCCGATCCTGCCTTGGCGTCAGCACGTCGCCCTGGGCCAGCGGCTTGCCGAAACCGTCGAGGCCACCGAGCCCTTCACGCACGGTGCTCGTGACGCTGCCCATGATGGCGCTCGCCTCGATCCCGCCCGGCAGCGCCAGATAGGCGCGCAGACCGCTTTTCGGGCGTTCGAACACCAGCCGCTGGCCACGCTTGAGCGTTACCGGCTCCGCCAGGGCCAGGGGTTCGCCGTCCAGGGTCGCGCCCAGGTCGGCCCCGGCCAGCGCCACGCTCACGTCGGCCTCGGCCACCAGCGCAAGGCCGCCCACCATGATCTCGATGCCGGGGGAGTCCGGGGCGTTGCCCAGTAGCCAGTTGGCCCAGCCCAATGCCACCCAGTCCATGGCACCGCCCTGGGTCACGCCCAGATGGCGCACACCCTGGCGGCCACCGTCGACCACCAGCGCCAGGGGACCTGCGCGTTCCACCTTGAGACTCATGCGCCGCTCTCCTCGGCCGGGGGTTGGGGGGTGGTGTCGCCGCCCTGCGACTCGAAGGTGGCGCGGTCGATGGCCACAAAGCGCACACGATCGCCGGGCTTGAACAGGGTGTAACCCTCGCGCTCGCGATCGAACAGCCGGGTAGCGGTGCGCCCGATCAGGTTCCAGCCGCCAGGCGACGGCGCCGGATAGACGGCGGTCTGGCGATCGGCGATGCCGACGCTGCCCGCGGCCACCTTCTGGCGCGGGGTCTTCAGCCGCGGCGTCGCCAGGGTGTCCTCGACCAGCCCCATGAAGCCGTAGCCGGGGGCAAACCCCAGCGCGAACACACTGTAGTCGTGGGCGCAGTGCCGCTCGATGACCTGATCGGCGGTGATGCCTGCGCGCTGAGCGATCAGCTCAAGCTCAGGGCCGACGCTTGCGTCGTACCACACCGGGATCTCGTGCAGGCTGCCGTCCTCCGTCGCCCGGGGCGAAAGGCTCGCCAGGGCCTCACCGAGGCGCGCTCGCGCCTCGCCAAGCGACAACCTGCGGATATCTATCTGCACCAGCACCGTGGTATAGGACGGCACCACCTCCAGGGCATCCTCGCCCAGCCGCTCGCGGATGGCGTCCACCGCCGCCAGCACCCAGGGCATATGCGACTCGTCGATGGCGTCGAACAGCCGCACGATCAGGCTATCGAAGGCCACCGTCTCCAAGCGTGGGCTCGGCGTCATGCCCCCTCCAGCTGGTCGAAGGCCTCGCGGATGGCGCGCACCGCCGCCACCGAACTCTCGTTATCGCCGTGCACGCACAGGGTATCGGCGGGAAGGACCAGTTTGGTGCCGTCGCGGGCGGTCAGCGCCTCGCCCCGGGCCAGGGTCACCGCCTGGCCGACGATGGTGTCCTCATCGTGATGCACCGCGTCTGGCTCACGCCGGGACACCAGCCGACCTTCACCGTCATAGGCACGGTCGGCGAATACCTCGAACCACAGGCTGACGCCCTCCTCCTCGGCCAGCGCCCTCACACCGGCGGTGTCGGCGGTGGACATCACCAACAGCGGCAGGCTCTCGTCATAGGCCTTGACCGCGCGCATGGTGGCGCGCAGCAATGTCATGTTGGTGGCCATGTCGTTGTAGAGCGCGCCATGGGGTTTGACGTAGCCGACCCTGGTGCCCTCGGCACGACAGACGCCGTCGAGTGCGCCGATCTGGTAGAGCAGCAGGTTCTCGGCTTCGCTCGGGGACACCGCCAGGCTTCGCCGGCCAAAGCCCACCAGGTCGGGATAGCCGGGGTGAGCGCCGACCAGCACCTCATTGGCCACGGCGTAGCCGACGGTGCGTCGCATCACGTCAGGGTCACCGGCGTGGAAGCCGCAGGCGATGTTGGCGCAGTCGATATAGGGCATCACGTCGGCGTCACGGCCCATCTTCCAGGCACCAAAGCTCTCGCCAACGTCGCAGTTGAGTCGGGGTATCGGCATGGGGGCAGCCTCTGTTGTCAACGTCCTCTGGTGAACGTTCGTAGGCGACGTTCGCTAGTGGACGTTCGGTGGTTAACGAACCTGTTATTGTCGCCTTCCGCTGTCTTCTGTTGCCATCGTGGCGTCCAGCGAGCGCTCCGGACGCTTTCCTACGAGCCTTTTCGCGGATGCTCCGATCGCGTTGCTGGGCGCCACAGAAAATCCTCTTCTCAGTTGAATCTAACGCCCGAGTCGATTCCCTACAAATTCGGCAATAAGATTGACGCCACGATCCTCCCCGGCCAAGAATCAGTGATAGTCACCTTCACTTACTCCGGAGTTTCCCCATGGCCGTCAGCGATCCCTTCCATCTTGCCATTCAGGTCCGTGATATCGACGAGGCCCGCGAGTTCTATGGCAACTTTCTCGGCTGCCCCGAAGGCCGCAGCTCCGAGTCCTGGGTCGACTTCGACCTCTACGGCCATCAGTTCGTCTGCCACCTGAACGCCGGTCTCAAGGACGCCGCCGACGCTGCCCACAAGAACCCGGTGGACGGCCACGGTGTGCCGGTGCCGCACTTCGGCGTGGTACTGGAAATGGACGCCTGGGAGGCCCTGGCCGACAAGCTCAAGTCACACGGCGTCACCTTCGAGATCGAACCCTACATCCGCTTCAAGGGCGAGCCCGGCGAGCAGGCCACCATGTTCTTCAAGGACCCGTCCGGCAACGCCCTGGAGTTCAAGGCGTTCAAGGATCGCGAAAGCCAGCTGTTCAAGAAGGCCTGAGGGCCCTGCGGCGTCGGCGAGTCGGCTTGATCTTCAACGCCATCCTGTCCGACGCTGCATAGCCAGACTGATACCTCCATCACGACACGTCGTTTTCACAACCACGTTTCTACAACAACAAGGTAGGCATCATGACGCGATACTCCTCCCTGGGGCTGGCCGTTGCCGTGGCCACACTCTCCACCGCCACTGCGGTCAGCAGCGCCCAGGCCGCCGAATGGAACCTGGCAACGCCCTACGGGGATGCCAGCTTCCACACCGTGAACACCAAGCAGTTCGCCGAGGACGTGCGCGAGGCCACCGATGGCGAGCTCGACATCACCGTGCACTCCGGCGGTTCGCTGATCAGCCACGGCGAGATCAAGCCATCGGTGCGCCGCGGCACCGTCCAGGCAGGCGAGATCTTCATGTCGATCCTGTCCAACGAGTCGCCGGTGTTCGAGCTGGACACCCTGCCGGGCCTCGCCGGCAGCTACGATGAAGCCTGGGAGCTGTGGCAGGCGAGCAAGCCGGTGATCGAGGAGCTATTAGCCGAGCAGGGCATGAAGCCGCTGTACGCGGTGCCCTGGCCATCACAGGGCATCTACACCGATTTCGAATTGAACGACCCCGCCCAGTTCGAAGGCCTCAGGGTACGAGCGCCCAATATCAATACCCAGCGCCTGACCGAG
>DJIP01000380.1:0-12624 GCA_002433675.1 Halomonas halophila
GACGTCCTGATCGATCACCAGGAGTCCCAGCGGGCTGCCCCCTCGGACCAGCCGGTAGCGCCGGCTGAGGCCCGCCAGGTGGACATTGGCCTCGTCGATCAAGCGCTCCAGGTTCCAGGCCTGGGCGATGCGCCGGAAGGTCTTGCCGTCGGCGGCGCCGATCAACTCGGCGATGCGGCCCCAGCGATGATGCTCGGCCCTGGCCCTTTCCAGGGCCTCGAGGCCGTCACGTTGACGCTGCCGGCGCCGATCATCGTCGCGTACGGCGTGCAGGGCGCCATCGCGGCGTTGCTGGGCGGCCTCCAGCCGCGGCCGGTTGGCCTCACGTCTGGCGTCGAGGTCGGCCTGGCGGGTATCCAGCTGACGTTGGGTGGCCTCGTCGAGCAGCGTCTGCGGGTCCTGTTCGGGCAGATGGCGGGCGCGCCAGGCGCGCCAGCCCTGGCGGCGCTCGTCGCGACTGGTACGGGCGGTCTGGCAGGCCTCGCGGGCGCCGTCCAGTCGGGCGCGCAGGGCCTGTAGCGCATCGTCGGCTTGGTCGAGCAGCCGCTCGAGATCGTTATCGGCGATATCTGGATGCTCGCTGCGCCAGCGTTCGAGTTCGGTGTCCAGGCGGGTCTTCTCGTCCTCCAGCACCGCCAGGGCCTTGCCCTCGTGCTCGATCCGCTGGGTCAGGCTCAACACCTGACGCTGGGCCTGGTCATGGGCCTGGCGGGCCTGCTCGTGGGCCTCGCGGGCCTGGCGGACCTGGGCTTCGAGGCGCTCGAGCCAGGCATCCGCCGAGCGGTCATCGCCGAGCGCCTCGGCCAGGCGTCGCCTGTGCTCGTCGATGCTGCGGGTCAGCTCGGGACGCTGATCGTCGAGCCGTTTGAGTTCCTCGTCGAAGGTGGCAGCGCGCAAGGTGAGCGCCTGACGTTCTCGCTCGTCATCCTCGATGGCCTCTGCCAGCGGGGCCAGCTGGCGCTCGGCGTCATCCAGCGCCCGGAGGCGCTCGCGGGCCTGTTGCTGGCGTTGGCGGGCCTGGTCGCTGTGCTCGGTGAGCCAGGCTTGCCGGGCGTCGGCGTCGAGGGCGCGCCACTGCTCGGCGAGCGCCGAATCATTGAGCCTGGCCTGGGCCTCGTCGAGACCGGCGCAGGCCTCGTTCCTTCGAGGTTCCAGCGCGAGGAGGCTGGTCTCGGCCTGTTCGACACTGGCCTTCAGCGCCTGAAAGCGCCCGAACAGGGCGTCACGCTGTTCGCGCAGCTCACCGAGTAGGCTTTCTGACTCGGCAAGCTGCTTATCTTCCAGTTCGATCTGGGCGGCGAGCTGGGTGGCCTCCGGGGTGGCGGGGGGCGAGTCGCGCCAGGGGTGGTCGTGGCTGCCGCACACCGGACAGGCGGTGTCCGGTTCCAGGGTGGCGCGCAGGGCCGCGACGCTGTCGCTTCGGGTGGCGCGGGCGCGCTGGATGAAACGCGACAGTTGCTCGTGCGCCGCCTCGGCATTGTCCAGGCGCGCCCGCGCCTGCTTGCCGTGTTCCAGCAGTTCATCGCGTTGTGCGGTGTCGCGGTTGCGCTCGGCGTCGAGCCGGCGCTGCTGATCATCGAGCTGGCGCACCAGACGCCAGCGCTGTTCCAGCTCGGACAGCGCCAGCAGGCGATGGCCGGCGTCTTCGAGGTGTTGCTGGGACTCGGCCCTGGCCGTTGCGACCTGCTGATGCTGGCCAAGATGATGCGACAGGGTGCGGGTGGCGGCGTCACGCTGCTGCAGGTGGCCACGATGGCGCTCTGCCAGGGCTCGCTGCTGCGCGTCGAGGTCGTCGCGCTGGCGCTTACGTTTCTGGTGTTCGTCCTCCAGCTGTCGATGCTGCTGTTCGCGGCCCTTGAGCTCGCTGGCAATTTCACGGGCTTGGGCGATGGCGGGTCGGGCCTGCTCGAGTGCCTGCTCGCTGTCCTCCAGCGCCTGGCGGCGACGCGAGACCTGCTGATGCTGCTGTTCCAGGGCGGTGCGTGCCCTGGCCAGGGCTGACGTGGCTTCCTCGAGCTGGTGGCGCTGGTCCGGCAACTGTCGGGACAGGCTACGCTGGCGCAGTAACTGAGGGCGCCACGGTGCGATGCGCTCGAGCATCTGGCACTCACGGCGCTGCTCGCTCAGGGCCTCCCACTGGGCCTCTGCCTCCACCAGGCTATCGTCGGCTTGTTCGCAGCGCTGGCGCCACTGGGCATCCTGGGCGAGCCACTGGGCCTCTTCGTCCAGCGCCTTCATCTGCCGCTGGCAGGTGTCCAATTCGCCTTCGGCCTCGGCGAGTTCCTGTTCCATGGCCTGGCGTGCAGTGTCGTCGCAGGGGGCGTCCTCGGCGAGCAGCGCCTGCTGGCGGGCGACCGCTTCGCGGGCCTCCTTGGCCCGGGCGTAGCTTTCGACCGAGATGCGCGAGTACTCCTGGGTGTTGGTGAGCTTCTCGAGCAGGTCCGAGCGGGCGTTGTCGTCGGCCTTGAGAAAGGCCGAAAACTCGCTCTGGGCCAGCAGCACGGCGCGGGTGAACTGCTCGAACGACAGCCCCAGACGCTCGGGGATCAGCTCGGCGAATTCACGCTTCTGGGCGGTCAGCAGGCGCTCGTCGTCAAGATCTGTCAGCGATTGCTCCACCGCCTGCAGCTTGCCGTCGGCCTTGTCCCGGGCGCGGCGCACGGCCCATCGCGCACGATAACGGCGTCCGTCGCGACCGATGAAGTCGACCTCGGCGTAGCCACTGGCAGCGCCGCGCCTCAGCAGGCTGCGGGGGTCGGCGGTGGCGATCCGCGAGCCGTCCAGGTCGTCCAGATGGGAGTCGCGCCCCGGGGCGTGGCGGAGCCTCGGCGTATTGCCGAACAGCGCCAGGCACAGGGCGTCGAGCAGGGTGCTCTTGCCGGAGCCGGTGGGACCGGTGATGGCGAACAGGCCGGCATCGGCCAGTGGGGCTGCGGTAAAGTCCAGCTCGACCGGACCGGGCAGGGAGGCCAGCTGGGACAGGCGCAGGGCGAGAATCTTCATGGCTGCGCGCTCCCTTCGGTGGTGTCCTGGACTTGCGCATCCGCGCTCTGGTCTTCGGCATCCGCGTCCTGGACGCGCTGACATAGCCAGTCGAAGTCGGCGATCACGCTGTCATCCGGCGCCTCGCCCCAGCGCTCCTTCCAGGTGCGTGAAAACAGCTCACGCGGGCCGATGTCCTCGAGGCGCTCGCCACGCCCCGGTGGCTGTGACTCAGTGATCGGCAGTTCGCGCTTCAGTCGCAGCAGGCGCACCGCCCGGTCGCCCATCGCCTGCTCGATGCGCGAGCGCAACTCCGGCATCGGGGCGTCCAGGCGCACGTTGATCTCGAGCCAGTCCCAGCGTTCGACCGGGCCTGCCTCGTCGCGAGCCGGCAGCGCCTCGATCGCGACCAGGATGTCCTCCAGCGGGGCAGGGCCAAGGCGTCGCATGGCCACGGCCCGCGGCACGCTGATGGGCTCGACATGGGCAAGGGCGCCATCGGCGAAGTCCGCCATCAGCACCTGATGGGGGTAGTCGACCTCGCTGAAGTCCAGCGGCAGCGGGCTGCCGCTGTAGCGTATGCGCTCGTCGCCGACCCGCTGGGCGCGGTGCAGGTGGCCCAGGGCGACGTAGTCGATGTCCTCGGGAAACAGTGAGGCCGACAGCGACTCCTCGCCGCCGATGACGATCGGGCGTTCGCTGGCCTCGGAGACGGCGGCGCCACGCAGGTGGGCGTGGCTCATGGCGATCAGCGCCTGGCCGGGCTCGCGCCTTTCTCGGGCCGCCGCAATCAGTTCGCGATGGACCCGCTCGACGCTCGCCACATAGTCGTCGCCGGCGTTCGTCGCTCCCTGCGCTGCGCTCGCCGCTTCTCTGCTCTGCCGGCCACGACCGGTGATCTCCGCCGGACGCAGGAAGGGCAGCGCCAGGCACCAGGCACGGACCTCACCCTGGACATCGCGCAAGGGCACCAGCAGGCGATCGCTGTCCAGCGCGCCATCATCGACGAAGCGTACCCGGCCAAGGGCATGGGTACGCAGGTGCTGCATCAGCGGGGCAGGTAGCTCGATGCGACTGCCGCTGTCGTGATTGCCGGCGATCAGCGCAATCGTCAGGTCGGGGCAGCGCCGGTGAACACCGACGATAAAGTCATAGAGCAACTCCTGGGCGCGCAGCGACGGATTGACCACATCGAAGACGTCGCCGGCGACCAGCAGCGCATCCACCTGGCGTTCGGCGAGGATGTCGACCAGCCAGTCGAGGAAGGCGCGATGTTCCTCGTGACGTTCCTGGCCATGAAAGCTCTGGCCCAGATGCCAGTCTGCGGTGTGGATGATCCTCATCCGTCCTCCCTGATGGAGCGCCAGGCCTTGTGACCGGCGGCTTGTTGATCCCGGTGGCTGGCGCGTAGTCTACCGCGAGCGGGTGGCGGCTTCAGCCACACCAGGTCATCAACAGGGAGGTGACATGACTCAGCACTCCAGGACAGGTGAGACTGCGCTGCACGACTGGGACCTGGCGCCGAAGGAGGCCATCGCTCTGCAGCGGACCCTGGCAGGACGCCTGATACGCGAGGACGCCGTTGGTGACGTGAAACAGATTGCCGGGGTGGACATCGGCTTCGAAGATGGAGGCGACACCACCCGCGCCGCGGTGGTGGTGCTGTCCTGGCCGGGGCTTGCGCCGATCGAGCAGGTGGTGGCGCGTCAGCCAACGCGCATGCCCTACGTGCCGGGGCTCTTGTCCTTTCGCGAGATACCGGCTGCCCTGGCGGCCTTCGAGCGACTCGACAGCCGCGTGGACCTGGTGATGGTGGACGGCCACGGCATCGCCCATCCCCGGCGCCTGGGGGTGGCGGCGCACCTTGGACTGTGGCTGGATCTGCCCACCCTGGGCGTGGCCAAGAAGCGCCTGACCGGGCGCCATGGCGAGGTCCCCGAGGCGCGTGCCGAGAGCACCGATCTGATGGACGGCGACGAGCGCATCGGGGTCGTGCTACGCTCGCGCGCCGGCGTCAAGCCGGTGTTCGTGTCGCCGGGCCACCGGCTGTCGGTGGATTCTGCCAGGGACTGGGCGGTGGCCTGCCTTGGCCGCTACAAGCTGCCAGAACCCACGCGGCTGGCCGACAGGCTGGCGTCACGACGCTGAGCCGGCCTTCACTCAAGCATCCGAGAGCTCACCATGTCCGACACAGAGGTATCACCCGGCGTTGCCGCCACCGCAGCCTGGGTCGAGGAATTCGTGGTTCGCCTCAACGTCTGCCCGTTCGCCGGACGCGAGGTCACTCGCGGGTCGATTCGCTATAACGAGGTCGACGGGCGCAGGCTCGAGGACGCCCTGGTGTCGCTGATGGAGGCCTGCCACCATCTCGAGACGACACCCGAGGTGGAGACCAGCCTGCTGGTGTTCACCCGAGGGCTTGCCGACTTCGACGACTATCTCGACGCCCTGGCCATGGCCGAGGTATTGCTTGCCGACCGCGGCTACGAGGGCGTCTTCCAGCTGGCGAGCTTCCATCCTGACTATGTCTTCGACGGTGTGGATGACGATGACCCGGCCAACTTCACCAATCGTTCACCCTGGCCGGTGTGGCATCTGCTGCGTGAAGAGGGGCTGGAAAGGGCGCTGGCCCACTATCCCGACCCCGAGGCTATCCCCGAGCGCAATATCGAAAGGTTGAGGGAGATCGGCAGCGACAGCCTGGCCGAGCGGTTGGCGGAGTTGAAAGCGCGCTTTCGCTGAGCCGAAGACGCACTCCCGTGTCTCGTCAAGCTTGGCTCAGCTAGACGATATCCAGCGGCACCTTGCGCTGGGGCGCAGGATACAGGGCGTCGAGTCGCGCAAGCGTCGCCTCGTCCAGGGTTACCTCCAGTGCCCTGGCATTGTCGTCGACGTGCTTGGGAGCGGCGGCCTTGGGAATCGCGATGACCTCGTGCTGGCCCTCGACCGGGCGGATGGCCCAGGCCAGCAGCAGTTGCGCCGGGGTCAAGCCGAGGTCCGCGGCGAGTTCGCCAAGTTGCGGGTCGGCCAAGGGGTCGGCGCCGGCGGCGCCGGCCTGGGCCAGCGGACAGTAGGCCATCAGCGGCATCCGCTGCCGGCGTTGCCAGGGCCTCAGGGCGACCTCGATTCCCCGCGACGCCAGATGGTAAAGGACCTGGTTGACCGCGCAGTCGCCGCCACCGGGCAGGCTAGCGAGGGTCTGCATGGCGTCCACATCGAAGTTCGACACACCGAAGCGACGAATCTTGCCGGCAGCGACCAGGCGATCGAAGGCCTCCAGCGTTTCGTCCAGCGGGATGCTCCCCGGCCAGTGCAGCAGGTACAGATCCAGGTAATCGGTGCCCAGGCGCTCAAGGCTCGCTTCGCAGGCGGCGATGGCGCTGTCGCGACCGGCGTTCCAGGGGTAGACCTTGGAGACCACAAACGCCTGGTCGCGGCGACCCTGGATGGCCTCGCCGACCAGGCGTTCGGCGGCACCGTCGCCGTACATTTCGGCGCTGTCGATCAGCCGCAGGCCACGCTCCAGCCCACGTTGCAGGGCGGCGATTTCCTGTCGCCGGGGCGAGCGCCCCTCACCCATGTACCAGGTGCCCTGGCCCAGGGCAGGCAGGGCCTCGGCGGTGCTTCCGGTTTCCAGCAGAACCTTGGCAGTCGTCATGTCGCACACCTTTGCGGAATAGTTTTCCAGAGATGCGATCGACTATCGCAGCCATGACCGTCGACGCGCAAGACGAGGCTGGACAGACCTCGGTACAAGATGCATGGTGAAGTCATCAGTTGTCCCGCCAGGGATGATTGGCCCCGCAGGTCCCGATCTTTGATGGGGGCGCTCGGGGCGAGCGCTTCAGGAAGAGGCGCCACCGTAGTGTGTTTACCAGCCCGTGTATCTCAACTGGAAGGAGTCGTCATGAGTATCACCAACACCGCATCCGCGCAGTGGAAGGGCAGTCTCAAGCAGGGCAAGGGCGTTGTATCCACCAACAGCGACGCGCTCAGCGATGTTCCCTATGACTTCAAGCAGCGCTTCGAAGGCCAGGCCGGGACCAATCCGGAAGAACTGATCGGTGCGGCCCACGCCAGCTGCTATTCCATGGCGCTGTCGATGATTCTGGGCGAGTCCGACCTGGAAGCCGACAGCATCGACACCAGCGCCGAGGTGACCCTCGACGAGGTCGACGGTGGCTTCGCCGTGACCAAGGTGCACCTGACCACTCGCGCCAGCATCCCCGGCGCCGACGAGTCCGTGTTCAAGGAGGCCGCCGAGAAGGCCAAGGCCGGCTGCCCGATCTCCAAGCTGCTGAACGCCGAGATCAGCCTGGACGCCAAGCTGACCTGATCCGCCCGGTTCACGTCAGCGACGTTGTTGCCACGATGTCGTTGCGACGACTTAGTTGCCACGACGTTGTTGCTACATGGAAAAGCCCGCCGATTGGCGGGCTTTTTCGCGCAGCTGCATTGACCCTCGAAAGCTTGTGCTCAGGAGGCGCTTTGCGTGGGACGTTCGGCGCTGGGTTCCGGTGGCACCTGGCGCTCGGCGTGGGGCTTTCTCGCCGCGTCGACCAGGGCGCGGATGAGGCGTTGCTGGGGGCGATTGAAGATCAGGAATTCCGGGTGCCACTGAACCCCCAGCAGGAAGTCGTGCTCGCGGGACTCGATCCCCTGCACCAGACCATCCCGGTCACGTGCCACGATATCCACACCGCGACCGGTGTGTTCCACCGCCTGGTGATGAAGGCTGTTGATGCGACACCAGCTGACCCGCAGCAGCTGGTGCAGGCGACTGCCCTCGACGATGTCCACGGTCTTGCGCGGCAGCACGGTGCGCCGGCGCTTGAGCCCCTCGTGGGTGGTGTAGATGTCGCTGTCCAGGGTGCCACCCAGGTGGACATTGATCAGTTGCGAGCCGCGGCAGATGCCGAGCACTGGTGTATTGCGCGGTATCTCCCGGGCCAGCAGCTCGAGTTCCAGTTCGTCACGTTCGGGGTCGACGCGCACGTCGAGCTGCATCTCGCCGCCATATAGATGCGCCTGGATATCATCACCCCCGCCGACGATCAGCCCATCGAGCCGGTCCGGGCGTGGCCGCGACGGCGATAGCCTGAGCGGTTTGCCGCCGTGGCGCCACACCGCGAACCAGTCGAAACACCAGGCCAGCAGGCTCTTGTGGTCGGAGGTGGAAATACCGATCACCGGGCGTTCAGCCATCCTTGGAGTCTCCCTTGAGCTTGTGCTTGATCTTTTGCCACAGCGAGCTGTCGAGGTGACGGGCTCGGTACTCCGCCATACGCTCATGCAAGGTCTCGGGCGCGCAGGCCAGCCGCTCGACCTCGAGCCAGCGGTTCCATTCGGTCACCGCGCCCCAGTCGGCTTCGGACAGCTGGGCGTTGGGCAGACGGTAGTGAAAGGTGGGGCGCGGCTGGACAAGCTCCTTGCGAAACAGCTCGTGGGGATGGTCGGGCCTCAGGTAGGCGAACAGCGGCAGCATGTCCAGATCACGGTTGCGGGTGTCGTTGTCGGCCAGATAGTCGTCGATCAGCTGGTCGATATCGGGCGCATAATCCTCGTCGAACAGCTTGAGGCAGTAGCGCTTGTGGAAGGGGTTGGCGTGGGGCAGCACCTCCCGGGTGATATCGACCCGGATCTGTTCGCGCAGCCAGTCGGCGGACAGCAGGTAGGCGCGCAGATAGCGCAGGATGTCCTCGGCCTCGAGGCTCGGCAGCTCCGGGTTCAGGTGCAGGCCGAAACCGTACAGCAGGCTGGCCTCGGTACCCTTGGCACCGTGCTCGCGCAGTCCGTCGAACAGCGTGTCCAGCTTGTCGAGCTCATCCCAGGGGACCGGGGGGCAGACGATCTCCGTCGGCACCAGGCCGGTGACCATGTCGCCCAGCAACTCGCGCGAGCGACGGTCGAGGTCGCGGCGCATGCGGTCCCAATCGTCGCCGGGTGCCCTGGCCGCCTCCTCGGGCGATTCGGGGTGGACGTAGTGGGAATCCAGTTCGATCTTGAAGTCGCCCCACTGGGTGTCCCTGACCTTCATCCGGTGGGCGCTCTGGACCTCGATACGACCGTCGAACAGGGTCTGGACCATCTCTGCGGTGGCCATGGGGTCCAGGCCGGCGAACTCGATTTCCACCCCCACCTTGCGGATGGCTCCGTCGGCGGTGGTGGGCTCGGGTGGCGCTTGAGCTTTCATGGCGGCATCCTGATAAGGCATTAGTGGGACGTTACTTCGCAGACTACCATAGGCGGTCACTTTTCATCGGCGGCGGCGCCGAGTCCTCACCGGCAGGGAGCACGAATGTTGCTGCATAGAAGTAAAATCTTTCACATATTTCAATGGTTTGTGCTTCTCTTTCTCATTGGGGTAAGTATTTTGCCCGTTCAGGCGTCGGCCCAGGGGCTGGCGCTGGAGGCCCTGGCCGGAGGCGGTGAAAAGGCCCCCGAGCAGGCCTCTTCCGAAGAGCTGCAGCGCTCCCTGGATACCCTGATCCAGACGCTGGAAAGCGACCAGAGCCGTCAGGAGTTGCTCGATAGCCTCAGGTCACTGCGCGACGCGGGCCAGGCCGCAGCGGAAACCGGCACCGGTTCCCAGGGACTGCTGGGGGCGCTTGCCGACACCTTCACCGAGCTTGGCGAGCAGGCCGAGGGCGCCGGATCGCCCATGGCCCAGTGGCGCGCCAAGCTGGCGGAGGGCTGGCGCGATATCAATGGCCTGATCGCCGACACCAGCCACAGCGAGCTGGCCCAGTTCGCCGTGGAGTTCAGCATCCTGCTGACAATCTGGGGTGGCATGGTGATCATCCTGGTGGCGCTGGGGCGTCTGATAGGGTCCCGCCGAGGCTGGCCAATGGACCTGCCGCGGGAGCCCAAGGCGTGGCTGCTGGCGGCTCACTTTCTGCGCCGCATGCTGCCCTGGGCGCTGGCCTTTCTGGCGGTGCTGGGGGTGTCACAGCTGGTGCCCGGCAGCGCCGGGCGCACCGTCGTATCGGTGATCGCCTACGCCGCGCTGTGCGGGCGCATCCTGTCGGTGGTGGTCGAGATCGTCATCTCGGTGTTCACCCGCGGGCATCGCTATACCGCGGTCAAGCTGCTGCAGCAGCGGGCTTTGCGTCCGCTGTTCGTCATCGGCGCCCTGATCGCCCTCGGCGACGCCTTCAAGACCGAGCGTCTGGTGGACCTGCTGGGGTTCGACCTGTCCTCGCTCGCTTCGGTGCTGGCCAATATCCTGGCCGCGGTGCTGACCTTCCGCTTCATCGTTCGCTTCAAGCGACCGATCAAACATCTGATTCGTAACCGCACCTATGCCATCCGCAGCGATTGCTCGAGTCCCACCGAGGTCACCCGGGTGATCGGTCGGTTATGGCATATTCCGGCGCTGCTGCTGGTGGGGGCCTCGCTGGTGGCGATCTTTGTCACCGGGGGCGATGTCGGTACCGCACTGGCCCGCTCGATCATCAACGCCGCCCTGCTGGTGCTGACCCTGGTGGTCACCGCACTTCTGCGTCGACAGAACGAGCGTCATGACCATAGCCGGGGTCGCCACCGGCACCACAGCGAGTATCGCCGCCGGCTTGAACGTTTCGCATACACCCTAGGGCATGTGCTGGCCTGGCTGGTGTTCGCCGAGCTGTCGCTGCAGGTGTGGGGTGGCTCGCTGGTGGGGATCGGCCGCGAAGGGGTGGCCAGCGTACGCATCGGCCAGGCGATCCTGGCGATCGCCTTTACCGTGTTGCTGGCCTGGCTGGTGTGGATCTTCGCCGATACCGCCATCCAGCGGGCGCTGACCTCCTCGGCACGCTCGCGGGGGCGGCGGGTCAATCAGGCGCGGGCCCAGACCATCACCCCGATGATTCGCAACGTGATCTTCGCGGCCATCGTGATCATCGCCTCTATCGTCGGCCTGGCCAATCTGGGGGTCAACGTGACGCCGCTGCTGGCCGGTGCCGGGGTGATCGGTCTGGCCATCGGCTTCGGTGCCCAGACCTTGGTGCAGGACCTGATCACCGGCATCTTTATCCTGATCGAGGACTCCCTGGCGGTGGACGACTTCGTTCAGATCAACGGCCACATGGGCACGGTGGAAGGACTGACGCTCAGGACCGTACGTCTGCGCGACCTGGACGGCATCGTACATATCCTGACCTTCTCGCGTATCGACTCCATCCACAACATGTCGCGGCAGTTCGGTGTGGCGCTGATGAAGATCCGCATTCCCTTCGACATGAAGATCGACGACGCCACCACCCTGATGCAGGAGACCGCCCGGGATCTTCGTCAGGATCCGATCATGCGCCATCACATCTGGTCACCGCTGGAGATGCAGGGGATCGATCGCTTCGAGGACGGCTGCGCGATCCTGCGGATGCGTTTTCGCACCTCACCGGAAATGCAGTGGGACGTGGCCCGTGCCTTCAATATGCTGCTCAAGCAGCGCATGGAGGAGAGGGGCGTCGAGCTGGGCGCGCCGCGCCTCAGCGTCAGCATGGAAGGCCGTGGTGGCGGGCGTCTCGACGGCACCACCAGCGAGGGCGAGGCCGACCACCAGGGCCGCGATGCCAGTGGTCGTGGCCGGGGCCAGGCCGGGGTGGCTGACCCCCACCATCAGACCAGCGCTACCGGCGCTTCGCCGGACCCGGGCACCTGATGGCGATGTGCTGTACCCCGCATAAATTGCACTGAGGTGAAAAAAGTCGGGAAAGGCTGTCAGGAACTCGCGGGTGTCGACACCAAGCTAGCAAGTCGGGCGGCGGCAAGGTCTGGTACCAAGGCTCAGCGCCAAGGTTGAACCTCTGGAACGTGCCGTCGCCTGCACCAACTGTTGCTGGTGTCGTCGGCTCTCCAATGGAGTGGCGTCACCGACCACATCGCTATTGAGCGGTATCACCCACGAGGGAGTCGTCACCATGACCGTTGCCAAGGATCTCGCGCTTTACCATTTCGCCCACTGCCCGTTCTGCGCCTTTGTGCGCCGTGAACTCGACAAGCTCGGCGTCGAGGTGGATATCCGCGACGCGGGCGCCAACCCGGCGCACCGCAAGGCATTGAAGGAAGGCGGCGGCAAGATTCAGGTGCCGTGCCTGCTGATCACCCATGAAGACGGCAGCGAGACCTGGATGTACGAATCCATGGACATCGTCGCCTATCTCAAGAAGCGTTTCAGCGAGGGAAAGGTGGCCTGAAGCAAAGCGTCTGACGCCGAGGGGCTCTTGAGCCCTAAGTAAGGGTGGCCACCCCTTGTGACAAACGAGCCTTCAAATCGCGTGGTGTCACCGCCAGTCTCGCCACGTGAAAGACGCTACTGCACGTCTGATGGAACCGATCTCAGGCAAGTCCAGCAAGCCTTGTGGGCCACCAGTGGTGGCCTTTTTTGCGTCTGGCGCGCTGTGGAATCGCAGCTCAATTGGCTCAGTTTCCCATTGTCCCACCGTCGGGGGACGAGTCATCGGCGGGTGACACCAGGTGGATGATATTGCAGGGGCTGGTGATCCAGAACGAGTTGAATTCTTCCGGCAGGTGCTCGATCTCGTCACGGCGCTGGCAGCCCTGCTGTTCGAGGTAGCTCGAGGCGGCCTGGATGTCGCTGGCCAGGATCTGGAGCCAGATCTCCGCCTGGCTCAAGTGCGGCTCGCGATCCAGCCACAG
>DJIP01000380.1:12998-37876 GCA_002433675.1 Halomonas halophila
CTTCAGGATCTCGCGGTAGAAGGCAACGGTCGCCTCGTACTCGTGGGTCGGAATCTTCATGGCGATATTTTCGCCGGGGGTGAAGTCTAGGGTCATGGACCGTTACCTTGTTGTTTGAATTGAGGCGGGTACTTAGGTGCGGGAGCTTGCACGGTGATGGCCGCCACCCCGGTGACGTGCATAAGGCTCTGTAGAGCAGGGGCCCCTCGTCCTACCTCGTTCCCAAGGGGAATGTCACGTCTTGAGCGAGTGTGGTGAGCCGGACGGGGTCGCGCTGAACAGTATTGAGCATAGGTCGAATTGGCTTAGGCTGGTGCTCCTCCCCTGGCGGTGACGCGTTCAGCTGTGTGGTGGCGAGTCGGCGAGGGTGTACCGTTGTCGGGTTTAGATCATATTGATGTTGGTAAAACTTCGATATGAGGTATGCTGAAGAGTACAGGTGGGAACGCTGCTGGCGCCGTGCCAGCGAGTGAGCGCCAGGAGACCACGATGGAGCTTCTCGAAAAGGACCGCACAGCGGGTGGCGGAGTGATGGCGCAGATCGATCTGCCCCGCGAGGTATACACCGATTCAACCGCTTTCATCAGAACCGTCAGGCAAGGGCTGCCGGGAAGCGTGCTCAAACAGGCGATCGATGCACTGTCGGCCGACCGCGATCTCTTTGTACGACTGCTGGAGACGGACTCCGGCAATCTGCATCGCTTTTACAAGCGCAAGGCGCTGGGGCGGGCACAAAGCGAAGAAGTACTCGACACGCTGAAGTTGTTTGTCGAGGTGGGTGAGGTGTTCGCTGACGAAGCCATCGGTCATCAATGGCTGCACGCCGAGGTACCCGCACTCGCCGGCTCGCGTCCGATCGAACTCCTGGATACCTTTGCTGGCCGTGAACTGGTACGACAGGTGCTGCGCAAGATCAGTTACGGCGATTTCAGTTGATGAGGCTGTACCGTATCGCCCCTGAGCGTTTTCTGGCCAATCTGTCCGGTCGCGGGGCCAGCTATCACGATGGAGCGCGCTGGAACGACCCCGGCCACCCGGTGCTGTATTTCGGTACCAGTGCCTCCGTCGCCATGCTGGAAATGGGTAACTATATTCCAGACCCGCGATTGGTCCCGAAGGATTTTCGCCTGGGCATCTACGACGTACAAAGCAGCGCCGTCGAGAAGATTGGAGTCGATGAATTGGCTGATGGCTGGGACCTCTTTCCCCCTCCTGAACACACGCGGCGACTCGGTACAGCGTTCCTGTCGGCGGCCCGTAACTTGATACTGCTGGTGCCAAGTACCGCTGCTGCGGGTATTGATCAGGTGGCGGTGGTAAACCCGCTGCACCCGGACATGGACAACGTCTCGCTCATCGACATCCGGGCACGGATCTACAATCCGAGATTGTTTCAGGGCATCCAGTAGCGCTCCGGTTGCCGAGTCAGTTCGTTTGGCGCTCCGGCAGGTCTGCCAAGCAAATCGAGCCGATTCGGCAACGTCAGAGCGGACAACTCCGAGGTAGTAAATTCGCTCGCCTAGCTGGCGAAGGCGGAGTCCTTGCCCAGGTTCTCCGGCCCGAAGGAGTCCGGCAGCAACTCATCCATGGTGTAGCGCTTGAGCAGCCGGCCGTCCGCGTCCACCACCCGGATCAGGGTATCGGGGGCGGAGAATTCACGCAGGCGCTGACGGCAGTCACCGCAGGGGGTGCACAGGTGCTCGCCGGGGCCGATGACGTAGACCTCCTTCAGCCGGGTCTCGCCGCTGGTGACCATGGCGGCGATGGCCGAGGCCTCGGCGCACAGTCCCTTGTAGTGGGCGACCTCGACGTTGGCGCCGACGTAGCGGGCTCCCGAGTCGCTGATCAGCACAGCGCCTACCGGGTGGCTGGAGTAGGGCACGTAGGCGCGGCCGCGTACCTCGATCAGCGCCTTGACGATATCGGCGTCGACGGTCTCTGTCGTCCTTGGATCGTTCATCGGGTGGTCTCCTGGCGGCCAGTTTGCTGGCGGTCGTCCTCGAGCACGGCCTCGAGGGCGATGGTCATCATCTCGTCGAAGCTGGTGGCGCGCTCGTCGCTGGAGAGACTGTCGCCGTTGACGATATGGTCCGATACGGTGCAGATGGTCAGGGCACGGGCGCCGAATTCGGCGGCGACGCCGTAGAGGCCGGCAGCTTCCATCTCGACGCCAACGATGTCGAACTTGCGCAGGCAGTCGATCAGCGCCGGGTCCGGGTGATAGAACAGGTCGGCAGAGAATATGTTGCCGACCTTGACCGGGGTACCCTGGGCGCCGGCAGCGTCCACGGCGGCGCGGGTCAGGTCGAAGTCGGCGATGGCGGCGAAGTCGAGGCCGCGAAAGCGCGAGCGGTTGACGCCGGAGTCGGTGCTGCCGCCGAGGCCGATGATCAGATCACGCACCTTGACGTCGTCGCGCACGGCGCCGCAGGAGCCCACGCGGATCAGCCGTCTGGCGCCGAATTCGGTGATCAGTTCCTTGGCGTAGATCGATACCGAGGGGATGCCCATGCCGTGGCCCATGACCGAGATCTCGCGTCCCTTGTAGCGGCCGGTGTAGCCGTACATGTTGCGCACCTCGTTGACCAGGCGCGCATCTTCGAGAAAGGTCTCGGCGATGTATCTGGCGCGCAGGGGATCGCCGGGCATCAGCACGGTGTCGGCGAAATCACCACGTTCGGCCTTGATGTGGGGGGTAGCCATCTAAGCTCCTCGTCTATCCAATGCTCGTTTGCGCTCGATAAAGCTCTCACCGTCGGCCATGGGGGCAAGACCGAAATGGCTCGCCAGGCTCTGGCCGATGTCGGCGAAGCTCTGGCGACGCTCCAGCGATCCCGCCGCAAGCCCAGCGCCGCTGGCCAGCACCGGGATGAACTCGCGGGTGTGGTCGCTGCCTTGCCACGTGGGGTCGCAGCCGTGGTCGGCGGTGATGATCAACAGGTCGTCGTCGGTCAACCGTTCGAGCAGCGCCGGCAGCTGTTGGTCGAAGGCTTCCAGCGCCGCCGCATAGCCGGACACGTCGCGGCGGTGGCCGTAGACCATGTCGAAGTCGACGAAGTTGGTCATGATCAGGCGCTGGGTGTCGCTCGCCACCGGTTCATCCATGGCCGCCAGGGTCGCCGCCATCAAAGCGTCATGGCCCGACGCCTTGATCAGGCGGCTGATGCCACAGTGGGCGTAGATGTCGGCGATCTTGCCGATGGCCACCACCTCGCCGCCGGCATCGTGCAGCTTCGACAGCACCGTGGGCGAGGGCGGCTCGACGCTGTAGTCGCGACGATTGCCGGTGCGCTGGAAGCTCGCGGCGTCGTCACCAACGAAGGGGCGCGCGATCACTCGACCGATATTGTAGGGCTCGAGCAGCCGCCGGGCGGTCTCGCACAGCGACAGCAGGCGCTCGAGGCCGAAGCTATCCTCATGGGCGGCGATCTGGAAGACGCTGTCGGCGGAGGTGTAGACGATGGGCTTGCCGCTGGCGCAGTGCTCTTCACCCAGACGGGCGATGATCTCGGTGCCGGAGGCATGGCAGTTGCCCAGCACACCGGGTAGCGACGCCTCCTCGATCAGCGCCTCGAGCAGTTGCGGCGGAAAGCTCTGCTCCTTGTCCTCGAAGTAGCCCCAGTCGAAGCGCACCGGGACGCCGGCGATTTCCCAGTGCCCGGACGGGGTGTCCTTGCCCGAGGACACCTCCATGGCGTGAGCGTAGGCGCCGTCGACCTCGCCTAGCTGGACGCCTTCGGCGCTGGCGCCGGTGGCCTCGCGGTGGGCGTGATAGAGACCCAGGTGGGCCAGGTTTGGAAGCTTTAGCGGGCCGCAGCGGCCACGGTCGTCGGCCTGGCCGCGGGCACAGGCCTCTGCAATATGACCGAGGGTATCGGCGCCGGCGTCGCCGAAGCGCTCGGCGTCGGGGGCGGCGCCGATGCCGAAGGAATCCATCACCAGCACGATCGCGCGGCTCATGGTGTCTCTCCCGTTATCGAAGGATCGCACAAGGTCTCGTGCACCAGTGGCGGGGGCGTGCCCTCGTCGCCGAGGGTGAAGGCCTCACGTACCCGCGCCGCGAGTCGGTCGGCATCCGCCTGGCTGGCGGCGTGAATGCGCGCCAGCGGGGTGTGACGGTCGACCGTCTGGCCGATGGCGGCGATGGCGTCCAGGCCGACGCGATGGTCGATGGCGTCGCCGGCTCGGCGGCGCCCGCCGCCCAGCTCGACCACCGCCATGCCGAGTGCCTTGACGTCCTGACGTGCCACCCGTCCCGGATGCTCGGCCAGGACGTCCTGGATCACCGGGGCCGGGGCGGGCAGGGCGCCTGCGTTTTCCAGCAGGTCGGTCGGTCCGCCGAGGCCTGCCACCATGCGCTCGAAGCGCTCGGCCACGTCGCCGCTGGCCAGGCGTGCCTCGAGTTGGCGTTCGGCGTCCTCTCTGGACGTCGCCAGTCGGCCGGCCAGCAGCGCTTCCACCGCCAGGCGGCGGGTCAGCGTCAGCAGCCGGGAGTCGCGCCGCTCACCGCGCATTATCGCCAGGCACTCGCGTACCTCGATGGCGTTGCCGGCGCTTTCGGCCAGGGTCTGGTTCATGTCGCTGAGCACCGCCGTGGTCGGGGTGCCGGCACGTCGGGCGACGTCGGCGATGGTGGCGGCCAGGGTTCGGGTCTCGTCATCGCTTGTCATGAAGGCGCCGTTGCCGATCTTGACGTCCATGACCAGGGCATCGAGGTTTTCGGCGAGCTTCTTGCCGAGGATCGAGGCAACGATCAGAGGCAACGAGGCAACCGTGGCGGTGACGTCGCGCACTGCGTAGAGGCGCTTGTCCGCCGGCGCCAGATCGCCGCTCTGGCCGACGATGGCCACACCGACGTCCTTGAGCAGGCGCTCGAAGGTGGTGCGCCGAGGAGTGACGTCATAGCCGGCAATGGCCTCGAGCTTGTCCAGGGTGCCGCCGGTGTGGCCCAGACCACGACCGGAGATCATCGGCACGTGGGCCCCGCAGGCGGCGAGCCAGGGGCCGAGAATCAGCGACACCGGGTCGCCCACGCCGCCGGTGGAATGCTTGTCGAGGATAGGCCCCGGCAGGTCCAGCTGTCGGTAGTCCAGCACGCTGCCGGAGTCCCGGGTCGCCTCGGTCAGCGCCACCGTCTCGTCCAGCGTCATGCCGTTGAGATAGGTGGCCATGGCGAAGGCGCCGATCTGCTCCTGACCGGCGCTGTCATCGGCGATGGCCATCACGAATTGGCGGATGGCCTCACTGGACAGCGCCTGACCGTCACGCTTGGCGGCAAGAATATCCTGCAACAGCATCAGTAGCCTCCGGACTGGCCTCCGCCGTCGACACCGACACCCGCGGTCATCAGCAGATTGTCGAGCAGGCCCGAGGCGCCGAAACGGAAGGTCTCGGGACGGGCCCAGTTGGCGCCCATGATCTGGGCGGCAAGTTCCAGATAGACGGCGGCGTCCTCGACGCTGCGAACGCCACCGGCGGCCTTGAAGCCGACCGGGCGGTCTGCGTCGCGAATCACCTCCAGCATCACTCGGGCGGCCTCGGGCGTCGCGTTGACGGCGACCTTGCCGGTGGACGTCTTGAGGAAGTCGGCTCCGCCGGCGATGGCCTGCTCGCTGGCCCGGCGGATCAGCTCGGCGTCCTTCAACTCGCCGGTCTCCAGGATCACCTTGAGGGTGCGGCCGCTGGCGGCGGCCTTGCACATCTCGACCAACTCCTGGCCGATCTGATCATCGCCATTCATGAAGGCGCGGTAGGGAAAGACCACGTCCACTTCGTCGGCACCGGAGGCCACCGCTTCACGGGTGGCGCGGGCGGCTGCCATGACATCGTCTTCGCCGTGGGGGAAGTTGGTCACGGTGGCGATCTTGACCTGGCCGCTGAGGTTGTGGGCGGTGAGGGCGCGCCGCGCCGGCACCACGAACTGCGGATAGACGCACACCGCCGCGGTATGGCCCAGCGGCGTCTTGGCCCGCTGGCACAGGGCCTCGACGACATGGTCGGTATCGTCATCGTTGAGGCTGGTCAGATCCATCAAGGACAGTGCCTGGCGAGCGATCACGGAGGGGTTGGTCGACTGGGGGGACATGGGAGGCTCCTGGAGTGGGACAGGCCGCCGCCTCGGGCGGCCGATGATGTGAGGGCGGGCGCTGGATCCGCGACGTGGGATCAGGCGCCCAGAGTCATGAAGAAGCCGGCGATGCAGGCCGACATCAGGTTGGACAGGGTGCCGGCCAGCACCGCCTTGAGGCCATAGCGGGCGATATCGTGACGACGGCTCGGGGCGATGCTGCCGAGCCCGCCCAGCAGGATGGCGATGGAGGACAGGTTGGCGAAGCCGCATAGCGCGAAGGACAGCACAGCGGCGGTATGGTCGCTCATCACCTCGCCGGTGGCGGCCACGAGCTGCTCGCCGTCGATATAGGGGGCCAGGTTGATGAAGGCGACGAACTCGTTGACCACCAGCTTCTGGCCGATGAAGGACCCGGCCAGGGTTGCCTCTTCCCAGGGAATACCGAGCAGGAAGGCCAGCGGCGAGAACACCCAGCCCAGGATCAGCTCGAGGCTGAGATCCTCGAATCCGACCCAGCCACCGACGCCACCGAGGATACCGTTGAGCAGGGCGATCAAGCCGATGAAGGCCAGCAACATGGCGCCCACGTTGGCCGCAAGCTTGAGGCCGGACGAGGCGCCACCGGCGGCGGCGTCGAGCACGTTGGCCGGCTGGTCTTCGTCCTCGATGACCTCGGAGACACGGTCGGCCTTGTCCGCCTCGGGATCGGTTTCCGGCATGATCAGCTTGGCGAACAGCAGACCGCCGGGGGCCGCCATGAAGGAGGCGGCCACCAGGTATTCCATGGGGATACCGAGCGCAGCGTAGCCGGCAAGCACCGAGCCTGCCACCGAGGCAAGGCCGCCGCACATCACCGCAAACAGCTGAGAGGCGGTCATGCGGGCGATAAAGGGGCGTACGACCAGCGGTGCCTCGGTCTGGCCGACGAAGATGTTGGCGGTGGCGGACAGCGACTCGGTGCGCGAGGTGCCGAGCAGCTTCTGCAGCGCGCCGCCGAGCAGCCGCACGATCCATTGCATGATGCCCAGGTAGTAGAGCACCGCCGTCAGCGACGAGAAGAAGATGATCACCGGCAGCACCTTGACCGCGAACACGAAGCCGACGCTATCGGCGTTGGCCAGGCCGCCGAACAGAAAGCCGATGCCGTCGTTGGCGTAGAGCACCACCTGGCTGACGGCGTCCGACACGGTCTTCAGGACCTTCTGGCCGAAGGGCACGTAAAGGACGAAGGCCCCGAGACCGGCCTGGATCAGGAAGGCGCCCCCCACGGTTCTCAGGCGAATGGCACGGCGGTTGTAGGAGAACGCGACGGCGATGGCGATCAGGGTGGCCATGCCGACCAGGCTCATCAGGAGTGTCATAGGTTCCTTCGCCTCATCAAAATATGAACATTGAAGAATAGATCATCGCACTTCGGGCCTGGTCTGGCGTCCCGCATCGCGTTGATACCCGGCAATTGCCTCGAACGAGGCGGAGATCTCTTATGCCGAATGGGGTATCAGAACAGGAATTATAGAGGTGATGGGACATGGCGGCGGCTCGTGTCGAGTGATTGTTGTCGAGCAGAAAGGGCCGGCACGGGCTGGGCCCATCCGTCAATGAGTGTATAGTAACACCTGATGTGAGAAAAATAACATTTGTGCAGTGGCGTTTTCTTACCTGCCCGGGCACTGGCTGAACCCGGTAGTTCAGGGCATGCTTATTGAAAAACGACGGCAGCAAGCCATGACCGTCGAGGCGCGGGGGAGAATCCATGAATCAGCGCAGTATTCAGCGACAGGAGCGCCTTTTGCAGGCGCTCGCCGGAGGCGGCAGCCTGAGGCTGGCGGACGCCGCCATCCTCTGCGGTGTGTCAGAGATGACCCTGAGGCGCGACGTGTCCACCAAGGACAGCCCTCTGATGCTGATGGGCGGGCATCTGGTTCGCCGCGACGACCCCCACTTCACGCCAGTCTACGACCTGGAAACTCAACAGGATCGCGGCGCCGATATCAAGGCGCGTCTGTGTCGCCGCGCCAGTGGCTACGTGGAAGACGGCGATACCCTGTTTATCGATTGCGGCACCACCCTGGTGCCGATGATCGCAGAACTTGCCAGCCGACGAGACCTGACGGTGGTGACCTACGCCCTTAACGTGGCCAATGCGGTCAGCCATTTCGATGGCATCCGACTGATCCTGCTGGGCGGCGTCTATCAGGGCGTCTCCCAGTCCTTCGACGGCGAAGATATTGCCCGCCAGGTCCGGGGACTCGGCATCAATCGCGCCTTTCTCTCCGCCGCCGGGGTGCATGCCGCACGGGGCCTGAGCTGCTTTCACTTTCATGAAGTGGCGCCCAAGCAGGCCGCCATCGAAACCGCCGCCCAGCGGATCCTGGTATTCGACGACAGCAAGTGGGGCGTGCTGCGTCCCGCCTTCTTTGGCGCCCTGATCGACGCCGATGTCATCATCACCCACGGCGAGGGTGCCGCAGGCCTGTCACGCACGCCGGAAGTGGCGTCTCGGCTGGTTCATCCCTGATTCCCCGGTTTCGGTTTCTTGCCCAGCGTGAATCCTTGTCTTTCGGATTCTTGGCTTGTGGATCCTTGTCTTGTGACTTCTTGTCTTGCGGATCATTGGCCTTTCAGTCTCTGACGGCCTTTCTCGATAGTGGTCCCCTGGGCGCACGGTTGCGCCTCTCGTTGTGGTCTGTCCCTTCTGCTCGAGCCTTCCCTTGGCCTCCTTGCTGATCTGGCCCTCGTCGCCGATTCGCTCTTTCATGACCAGGCCCTTGGTGAGCCGGCCCTTCCTTATCGATCCTCCCTTATCTGTCCCTTCCTTATCTGACACTTCACGGTTTGGCCCTCTCGGCATCGTCATCGCTTTCGTCCTGGCGTTGGGGCGTTGGGGCGATGGCGTCGGGGGAAATAACGTCAGACGATAGCGTGGCGACGGATATCGTTCTTTTCCATCAGATCGCCTTTCCCATGGGGGTGGGGTCCGGCCTCGCTGATACGGTTCCTGGTGGTGCTTGCTGGGTGTGGTGTTGGGTCGCAGGGCAGGTTCTGCTAGCCCAGGCAATTGGCCATTTGTGCACTGTTGCGACGTCTGGGTGCGACAGATCAAGGAAAGGTGCGACACCCCTGCGGCAAATCGTCGCTTCTCAAGTCTGGTCGCTCTGTCGACAATACGCCCCGGTCGCATTCCATCTACTTCTTTTGTTCAGGTGACGACGTCTTGTCGTGGTACCGAGGCAGGGTAGGGGATGCGAAATTTTGCGGGTCTAGTCCGTGGTTCGGCACATTTCATGCAACTTTTGCCAAAGGTGCATGCAATGTTCCACCTCAGCGGCCCCTGCACATCGCGCGAGCCTGAGCTCGTAATCTCTGGTATTCCGCCTCCAAGCCCTGACGAGGTTGCTACATGAGAAGAAAGTCGTACCTGCGCGCGCTCAGCGTTGTGCTGATGCTGGCGCTGCCCCTGTTGCTGGCGGGCTGCGAATCGGCGCTGCTCGACCCCAAGGGGGAGATCGGCCGTGAGCAGCGTACCTTGATCCTCACCGCCTTCGGTCTGATGCAGATCGTGGTGGTGCCGGTCATCGTGCTCACCCTGTGGTTTGCCTGGCGCTATCGCCGTGGCAACACCGATGCCACCTATTCACCCGACTGGGCCCATTCGACCAAGATCGAGGCCATCGTCTGGTTCATTCCCTGCGTCATCATCGTCTTCCTGGCGCTGTTGACCTGGTACACCTCCCATAGCCTCGACCCGCACCGCAGTCTCGAGGCCAAGGAAGGACAGAACGAGCCCATGGAAATCCAGGCCGTATCGCTGGACTGGAAGTGGCTGTTCATCTACCCGGAGCAGGGCATCGCCACGGTCAACGAACTGGCCTTCCCCGAGGACACTCCGGTGCGCTTCCGGGTGAGCTCCGGTTCGGTGATGAACTCTTTCTTCATTCCGCGCCTGGGTAGCCAGATCTACGCCATGGCCGGCATGGATAACGACGTTCACCTGATCGCCGAAGAGCAGGGCGTCTATCCGGGCCGCTCCACCAACTACAGCGGTGCAGGCTTCTCCGAGATGACCTTCGACGCCCACGTGGGTTCCGTCGAGGACTTCGAAGAGTGGGTGGAGAAGGTGCGTTCCTCGTCCGATACGCTGACCTTCCCCGAGGAGTACTACGATCTCGCCACGCCAAGCGAGGACAACGAGGTCCAGTACTTCTCCGAGATCACCCCGGCGCTCTATGAGCGCATCATCAAGAGCTTCCTGGCCGGCGGCAAGCATGCCGAGTTCGTCGAGACCTACGGCGGCGTGGTCAACGGGCACGGCGCAGGCGGCCATGGCGACGAGAGCGAGTCTCACGGCGAGTCCATGAGCGCAGAGGCAGCGGAGTAAATCATGTTTGGAAAACTGACGTTAGACTCGATTCCGATCCAGGAGCCCATCATCATGGTGGTGGCGATCGGTATCGCCCTGGGCGGGATCGCCGTGGTCGGCGGCCTGACCTACTTCAAGAAGTGGGGCTATCTGTGGCGCGAGTGGATCACCTCCGTCGACCACAAGAAGCTCGGTATCATGTACTTCCTGGTCGCGCTGGTGATGCTGATCCGTGGCTTCGCCGACGCCATCATGATGCGTACCCAGCAGGCCATGGCCTCGGCCGGAGCCGAGGGCTATCTACCGCCTGACCACTATGATCAGATCTTCACCGCCCACGGTGTGATCATGATCTTCTTTGTCGCCATGCCCATGGTCATCGGTCTGATGAACCTGGTGGTGCCGCTGCAGATCGGCGCGCGCGACGTGGCTTTCCCCTTCCTTAACAACTTGAGCTTCTGGCTGTTCGTTGCCGGTGTCATCCTGGTCAACGTCTCGCTGGTGGTCGGTGAGTTCGCCGCGACCGGCTGGCTGGCCTACGCGCCACTATCGGGGATAGAGTACAGTCCCGGCGTCGGGGTGGATTACTGGATATGGGCGTTGCAGATATCTGGCATCGGTACGACCCTGACCGGTATCAACTTCTTCGTCACCATCCTGAAGATGCGCACCAAGGGCATGACCCTGTTCCGTATGCCCATCTTCACCTGGACGTCGCTGTGCGCCAACGTGCTGATCATCGCGTCCTTCCCGATTCTGACCGCGACCATCGCGATGCTGACGCTGGATCGTTACCTGGGGACTCACTTCTTCACCAACGATTTTGGCGGCAACATGATGATGTACGTCAACCTCATCTGGGCCTGGGGCCATCCTGAGGTGTACATCCTTATCCTGCCGGCATTCGGGGTGTTCTCCGAGGTCATCGCGACCTTCGCTCGCAAGCGGCTGTTCGGCTACGGCACCATGGTGTGGGCGACCATCGCCATCACCTTCCTGTCGTTCATCGTCTGGCTGCACCACTTCTTCACCATGGGGGCCGGGGCCAACGTCAATGCCTTCTTCGGCATCATGACGATGATCATCGCCATCCCCACCGGGGTGAAGGTATTCAACTGGCTGTTCACCATGTACCGCGGTCGTCTGGAGTTCACCTCTCCGGTGCTGTGGACCATCGGCTTCATCATCACCTTTACCCTGGGTGGCATGACCGGTGTGATGCTGGCGGTACCGGCGGCCAACTTCGTGCTGCACAACAGCCTGTTCGTCATCGCCCACTTCCACAACGTCATCATCGGCGGCGTGGTGTTCGGCATGCTGGCGGGTCTGACCTACTGGTTCCCGAAGGCCTTCGGCTTCACCCTCGACGAGAAGTGGGGCAAGCGCTCCTTCTGGTTCTGGCTGACCGGCTTCTACGTGGCCTTCATGCCGCTGTACGTGCTCAGCTTCTTCGGTGCCGTGCGTCGCATGCAGTCCTATGACAACGGCGCCTGGCAGCCGTGGATGATCATCGCCTGGATCGGCGCCGTGCTGATTCTGTGTGGTATCGCCTGCACCGTGATCCAGTTCTACGTTAGTATCCGTGATCGCAAGAAGAACCAGGACGTCACCGGCGATCCCTGGGATGCGCGTACCCTGGAGTGGGCGACCTCGTCTCCCGCACCGTTCTACAACTTCGCGCATCTGCCCGAGATCAAGGACATCGACGACTTCTGGAACCAGAAGCAGGCCAACGGCGGCAAGGCCGGCGTGTCCAAGGGACCGTACAAGGACATTCACATGCCCAAGTACACCTGGGAAGGTCCGGTGATCGGTCTGATCTCCGCGGTCTTCGGCTTCGCCCTGGTGTGGCATATCTGGTGGCTTGCCATCGTGACCGCACTGGGCATGTTTGCCACCTTCATCGCGCGTATCTTCAACGATGACGTCGACTACTACGTGCCGGCCGCGGAAGTCGAGCGTATCGAGCGCGAACACCAGAACCGTGTGGAGATGCAGGCATAACCATGGCAACCGACACCCTCAACCAGCAAGGTCATGCCCACGGGCATGACCATGATCACGACCACGACCATCATGATGCCGCGGGCACCAAGGTCTTCGGTTTCTGGGTCTATCTGATGAGCGACCTGGTGATCTTCGGGTCACTGTTCGCCACCTACGCCGTGCTCCTTCGGGGCACGGCCGATGGTCCGACCCCGGGCGAGATCTTCCAGCTCCCGTTCATCCTGGTCGAGACCTTCCTGCTGCTGTTCTCGAGTTTCACCTACGGCATGGCGGTGCTCGCCATGAACGCCAATCAGGCATCCAAGGTGATGAAGTGGCTCGGGATCACCTTCCTGCTGGGCGCGGCCTTCGTGGCGCTGGAACTCTATGAGTTCCGTCACCTGATCCATGAGGGCTTTGGTCCGGATCGTTCAGGCTTCCTGTCGGCCTTCTTCCTGCTGGTCGGTACCCACGGTCTGCACGTGACCGCCGGTCTGATCTGGATCCTGGTGATGATGATCCAGGTGAAGCAGCGTGGTCTCGACGATATGGTGCGTCCGCGCATCATGTGTCTGAGCCTGTTCTGGCACTTCCTGGACATCGTCTGGATCTGCGTCTTCTCCTTCGTCTACCTGATGGGAGCCCTGTGATATGAGCGGACACGCCAACGACCATCACAGCCATGGCAGCGTCAAGTCCTATGTGATCGGCCTGATCCTGTCCATCGTGCTGACCGTCATTCCCTTCGGGGCGGTGATGACCGGCGCCTTCGACACCTTCGCGACGTTGATCGTGATCGTCGGTACCGCGGTGGCTCAGGTGCTGGTGCAGCTCGTGCTGTTCATGCACATGAACACCAAGGCCGATGAAGGCTGGAACTTCATGTCCTTCGTCTTCACCGTGGCGATCCTGGTTCTGGTCATCGGAGGTTCCCTATGGATCATGTACCACCTGCATCGCAACATGATGATCGGCTGACGCCGACTCGCATGATGTTCAGGGACACTCTCAGGGACTACCTCACCATCACCAAGCCGGGCATCATCGGCGGCAACGTGATCTCTGTTCTGGGCGGCTACTTCCTGGCCGCCCAGGGCCAGTTCGATGCCATGGTGTTCCTGTCGGCGCTGTTGGGTCTGGCCCTGGTAATCGCCTCGGGCTGCGCCTACAACAATGTCATCGACAAGGACATCGATGCCCTGATGGAGCGCACCCGCAACCGCCCGCTGGTGCAGGGGCGGGTCAGCGAAGCGGCGACACTTCGGTTTGCCACCCTGCTGGGCATCGCCGGCTTCGGTCTGCTGGCGCTGGGGACCAATGCGTTGACGGTGGGTCTGGCGGCCTTCGGCTTCGTCATCTATGTGGGGGCCTACAGCCTCTACATGAAGCGCAATTCCGAGTTCGGCACTCTGGTTGGCAGCCTCTCCGGGGCAGTGCCGCCGGTGGTGGGCTATTGCGCGGTGACCGGCAGCTTCGATACCGGCGCCTTGACCCTGCTGGTGATCTTCAGCCTGTGGCAGATGCCGCACTCCTACGCGATCGCGATCTTTCGCATGGAAGATTACCGCGCCGCCAACATTCCGGTGCTGCCGGTGGTTCGCGGTATCGGTACGGCCAAGCACCATATCCTGGGCTATATCCTGGCCTTTATCGGTGCGACGCTGTCGCTGAGTCTGGCCGGCTACGCTGGACCCGGTTACTTCATCGTTGCCCTGGTGCTGGGCGTCTACTGGCTGTATATCGCGGCCAAGGGCTACCGTACCGACGACAACGTGCGTTGGGCGCGACAGGTATTCGGCATCTCGATCCTCACCATCACGGCGCTGAGCCTGATGATGTCACTGGACGCGACGCTGATGCCAAGCACGCCGATGTGGACCTCCATGTCCTGATCGGGTGGCGCTGAAACCGAAACCCCGCATCTTCACCGATGCGGGGTTTTTTTGTGTTTATCAGTCGTATGGGTGAAGCGTGACTAGAGGTCAAGTGTTGTACAGGACTTGTATAGTATGTACGGTAACGTTGGTAGCGAAGCGAAAAATCGCTTCTATACTGCAAGTTAAGGACAACGGAGTCGCGGGCGCCGAGTGCCGGTCTCGGGACTTACTTCAGCGGTAGCAGGAGGGAGTCAGTATGCTGACACACGTCTGGGGATTGATGGCCCACCCGAATCGCGAATGGAAGCAGATCAAGCAGGAAAGGGAGACGATAACGCACCTGTACGCGCATCACGTGTTGTTGCTGGCCGCCATACCGGTGATCTGCTCGTACATCGGTACCACCCAGGTCGGCTGGAGTCTCGGCGGCGGCACGACCATCAAGCTCAGTTATCTAGACGCCCTGGGGGCGGGGATCGCCTTCTATCTGGTGATCCTGGCGGCGGTCTACATCGTCGGCAAGACCATCCGTTACTCGGCCAAACGCTTTCCCAAGACACCCAGCCAGAGCCAGTGCATCATCTTTGCCGGCTATGTGGCGACCCCGATGTTCCTGAGCGGCATCGTGGCGATCTACCCGATCATCTGGCTGTGCCTGCTGGCCGGCGTTATCGGCCTCTGTTACACCGCCTACCTGCTGTATCTGGGCATTCCCTCCTTTCTCGATATCAGCGAAAAGGAAGGCTTCGTCGTCTCCAGCACCACCCTTGCGGTGGGGGTACTGGTGCTCGAAGGACTGCTCGGCATGACCGTCCTGCTGTGGGGCTACGGAGAGCGCATCATTCTGTCGCTGCTGGGGTGATTAGAGGGTGACTGGAGGGTGGCAAGAGGTCGACTAAAGATCGATCAAAGGTCGGCTAAAGAGTGACAAGTTGACGGGGATGACCCGAGAGCAATGAAACTCGAGGCGTGCAAGACCTGGCCGTTCAGTCCGACAACACGGGTAAGACAAGAGGGGCGACGCTGATGCGTCGCCCCTTTTTCTATCTGGGCTTTTCTGTGCGGCCCGATCTGGTGGGTGCCAGTCCGTCTATCCCTTGATACTGTCCAGCGCCTTGCGCAGGTGGTCGATGCTGCGCTCGGGCTGATGCAGCTTGTCCAGGCCGAACAGGCCAATGCGGAAGGTCTGGAAATCGTCGCCTTCATCGCACATCAGCGGGACCCCGGCGGCGACCTGGACGCCGGCTGCGGCGAACTTGCCGACCAGCCCCGGGTCGTTGTGGTAGCAGACCACCACACCGGGCGCCTCGTAACCCTCGGCGGCGACGCTCTTGAAGCCGTACTCGGCCAGCAGGCTGCGCACTCCCTGACCCAGGGCCCACTGTTCCTGTTTCACCTTGTCGAAGCCGTAGGCGTCGGTCTCGCGCATGATCTCGCGTAGTTCGCGCAGGCTGTCGGTGGGCATGGTCGCGTGGTAAGCGTGGCCGCCATTCTCGTAGGCCTCCATGATCTCGAGCCACTTCTTGAGATCGGCGGCGAAGCTGGTGCTGGTGGTTTCCTTGATGATCTCTCGCGCCTGGGCCGAGAGCATCACCATGGCGCAGCAGGGTGAGCCGCTCCAGCCCTTCTGGGGGGCGCTGATCAGCAGGTCGACGCCAGTATCCTGCATGTCCACCCAGACGGTGCCCGAGGCGATGCAGTCCAGCACCATCAGGCCGCCGTGGGCGTGCACCGCATCGGACACGCGACGGATGTAGTCGTCCGGCAGGATCATGCCGGACGAGGTCTCCACGTGGGGGGCGAAGACGATGTCCGGCTGCAGTCGCTCGATGGCCTGCTCGACCTCCTCGATGGGGGGCGGGGCGAACGCCGAGGTCGGATCGCTGTCCTGCTGACGTCGGGCCTTCTCCACGCACAGTTCCGCCGGGATCTTGCCCATCTCGAGGATCTGGTGCCAGCGGTAGCTGAACCAGCCATTGCGGATGACCAGGGCGCTGCGGTTCTGGGCGAACTGGCGGGCTACCGCCTCCATGCCGAAGGTGCCGCTCCCGGGCACGATGACCGCGCTGTGGGCGTTGTACACCTGCTTCAAGGTGGTGGAGATGTCGCGCATTACGCCTTGAAAGCTCTGCGACATATGGTTCAGGGCGCGGTCGGTATAGACCACGGAGTATTCCAGCAGGCCATCGGGATCGACGTCCGGGAGCAAGCCAGGCATGAGGCGCATCCTTACAGTGGGCGTTGAACAAGCCGAAGACGCGGACTGCGTCAGCGACGACGGCGCCGAGCGGCTAGGGCTCGGCGCTCATTATTCTCTACAGCATAAGGTCAAAGGGCGGTGGCGGCCAGAGGACGGCGGCTCGCGCGTGGCGCGGTCATTTTCCTTGTGTGACTGTCGTTACATCCGAGTCCGTCGTGATATGTGTTTTTGTACTGATTCGAGTAAAAAACGGCCTAACCCACCAATAGGGATTTTCATGAGACTTATCAGCCATTTCGCGTAGAGGTCATCTCAGTAGCTGAAGCAGCTTGGCATGACCGATGGCTGGCAAAGCAAACTTTGACCATGCTGAGAAGACCGCTGCCAATAAGGCGTCGCAGCGTGTTTCGTCTAACGCCGTCGGTGACGCCGGGCGGTCCGGCCGGCGGAGCACGATCTTCCCAGGTGGAGGACGTCGATCATGAACGAACCATCATCATGTACGTGTCAGGCCGCTGGACTGACGCCTGAGCAGCTCGACGCGCTGCTGGCGCGAAACCCGCAATTGGCACAGGAACTGGCGGCACGATATCAGCAAATACTGGCTGAGCCGGCAGAGCTGGACAGGCCAGATGACCTGGCCGCGGTGGGACTGGGGCCCGATGGGGCGCCGCTGGTCAGCGGTCCTGCGGAGCCCATGCCGCTGGCCCGTTTCGATCTCAGCAACGGCAACCGCATCGAATTCGTCGGGCTTAGAGGCGACGACAAGGAGGCCCAGGTAGGCATGCGGGAGTTGGGCGTGAGCGATCGTGCGACCCCGCGAACCTTTGCAAGCGAAGTTGGCAAGTCCGCGCTGGATCACTACCTTATGCTCGCCTCGCAGGAAGTGCCGATACCTAAGATGCTGCTTGAGCTGAACCCTGATATTGACCGCAAGGCATTCAAGAATCGCACCGTGGAGCGGGTGGAAGAACCCATCGAGGTGGATCTGGACGAGTTGGGCATAACGCCGAGCATTGCCAGGGCAGGGTCCTCGGCAGGAGGCGGAGCAGGCCAGCAATACTGTGTTTCGGGCGATGGTTATCATCTGTTTCGCAACCACAACTGCGAGACGGTCTCCTTCCCGAGCAACACCTGGTGGTGGTGCGACCCTGGTGCCCACTATTCCTTCCGGGATCGCTGGACCTCTGACCACAAGCGTCGCAACTCTCTTGGTGTCACCACTGCCTGCCATGGGCCTGCGGCAACCCTGCACTACTACAAGAATGTCTTTGGCAACTGGAAGCATCTACATACCTTTCACCTGCCTTCAGGCTACTGGCAGTGGACCCGGTATGAGGGGCTATCCAAGCGAGACCGCTGGATACGACATCGCTGTGTGACCGCGGGAGGCAGCAGCTTCGTGCGCTGCGTCAGCTTCTTCTACAACTGAGGCCTGTGTCACCTCGGCAGCGCTCGCAGCTCTCGTTGCTTTCGTTGCTCTCGTTGCGGGAGCGACTCGTCGAACCATCTCGGCGCCATCACCGTTGTCGCGGTGGTGGCGCCTTGCTGTTTGGCGTCTGGTTTGGTGAGGGTTCCGGCCATGCGGGGTTGCTGCGGCTAGGGCGTCAGGCAGAGGTTTCGGGTTCTGCGATGGGCTCGGGCAGGGCTCCCTGGTTGATCCGCGCGATGGCGGCGGCGGCGCGCTCCAGCGCGGGCAGGCAATCCAGGGCGCGCTGCTTATCCATGCGCATCACCGGTGCCTGGATCGCCAGGCCGACGTTGGAGACCCCGGTGGGGTTGGGGGCCAGCACTGCGATGCACAGAAGCCCCGGCAGGAATTCCTCGTCGTCGAAGGCATAGCCGTCGCGCTTGACCTGCTCGATCTCCGCTTCCAGAGCGTCGATATCGGTAAGCGTGTTTCGGGTGAAGGCCTCCAGGGTGGCATCGGCGAGCAGCCGACGGCGCTGGGAGGCGCTCATCTGGGCCAGAAACAGTTTGCCGCTGGCGGAGCAATGGGCAGGCACCCGGGAGCCGGGGTGTAGATAGAAGCGCAGCGGAGCCGACGTCTCGACGCGGTCCAGATAGAGCACCTCGCTGCCGGACAGGGCAGTGATGTTGCAGCTTTCCCCGACCTCGCGGACCAGCTCCGCCAACACGCCGTGACGCGCGCCCTGAACGGTGTCGTTGAGCAGCAGGGTCTCGGCCAACCGGCGCAGGCGGCTGCCCTTGCTGTAGTGGCGGTTGTCCGCTTCGCGCTGCAGCATGCCGGAGTTCTCGAGCTGCTGCAGCATCCGGTGCAGCGTCGGCTTGGGCAGGCCGGTCTCGTCCACCAGGCTCTGCAGGGTGAAGTACTGGTCCTTCTCCGCGATCACCTCGAGCAACGCCAGCAGGCGCTGGGCCGGGGTGTCGCCCTCGATGATCCGGGTGTCAAAGCTTGCTGTGCTCATGGCGGGGTCTCCTCGATACTACAAGCCTATACGTATCTAAAAATTAATCAATGTGTATCGGAAAACGGAATTCACCGAGATCGCTGTCGTCTCTGACTGGAGCACGTCGGCGTCGGGAACCGGGCTGTGGACGTGAGTGGACAGGCACCCATGAGCCAGGACTCGGCCATGGCCAACCGGTAGCAGCGGTATCCGGCAGAGGCTGCTGTCTGAGCTTGTACCGAGTCAAAAGTCCGAGCGGATTTCGGCACGGTAGCTGAAGCGGTCGGCCCTTCCCTTGGTGGTACGGACTTCCACGATACGGTCGTGGCTGGTGTAGGTCATCCGCTTGAGCACCACCACCGGGGTGCCGGGAGCGATGTCCAGCAGGGCGGCGGTGTGGGTATCGGCGGCTTCTGCGGTCAGGGTTTCGTCGGCCCGGACGACGGGGATGCCGAATCGGTCGAGGATCAAGGCATAGAAGTAGTCGGGAATATAAAGCTCGGGATCTTCCAGCCCCGGCACCAGTACGCTTGGCCACCAGCTGTACTCCACCAGGGTCGGGGCGTCATCGACCACTCCCAGGCGTTCGATATAGGTGACTGGACTGGTCTGGCTCAGGCCGAGGCGGGTATAGACCTCATCGGGAGCCTGGCGGATGGCGCGATCGGTGGTGGTCTTGTGGATACGCACGTCCTTGCCGTCGGCGTCCCCGTAGCTGACAAAGCGAAACAGGGTTTCCTCGAAGTCGGTCCGCGAGACATAGGTGCCCTTGCCCTGATGGCGGAACAGCAGTTTTTCCCAGACCAGATTGGAGATGGCCTTCTTGACCGTTCCCTGACTGATCTGCAGCCGGTCGGCGAGCTGCCATTCGGGGGGAATGAGGTCGCCCGGGGCCAGGTCTCCCCGTTCGATCAGGCCGCGAATATGGTCCTGAAGCAGTCGGTACAGCGGTTTCCCCGGCTGTGCCACCATCACCTCGGGGGAGAAGAGGCCAAGGCGATCAGATTCGTTTTCACTGGTCATTCGCAAGATCCCGCTGCTGGCAAGGTCGGAAGGGGAGGCTGCTCGGGTCAGGCGCATGTCTGACTCGCCGCTGTCCTGCAGCAGCGTGACGGCGCTCGCCCCTTTCACACCTTGATTCATCCGTTTCATTCTTAAGTCGTATTTCATCAATCTATCACGGGGCTCCTGTGCAGACACCTTTCCGGCCGTGTGACCCCTGGCCTCAGACCGGAAAGAGAAACAGCGGGCGGCGGGTGCGACGACTGATCTTGCGCGCCACCGAGCCAAGCACCATATGACCCAGCCCGGACTGGCGCTGTGTTCCCATGACGATGCAATCGGCATCGATTCTGTCGGCCTCCTGCAGGATGATTCGGGATGGCTTGCCAATGCGGACGTGAATCTCCTTCAGGGAGGCGTGGTAGCTGTCTTCCGAGGCCAGTGTCGAGTGGCCGAAGTCTTCAAGGCGGCGCTTGATTTCATCGATGGCCTGCTGGGTCGCTCGTTCGCGATAGTTGTCCAGCGGGGAAACGGCGGTATAGCGGCTGGCCAGGCTGTCTTTCAGCAGTGCCGGATCTTCGATGACGTGCAGCAGGTGGACCGCGGCGCCGAAGCGTTCGGCGATACCGATGGCCTTGCGGAAGACGTCGGGGCTGTGGGCGCTGAGGTCAGTGGCATACAGCAGCCGGGATATCTGGAAGCTCATGGCTTCATCCTCAAAAAGGTTGGATGGCGCAGGCGGTGAACCGACGTGGCCGAGGAACCTTTGACGCCAAGGCCGGGCTCGCCGGCGCCAGGCCCGCCCGAAACATCGATCAGGCAGGACCCTGGGTACCGCGAGCGCAGGCCAGGGCATCGGGCGCCAGGCTAGGCCGGTGCTTGATGCAGATGGTCGATCATCTCCGCAATCTTGAGGCGCTGGACCTTGCCGGAGGGTCCTCTGGGCAGCCATTTCACGATGTGAACATGTTCAGGCGCCTTGTAGTCACCGACCTCCTCGCGACAGTAGTCGAGAAGTTCTTGCTGGGTCGCCCGATGGCCTTCCTTGAGCACCACGACGGCCTCTACGACCTGCCCGTAGTGCCGGTTTTCCATGGGATAGGCGGCTGCCTCCAGCACCGCCTCATGGGCCAGCAGGGCGTCATCGATCTCGCGCGGGGCGATGTTCTCGCCGCCCTTGATGATCAGCTCCTTGATGCGGCCCGTGATGAAGAAGAAGCCTTCCTCATCGCGATAGCCAAGGTCGCCGGTGTGCAGCCAACCTTCGTTATCGATGGTGTCTGCTGTGGCCTCGGGATTCTTGTAGTACTCCTTCATGACGTTGTCGCCGCGGACCACGATTTCACCGATCTGGTGGCAGGGCAGTACCTGTCCTGCCGAGTCGAAGACACTGACCTCGTTGCGGTAGGCGATACCGGGGGATCCGTAGCGAGATTCGAAAGGGGGCAAGGGGTTGGACAGGATCTGGGCCGCGGTTTCGGTCAGTCCCATGGTTTCCACCAGGCTGACACCGAAGGTGGTCTCGAAACGGCGGTGGCTCTCCGCCGGCAGTGCCGAAGAGGCAGATCGACCGAAACGTACCTGACGCATGCGCGGGTCCTCGCGCAGGTCCTTCGACTCCGGCTTCTCGGCATGCTCCAGCAGGTAGGCGACAATCGTCGGCACGATACTGAACCAGGTGCACTGGTTATCGAGCAGCCAGTCCCAGAACGCCGAGACACTCAGCTTCTCCGGCAGCACCACACTGCCGCCACTGATCAAAGGCGCCATGATGGTGACCACCTGGGCGTTGATATGGTAGAGCGGCAGAACGCAGAGGGCGCGATCCTTCTGGCACAGCGAGTGGGCCTCCATGGTGCACTTCCCCCCCGCGATCAGATTGGCGTGGGTCAGGACGACACCTTTGGGCTTGCCCGTTGTGCCCGAGGTATACATCAACAACGCCTTGTCGTCGGCTGATACCTCGGGCAGGGGCGAAGACGCGATGCGCTCTTGCTGCCGCGGCCCGTTGCGCGGACAGGCGACCAGAATTTCCTTCTCGCTCCCGTCGAGCAGGCCATCAAGGCGCTGCTCGTAGTTGGGCGATACGATGACAGTCGTGGCATCACAGTGCTCCAGCACGTAGCGCAACTGGGCATCCCCTGCGATGGCGTTCAATGAGACCGCGACACGACCGCTGGCCATGATCGCCAGCAGCAGTGAGGCGGTCCACAGTCCGTTGTCCATCAGCATGGCCACGTGGTCGCCGGGCTGGCAGTCACGCGCCTGAAGAAGGCCATGCACCCACTCGACGCGTGCCTTGAGCCGGGACATGGAGACCGTCTCGCCAGTGTCGGGACAGATCAGGAAATCAGTGGCGGGTTGGCGTTCACACTGATGCTTGATGGTGTCTTGAATGGTCATCATGTGGCCGGCCTCTAGAAGGGATTGGCGATGCCGTGCTTGTCGAAAAAACCGGAAAACAGATCCTGTGGCAGGGGGGGAGAGGCCTCGATGGTGCGCACGATGCGGGTCGTGTTGAGGTAGTGGCGGTAGTTCATGTTGTCGGAAATGCTGTTCTTGCCCCAGCTACCGCAGCCCATCGACAAGGAAAACGGAAGGGCATTGTCGAAGTTGCCACCGTTGCCGAAGGCGTGGGCCTGATTGACGATCACCCGGCAGACCGGCATCTCCAGTCCGAGCTTCTCGATGTGCTCATCGGTGGTGCTGTGGATCCCGCAGGAGTGCCCCTTGCCCTGGTATTCGAGCAGTTGCCTGGTGATCGCAAAGGCATCCTCGAAGTCTCTGGCTCGGTAGAGGGTCAGCACCGGTGACAGCTTTTCGCCCGAGAAGGGGTAGTCCGCCCCGATGCCGCTTTCCTCCACCAGCAGGATCGAGGCGTCGAGACACTCCGGACGATCAAGCCCCACGGTACTGGAGATGCTGCCGGCATCACGGGCGATCACGTCACGACTGAGGTTGCCATCCGTCCACATGCGACCTTCGAGAATCCGCTTTTCCTGGTCGGTCAGCAGTACCGCCGCGTGGTCGCGCAGTGCCGAGACCATGCTGTCGTAAACGCTGTCGAGGATGACCAGGCTGTTCTCCGAGCTGCAGCTGGTCGCGTTGTCGAAGGTCTTGGAGGCAAGAATCTTGCGCGCGGCATCTGCGATATTGGCGCTTTCATCGATGATGACCGGGACGTTGCCTGCCCCGACGCCGATGGCAGGGGTGCCACTGGAGTAGGCGGAGCGCACATTGTTCTGGGAGCCGGTGACGACGATCAGATCGACCAGTTGCATCAGTGCATGGGTGCTCGCCTTGGTCACCGGGTCCGGTAGCAGTTGCACCAGATCCCGGGGTGCCCCGATACGGGCGAGCTCGTCCTGCATGTAGTTCACCAGCCGTTCGCACACGGCGTAGCCCTTGGGCGAGGGAGCCAGCACGATGGCGTTGCGGCCCTTGAGCGCATTGATCGTCTTGTTGGTGGGCGTGGCCGCGGGGTTGGTGGAAGGCACCACCGCGCCCACCACGCCGATCGGACGGGATATCTCGACGATGCCGGTGCTCGGGTCTTCGGAGACGATACCCACGGTGCGCTTGCCCTCGAGATCTGCCAGCAGTCCAAGTGTCTTGCGGTGGTTCTTGGCGATCTTGTCGGAGACCTTGCCAAGCCCGGTGGTGGCCACCGCGAGTTGTGACAGCTCCTCATTTCGCCTGGGCTCCATCAACGCCCAGGCGACGGCCAGCACGACTTCATCGACTTGCTGCTGGTCGTATTGCTCAAACCGTCGCTGGGCTTCTCGGGCTCGTTCGACAATCGGGGCTACCAGCCGGTAGGCGCCGTTGTCGTCAGAAGAACGCTTGTTATTGGTGTCCATGTTGCTACCTCGACGTATCGATGGGGGAAGCAAGGGTGGCTTAGGGTGTTGATGGCGGCTCCTGACGGTGCAGGGGAACAAGGCCTGAGTTCCGCGCGTCGCTACCCTTGCTTTCGTTGCCGTTGGCCTGAAACCTGAAGAGTCACGGTGTCTCGAGCTGGGCGAACAGTTCTGTCAGGTACGCTTCTTGTTGTTTCCACAGCGCCTCGAGGTCGGACGCTTCCATGACGCGAAGGGTCGATCCGCCTTCCTTCATCTGCTCGGCGATTCCCTCGTCCTGAAACATGTCGATGAAGTTGGAAGAGAGGTAGTCGACCGTTGCCGCGTCGACACCCCTGGGGACCATGATTCCCCTGAGGTTGAGGCTGGTGTCATCGACGTCGTAGCCCGTCTCGATAAAGGTGGGTACCTCCGGCAGGAAAGCTTCGCTTCTTTCGAGATCGGCGATACCGAGGATCTTGATGCGGTCCTGGTTGCGGAAGGCATCGGACAGGTTGTTGAACCCCGCCATCACCTGACCACCGACAACAAACCTGAGGGCATCGACCCCTCCGGAGGTAGGAAGGTACTTCAGGGTCACCTCAGCGCTCTGCTGAAGCTGAAGGGCAGCGATATGGTGTCCGACGTAGAGCCCGGCTCCCGAGACCGTCAACTTTCCAGGATTGGCTCTGGCGTACTCCACCACGTCATCGATGGAATCGAATTCACTGTCCTTGCCGACGATGAGCACGGCAGGATCTGCGCCCCAGTTGGCAATCGGCTGCAGGTTCTCGATGCTGTAATCGGTGTCGTACATGATCGACTGAGCGATGAAGTGAGGCACGTTGTAGGCCGCAATATCGTAGCCATCGGTAGCGCCGGTGCTGACGAACTGATTCCAGCCGATCTGTCCGCCGGCACCTGGGCGGTTGATCACCGTGACCGGCTGGCCGAGGTATTCATCGCCCTTCGAGGTGACGATCCTGGCCTGGAAGTCTGTCGCGCCACCAGCCGAATAGGCGACCGTCAGGTTCAAGGGCTTTTCCGGGAAGTCTGCCAGGCTGGGAAGGGGAGCAAGCAGCAGGCAGGCTGCGAGGGTTGACGCTGTGTGACGCTTTACTGAGGTGGCGTGA
>DJIP01000084.1:0-8721 GCA_002433675.1 Halomonas halophila
CGGCAAGTTCCCGGACTACGAGCGTGTCGTGCCCAAGGGTGGCGACAAGGTCTTCATCGCCGAGCGTTCGGAACTGCGTCAGGTGCTGTCGCGCACCGCCATCCTCTCCAACGAGAAGTACCGTGGGGTGCGGCTGAATCTGGAAGAGGGCAACCTGAGGGTGATGGCCAACAACCCGGAGCAGGAAGAGGCCGAGGAAAACATCGCCATCGAATACAGTGGGCCCGCCATGGAGATCGGCTTCAACGTCGGCTACCTGATCGATGTGCTTAACGCCGTGGGTGAGGATCGCGTGCAGATGACGCTGGGCGATCCCAACAGCAGTGCGCTGATGGAAGAACCCGGTGGCGGCGAAGCCCTCTATGTCGTGATGCCGATGCGCCTGTGACGGTATCCGTTGTCAGCAAGGCCTTTCCATGGCGCTAGACCGTTTGATGTTTCAAGGCCTGCGAAACTTGCAGGCCTTTGATATTTCACCATCTTCCGGGATCAATCTGATCACTGGAAGCAACGGCAGCGGCAAGACCAGTCTGCTCGAAGGTATCCACCTGCTGGGCATGGGGCGGTCCTTTCGGGCGCGTCGGCTATCCCAGGTACTCCACCACGATGCTGAGGCCCTGGTCCTGCATGGCCGCCTGGCCGGTGATCCTCCTGTATCGATTGGCTTGCGCCGGCTGCGCCAGGATCGTGAATTGACCCTGCGCATCGGCGGCGAGCGACTCGACAGGGTGTCTCGTCTGGTGGAGACCCTGCCCCTGCAGTTGATCAACCCCGACGCCTTCCGCCTGCTTGAGGGTTCCCCCGCCGGCAGGAGAGAGTTCCTGGACTGGGGAGTGTTTCACGTGAAACATGACTTTCTGCAGGCCTGGCAGCGTTTCCGTCGCGCCCTGAAACATCGGAATGCCCTGCTCAGGCATGGTAGAATGGAGCCTCAATCCCTGTCAGTGTGGGAGCATGAGCTGGCGCTCTCGGGCGAGCGCATGGACATCCTGCGCAGGGAATGGATCGAGACCTTTATCCCGGTATTCGAGGAAACACTGGAAGGGCTGATTTCACTGCCATCGCTGACGCTGCGGTATAGCCGTGGCTGGGATCGACAGCGGGATCTGGCCGAGGTGCTCGAGCAGGGACGCGACACCGATCGTCAGATGGGATTTACCCAGCAGGGCCCCCAGCGAGCGGATCTGGCGATTCGGCTCGCCAAACGACCAGCGGTCGAAGTGCTTTCACGAGGACAACAGAAACTCGTCGTGAGCGCACTGAAGCTTGCCCAGGGACGGTTACTCGAGAAGATGACAGGCAGGACCTGTCTCTACTTGATCGACGATCTGCCCGCCGAACTGGACCAGAACCACCGAAGGATCTTTTGCCAGTGGCTGGAGCGGATGCGCTGCCAGGCCTTTATCACCAGCGTGGATCACGAGGTACTGGCCGACCTGTGGCAACCCGATACGCCGATGGCAATGTTTCACGTGAAACAAGACGCTGACGGCTTCGGCCAGCTGCAGGCCATAGACAGACAGACTTCACGACGGAGTGGTCAATGAGCGAACATGCTTACGACTCATCGAGCATCAAGGTACTGAAAGGCCTGGATGCCGTACGCAAGCGGCCCGGGATGTACATCGGCGATACCGATGATGGTACCGGCCTGCATCACATGGTGTTCGAGCTGGTGGACAACTCCATCGACGAAGCGCTGGCCGGCCACTGTAGCGAGATCAGGGTGATCATCCATCCGGATGAGTCGATCACCGTCAGTGACAATGGCCGTGGCATTCCCACCGATATTCACGAAGAGGAAGGCGTATCGGCGGCCGAAGTGATCATGACGGTGTTGCACGCGGGCGGCAAGTTCGATGACAACTCCTACAAGGTATCTGGCGGTCTGCACGGCGTCGGTGTCTCGGTGGTCAATGCGCTGTCTGAAGAGCTCAAACTGACTATCTGGCGTGCCGGCAAGGTCCACGAGCAGATCTATCGCCACGGTGTTCCCGAGTCGCCGTTGTCGGTGGTGGGGCAGACCGAGCAGACCGGTTCGCGTGTGCACTTCCGTCCGTCTCCCGAGACCTTCGCCAATATCGAGTTTCACTACGATATTCTGGCCAAGCGTCTGCGTGAGCTGTCGTTTCTGAATTCCGGTGTGGCTATCCGCCTGCTGGACGAGCGTAGCGGCAAGGAAGAGCTGTTTCACTATGAAGGTGGCCTGAAGGCCTTCGTCGACCACCTCAACACCAACAAGACCGTGCTCAACCCTGTCTTCCACTTCAACGTGGAGCGGGAAGATGGTGTGGCGGTCGAGGTGGCGATGCAGTGGAACGATACCTTCGCCGAGAACATCTTCTGCTACACCAACAACATCCCTCAGCGGGATGGCGGTACCCACCTGGCCGGTTTCCGCGCTTCACTGACCCGTACGCTCAATCACTATATTGAAGCGGAAGGATTACTGAAGAAGACCAAGGTAAACACCTCTGGCGACGACGCCCGCGAGGGCTTGACCGCGATCATCTCGGTCAAGGTGCCGGACCCGAAGTTTTCCTCCCAGACCAAGGACAAGCTGGTCTCTTCCGAGGTGAAAACCGCGGTAGAACAGGAGCTTGGGCGGTCATTCTCGGAGTACCTGGTAGAGAAGCCCAACGAAGCCAAGGCCATCGTCAACAAGATGCTGGACGCTGCCAGAGCCCGCGAGGCGGCGCGCAAGGCGCGTGATATGACCCGCCGCAAGGGCGCCCTGGACATCGCAGGGCTGCCAGGCAAACTGGCCGACTGTCAGGAAAAGGATCCCGGTCTTTCCGAACTTTATCTGGTCGAGGGTGACTCGGCCGGGGGAAGTGCCAAGCAGGGGCGCGATCGTCGTACCCAGGCCATCCTGCCGCTCAAGGGCAAGATCCTCAACGTCGAGAAGGCACGCTTCGACAAGATGCTGTCGTCGGCGGAAGTCGGGACGCTCATCACTGCCCTGGGCTGCGGCATCGGCCGTGAGGAGTTCAACCCGGACAAGCTGCGCTATCACTCGATCATCATCATGACAGATGCGGACGTGGACGGTTCGCATATTCGTACCCTGTTGTTGACGTTCTTCTTCCGTCAGATGGCAGAATTGATCGAACGCGGCCATGTGTTTATCGCCCAGCCGCCGCTGTACAAGATCAAGCGTGGCAAGCAGGAGCTCTACCTGAAGGATGAGCAGGCGATGATCGACTACCTGACCACCACCGCCCTGGACGGGGCACGGTTGTGCGTCAGTGAGGATGCGCCCGGAATCAGCGGGGCTCAGCTCGAGACCCTGGTGAACCAGTACCGTGATGTGATGAAGCGCATCGATCGTCTGTCGCGTGTCTATCCCAGCGAGGTGCTGCGCAAGATCGTTCACGCGGCACATCTTGACGGCGAGAACAGCCTCCGTGATCGCGGCACCATGCAGAACTGGATCGAGTTCCTGCAGAAGGAAATGGACGATCTGGTGGCCTACGAAGGGGGGCCGCGTTACACCTTCTCGTTGCAGGAGGACAATGAACGCGGGTTCTTCCTGCCCGCGGTCACCTTGATCGCCCATGGCGTGACCACCGACTACGTCTGGGGCCTGGACTTCTTTACCAGCGCCGACTATCGCGCCATCGCCGGCCTCGGTGAGACACTGGACGGCCTGCTGGAAGAGAGCGCCTATATCGCCCGTGGTGAGCGCAAGAAGCCGGTCAAGACCTTCTACGAGGCACTGGACTGGCTGATGAACGAGGCGCAGCGTGGTCTGTCGATCCAGCGCTACAAGGGGCTGGGAGAGATGAACCCGGAGCAGTTGTGGGAAACAACCATGGATCCCAACACTCGTCGTATGCTGCGGGTCTCCATCGAAGATGCTGTTGCCGCCGACATGATGTTCAACACCCTGATGGGTGATGAAGTCGAACCGCGTCGTGACTTTATCGAGCGTAATGCTTTGGTGGCCAATCTGGATATCTAGCGCAGCAGAAAGCCTCAGGCCCATGGCCTCGATGTTTCACGTGAAACATCTCGCGACAAAACCCCGATCTCCAGGATCGGGGTTTTTTCTTTTTTAGTATCAGTAGTTTGCCAGCGGCTGGATGGTTGGATGGCTGTGTGGCTGGCTTCTTGAGAGGGCCTGTATCCCAGGGCAGGGCAGCGCGCATCAGGCTTTTGTTGCCAGTTGGCGTTGTGTGTATAGCGAGGGGGAAGATTCACGTCTGAGCGCACGCCATGCGCTGTGGTCGGAAAATTCCGCTGGTGGGCGGCCGGTGTGTCGGCGATGGAAGTCAGTGGACGTCGGTGGATGTCAGTAGAGGAAAGACCAAGGCGCGGTGTCACCATGGCGGTTGCATGGTAGGCAAGAGTTTGTGGATAAACGTTGGGCTTTCACGTTTCACGTGAAACATCTGGCGCTTTGAGGTCCTGCTGCTCAAGTCAGGACTGCTCACCTCTTTGATATCAATTGTCTGATCGATATCAGGTTTCGTGTTGAACAAAGAAGGTTAGCTGAGTTACAGGCAGCTACTCAGAGGAGTTGTCTCCACCACATACGGTGAGCTATGAGCGTCGTGGTCGCACGATGCGGCGTATCGATACTCTTGGCGTCATCTTCGTGAACGGGGTGGCAGCAGGGAATGAGAAAGGCAGGAATAGAGGGGTTGGTTGGGAGGGATTGCTTGGGAGGGGGGAAGGTGAGGGGAGGGGAAGGTGAGGGGAGGGGAAGGTGAGGGGAGGGGAAGGTGAGGGGAAAGCGCACGACAAGCCATCATCGGGTAGCGCTTGTGGCCTCGCGCTCCTCAATGTTTCACGTGAAACATCACGGCATCGGGCTCGAGATCCCAGGGCCGGGACCACTGCGTCTTGCTCTCTGCATCTTGTTATCTAGGGCCTGTTATCTGGGGCTTGTTGGCTCTCAGGTTCCAGACGGGATGACGTGATTGCCGCAGTATCGGAAAGGTGTCCGTGCGGCTGTGTGCTATATGGCGCCATGGCACGCACAGTCATCGCAGAAAGACCTGCAATATCGCGCCAAGACGACATCCATGGCGGGCAAGACGCAAGAGCAACCCCCGCGCGCTAAGCTATTGTCTGGACAGTGATATGCAGAGAGAGCCATCTGTCCATGTTTCACGTGAAACATGGAGGGACGCAGTCGCGGTAGATGACGGGGGAGCTACGTCGGTGGATAGGCCCGGCGGCACACCGGGCGGCGAAGAAGGGGGCGAGATTGGCACAGGGACGATTCAGGTATCCAGGGTGCCTTGCAGTAGTTGGTCGACAAAACCAGCGAGATCGTCAAAGACGTCCGCCTCGCTGCCAGCCCGGCCAAGCTCAGGATGCTTGACCAGTGTGCGCTCTCCCTTGCCGGTACGCACCAACGCAAGGCGGCAGCCCATGGCAGTGCCTGCCTCAAGATCCCGGTAGCTGTCGCCCACCATCCAGGCGCCTTCCAGGCTGTCGAGTGCCAGCGCATCCTGTATCTGCCGGAGTAGACCAGGCAAGGGCTTGCGACAATCACAGCGGTCGTCGCTGACGTGAGGGCAGTAGGCGATATGCTCGATCCGACCGCCCTCGGCCTCCACCAAGCTCAGCATCCTGTTGTGCATGGCCTCCAGCGTTGCTTCATCGTAGTAGCCGCGAGCGATGCCGGACTGGTTGGTGGCAACAGCGACTGTCCAGCCTTGTCGAGACAGTCGGGCGATGGCGGTGATGGCGCTGGGGTAGGGGACCCACTCTGCGAGCGACTTGATATAGTTGTCGGAGTCATGATTGATCACTCCGTCACGGTCGAGAATGACGAGTCGTGGAGCCATGGGTCTGCCTGGTCTGTGCAATGGGAAAGGGTGGTCGCTATCACGCAACCGGCCCAGTGTAGGGGCATGTTTCACGTGAAACAATCGGGTGCTGTCGAGGCCGCGTGCATGGACCTCGTCGCCGTTCTTGCCAAGCTCGCCGCCGTTCCCGCCGGTCTGTTCATTTGCCAGCGAAAGGTCGTGCTATTGTCCGCCATGTCGAAGCCGTCGCCTGGATCACGCCTGTCTTTCGCACTTTCCACCATCCCTTGCTTGCCGTGTTCCACAAGCCAAAGTTCGCATCGCCCCCTATCTCTTTGCTCTTGCCGGCAACACCTTAGTCCGAATGTGGTGGCGACGATATGTCGGTGGCCATATCTGTCGCGCCGGCTGCCGCCAGCGACACGGGTATCGAATCGTTCAGGTGATCGAGCAATGCCCGTACCCGCAGCGGGGGATCCCGTCCTGGAAGCAGCGCGTGGATGCTGATGTCTGGCAGCGACCAGTCCTCGAGCACGGGCACCAATTTGCCGGCTTCCAGCGAGGCCCCGACGATGGAACGGGAGGTATGAAGGATACCGATACCTGCCTCTGCAGCGATCACCAGGGCGTGACCGTAGTTGGCCCTGTAGCTTCCGCTGACCGGCACATTGTGAATCTCGTCGCCTCGGCGAAGTGGCCAACGCTGAATGCCCTGAAAGCGCGTGTAGTGAAGGCAGTTGTGGTGCAGCAGGTCCAGTGGATGACGTGGTATGCCGTGGCGTTGAAGATAGACCCTCGACGCCACCAGCATGCGCTGATCTGCCGCCAACGGATGGGCGACGAGGCGAGAGTTCTCGAGCGCCCCGACTCGCACTGCCAGATCGTGCGCGGACGAGGCGATATCAACAAAGCGATCGTCGAAGTCGGCGTCAACTTCAATGTCTGGATGACGATCGAGAAATTCGGGCAGATAGGGCGCAATATGCAGCCGGCCGAAATTGACGGGAAGGGATAGGCGGATCAGGCCCCGCGGTCGGTCACTGATGTCCTGCAAGGTATCTGCTGCCTTGTCGAGTAACCGTAGAGCAGGGACGGCGCGTTCCAGATAGGTACGGCCCGCCAGGGTCAGGGAAACCTCACGGGTGGTCCGGTGCAACAGTTTCGCCCCGAGCCGAGCTTCCAGGGCGTCGAGGCGACGGCTGACAGCGCCGCTGGTGAGGTTGAGCTGTTCGCCGGCCGCGCGCAGAGAGCCGTGTCTTGCCACTTCCACCAGGGCGAGCAGTCCAGCGACCAGTGTGTCGTGATGGGATGGCATGGTGCACCCTCGTCCAGAGGCAGTGGGATGGTTGCTGCGCGAGTCGCCATGGGGCCAGGGTCGATGGCCGCCGTGGCGGCTACAGAGTCTTCCTTTTAGCGCTTGTCGCCACAAGCTTCATGCATCGCATCGCATCGCATCGCATCGCATCGCATCCCATCGCATCCCATCGCATCCCATCGCATCCCATCGCATCCCATCGCTAGCTCAGATACTGCCAGTGACTATGCTTCAGTGGCTCTTGCTGTGGGGGTGGCGCGGGCTATGCCAGCCCCAGCCCCAGCCCCAGCCCCAGAGCCAGCCCCAGACCCAGCGCAGCGAGAGACGGCTGCGAGTCGAGACCTTATTGTTGAGTCTAGCGCAAGACAGTACTCCGCGAGCTTCGCTACTGCGCTGATCGCCGACTAGCCAAGATATGGGAAAGCCAACGAGGAGGCTGTTCCCATGTTACTGGAAGCGCGTTTACGCCCATTGGTATCGCTACGTCACTTTCGTCAATTCCGCTCGGATAGGGTGGGGTCTGAAGGGATCAAAGAATACCAGGTAGCACGCCGCGACCTGGCCGGCGACGAAGTGCGTATCAGGGTCGCTGCGGTGGGGCTCAACTATCGTGACAGGGCGCTACAGGACGGCAGCTACCTGCCGCAGATGCCACGCCCCTTCGTACCGCTGTCGGAAGGCTCCGGGGTGGTGCTGGAAACGGGAAGGGAGGTTCATGACCTCAGGGTGGGACAGCCGGTGCTCGGCCACTATACCAGCGACTGGATATCTGGTGCTTTCGAGGAGCCCTATCACGCCTCAAAGCTGGGTGGCCCTCGTGATGGTTGGTTAGCGGAAGAGGTCATCGTCCCGCGTCGTGCGCTGGTCGCTGTGCCATCTGGCTGGCGGCTCGAACAAGCCGCTGCATTGGCGATCTCCGGCGTCACGGCCTGGAAGGCGCTCGGCGACCTGGATGAACTGCAGGGCCGTTACCTGCTGTTGGCGGGAACCGGTAACGTGTCGCTGCAGGCCTTGGAGCTGGCGGCTGCGGCAGGTGCTCGGCCTATCGTGGTAACGTCGCGACCCGCCTTGGCGCCCCGGCTCAGGGATTTAGGCGCCGAAGCCGTGATTGTTCGAGAGGGCGGGGCGGCCGACGTGGCGTCCCAGGTGATGGCCGTCACCGAGTCTGAGGGCGTAGCGCGTGCCATCGATGTGGTGGGAGGGCAGTTTCTGGTCGATGCTATTCTGCCGTCCATGGCCACCAATGGGCGGATTGCCCTGGTGGGCTTTCTCGAGAGCGGCCGTGTCGAGGGTGATCTGGTGGGACCGGCGATTCGCAAGTTACTGCGTCTGGAAGGGATCAGCGTGGGCAGCCGTGATGACCTGGAGGCCCTGCTTCGTTATATGGATCACCATGGACTGAAGCCCGCTATCGGCCGTCGTCTGAGCGCCGACGACTTGCCTGAGTGGTTCGCCTACGGCCCCGTGGGCAGTGGCTTGTGTTCGGGCACCATAGCCGACCGTCACCCGAGCGTGGGCCTGTCGGCAACTAACCCGCCAGACAATGATCTCGAACTGGGCAAGACGCTGGTGATCATGGATCAGCGGCTGGCGGAAAGTATCGCCGAGTAATGCGGCGGCGGTGGGGCGCTGAGTAGAGCGGCG
>DJIP01000084.1:9084-39176 GCA_002433675.1 Halomonas halophila
AGTAGAGCGGCGGAGGTGGGGCGCAGGGACTTCGCTGAGCAAGAGCTCCAGGCGGAGGCGGGGGCACATCAAGCCGAGCTAGGAACGCGGGTTTCACGTGAAACACGAGTGCTTGTCCTTGCTTGTACTTCTGGATGTTCCACGTGAAACATCGGCGCCGCCGGCGCTGTCCATCAGGTCGATGTTCCACGTGAAACGTGGGTGTGGCTGCCCCTCCGCACACGCAGTATCGGCTTCCCACGTGACACCCAAGGGCTCTCGCCAGGGTCAGTAGTGGCTGTGGCATCCCTGATGAAGGGGGCAGGCGGCCTTTGGTCCACGGGGTGGCGGGCGATGCCGGCCCACCCTGTCGAAATAAAAAAAGGCCGGCCCCTTGCGGGACCGGCCTCGTTGTTACCCGCAGCGGGTTACTGCTGCAGTTCGGCGATATCCGCCACCTCGAGGAACAGCGCCTGGAGGCTTGCCAGCAGGGCCAGACGATTGGCACGAACGGCTTCGTCTTCGGCCATGACCATCACCTGGTCAAAGAAGGCATCTACCGGTGCGCGAAGGCTTGCCAGCACGTCCAGGGCGTCGCTGTAGCGGGCTTGCTGGAACAGCGGAGCGACCTGCTCCTGGCAAGCCGCCACGGCGTTCTTGAGGGCCTTCTCGGCGTCTTCGGAGAGCAGGCTGTCGTCGACCTCGGTGCGTCCATCGTGATCCTGCTTGGCCAGGATGTTGCCGACACGCTTGTTGGCGGCGGCCAGGGCGGCGGCTTCATCACGCGTGGCGAATTGCGCCACGGCGCGCAGGCGGCGGGCGAAGTCCAGCGGGCGGGTCACCGGGCGTGCACGCACCGCCAGGTAAACCTCGGCACCGATCCCTTCGTCCTGGGCCCAGGCACGGAAGCGATCGAGCATGTAGCCGAGGACGTCGTCGACCAGGCCGTCTGCCTTGGGCAGCGCCTCATGCTGGGCCACGGCCAGCTCGAGCAATTCGCGCAGGTCCAGATCCAGCTCACCCTTGACCAGGATGTTGAGCACGCCGATGGAAGCGCGGCGCAGGGCGAAGGGGTCCTTGGTACCGCTAGGACGCTGGCCAATGCCGAAGATCCCGGTGATGGTATCCAGGCGGTCGGCGATGGCCAGTGCCTGTCCGGTCAGGGTCTGCGGAATGGCGTCGCTGGCAAAGCGTGGAAGGTACTGTTCTTCCAGCGCGCGTGCGACCTCGGCGTCTTCACCGTCGTGCTCGGCGTAGTAGCGCCCCATGATGCCCTGAAGCTCCGGGAACTCGAGCACCATTTCGGTGACCAGATCACACTTGGCCAGGGCCGCAGCACGGCGAGCGCGGGACTCGTCACCGCCGGTCCGGCCGGCGATGTGCGCGGCCACGTTGGCACTGCGTCTGGCCTTGTCGGCGAGGGTCCCGAGCTGCTTCTGGAACACTACGCTGGAGAGGCCCTCGATGCGCTCGGCGAGCGGGCGCTTGCGATCGGTCTCATAGAAGAAGGCGGCGTCGGCCAGGCGAGGGCGAATCACCTTCTCGTTGCCGGCGATGACCTTGTCCGGCTCGCGGCTGTCGATATTGGACACGGTGATGAAGGCGGGCTTGAGCTTGCCGTCCGCATCGAGCAGGTGGAAGTACTTCTGGTTGGCCTTCATCGACGAGATCAGGCACTCGGCCGGCACCTCGAGAAAGCGCTCGTCGAAGCTGCCGGTCAGCGCCACCGGCCATTCGACCAGGCCACTGACTTCTTCCAGCAGGTCTTCGTCGATGACCGCGGTGGCTTCCAGCAGCTCTGCCTCGGCCAGTACCTGCTCGCGAATACGTTCGCGACGCTTGCTGCGATCGGCCAGCACCCAGGCATCTTCCAGGGCGCCGAGGTAGTCGTCGGCATGTTGCAGGGTGATGGCCTCGGGGGCGTGGAAACGGTGCCCGCGGGTCTCGCGTCCGGCGTCCAGACCCAGCACCGTGGCGGGTACGACCTCGTCGCCGTAGAGCGCCACCAGCCAGTGAACCGGGCGGGAGAACTCGATGCGTGAAGCGCCCCAGCGCATGTTCTTGGGCACCGGCAGGGCCGCCACGGCCTTGTCGATGATGGCGGGCAGCAGGGCGACGGTGGCCTCGCCCTGCTGTTGTTCACGGTAGCCGAGCCAGGTGCCCTTGTCGGTCTCCAGATGGATCAGGTCGTCGACGCTGACGCCGCAGGAGCGAGCAAAACCCTGGGCTGCCTTGGTCGGCTCGCCATCCTTGAAGGCCGCCGCCAGAGCAGGGCCGCGCTTTTCGACGTCGCGATCAGGCTGCTTGTCGGCCAGTGCCTCGACCCGTACCGCCAGCCGGCGAGGGGAGGCGTAGGCGGTAACGCCCTGAAAGTCGACGTCGGCATCGGCGAGGCCGCGACGCACGCCCTCGGCGAAGGCGTCGGAGAGAGTGTCGATGGCTCCCGGCGGAAGTTCTTCCACGCCGAGTTCAAGCAAGAGGGTGTGGGCGGCCATGCTTATGCGTCTCCCTGTGCGGCAAGGGGTTCGTCGTCGAGAAGTTCACGTCGTAGCGCTTCCGGGGCCAGTGGGAAACCGGCCGCCTTGCGTGAGGCGTAGTAGGCGTGGGCCACGTCGCGGGCCATGGTGCGCACGCGCAGGATATAGCGCTGGCGTTCGGTGACCGAGATGGCGTGACGGGCGTCGAGCATATTGAAGGTGTGGGAGGCCTTGAGTACCTGCTCGTAGGCGGGCAGCGGCAGGTTGGCTTCCAGCAGCTTCTGGCACTCGCTTTCCTGGTGGTCGAAGTTGCCGAACAGGGCGTCCACGTCGGCGTGCTCGAAGTTGTAGGTGGACTGCTCGCGCTCGTTCTGCAGGTAGACGTCACCGTAGGTGACGCGGGAACCGTCGGGGGCGATGGTCCACACCAGGTCGTAGACGCTGTCCACGTCCTGAAGGTACATGGCGATACGCTCGAGGCCGTAGGTCAGCTCGCCGGTAACCGGGAAGCACTCGATGCCGCCGGCCTGCTGGAAGTAGGTAAACTGGGTCACCTCCATGCCATTGAGCCAGACCTCCCAGCCGAGACCCCAGGCGCCCAGGGTCGGTGACTCCCAGTTGTCCTCGACGAAGCGGATGTCGTGGACCAGCGGGTCGATGCCGAGACGTTCGAGCGACCCCAGGTACAGTTCCTGGAGGTTGGCCGGGGAGGGCTTCATGACCACCTGGAACTGGTAGTAGTGCTGCAGGCGATTGGGGTTTTCGCCGTAGCGGCCATCGGTGGGACGGCGGGACGGCTGAACGTACGCCGAGTTCCAGGTTTCGGGTCCGATGGAGCGCAGGAAGGTGGCCGGGTGAAAGGTGCCCGCACCGACTTCCATGTCCAGCGGCTGCATGATCACGCAGCCCTGTTCGGCCCAGTACTGTTGCAGGGCGAGGATCAGGCCCTGGAAGGTTGCCACGTCTGGCGTCGACTGTGTCATTGGGAAGCACCGTTGGCCATGAATTCACGAGCCGTCAAGTATACAATCACAGGCAATTCGGTTATAGGCACAGCGCCAACAGAGGTTTTCCCATGATCGTAGTGACAGGCGGAGCCGGCTTCATCGGTTCAAATCTGGTCAAGGCCCTCAATGACCGGGGGCGCACCGACATCCTGGTGGTGGACGACCTGCGGGATGGCACCAAGTTCGTCAACCTGGCGGACCTGACCCTCGGGGACTACATGGACAAGGACGAGTTCCTGTCCCGGGTGAAGGCCCACACGCGCGGTGAGCTGAACCAGCTTCCGCCCATCGAGGCGATCTTCCATGAGGGCGCCTGCTCGGACACCACCGAGTGGGACGGACGCTTCATGCTTGAGAACAACTTCACCTACTCCAAGGAGCTTCTGCACTTCTGCGAGCAGGAGGGCATTCCCTTCCTCTACGCCTCGTCGGCGGCCACCTACGGCGGCAGCGAGGTGTTCGTGGAGTCCCCCGAGCACGAGAAGCCGCTCAACGTCTACGGCTACTCCAAGCTGCTGTTCGACCAGTACGTGCGCTCGCGCCAGGCCGAACTCAAGACCCAGGTGGTGGGCTTTCGCTACTTCAACGTCTACGGCCCCCGCGAACAGCACAAGGGCAAGATGTCCAGCGTGGCCTTCCATCACCATACCCAGATCAGCGCCGGCGAGAACCTGCGCCTGTTCGGCGCCTGGGACGGCTACGACGCGGGCATGCAGAGCCGTGACTTCGTCTATGTCGGCGACGTGGTCGACGTCAATCTGTGGTTTCTGGACAACCCCGAGGTGTCGGGAATCTACAACCTCGGTACCGGCCGCGCCGAGCCGTTCAAGACCATCGGCGAGACGGTCATCGACTTCTACGGCAAGGGCCGTATCGACTACATCGACTTCCCGGAAGAGCTCAAGGGGCGCTACCAGAGCTACACGCGGGCCGATATCTCGAGGCTGCGCGAGGCTGGCTACGACAAGGAATTCCACACCGTTGCCGAGGGCGTGACCCGCTACCTGGAGTGGTTGAATGGCTGAAGCCGCGCCGGTCATGGCGCAGCCAAGGCTGGCGGGCCAGCGGCTGCTGGTAGTCGGTCCCAGCTGGGTCGGTGACATGGTCATGGCCCAGGGGTTGTTCAAGGCGCTGAAGCAGCAGGGCGCCGCCACCCTGGCGGTGGTGGCGCCGGCCTGGTCGAGGCCGATCCTCGAGCGCATGGACGAGGTCGACGACGTCGTCGAGCTGGGCGTCGGACACGGCGTCTTCGGCTTTTCCGCCCGACGCAGGCTTGCCAGGTCGCTCAAGGGACGCTTCGATCATGCCATCGTGCTGCCGCGCTCATGGAAATCGGCACTGGTGCCTTTTCTGGCGCGGATACCCCGGCGAACCGGCTTCACCGGGGAGCACCGTTTCGGCCTTCTGAGCGAGCGCCGTGAGCTGCAGCGTGACGTGCTCGACCAGACGGTCAAGCGCTTCGTCTCACTGGGGCTGCCGGCGGACGCTGCCGCTGCCGGCGACTTCGAGATCCCCCGGCCACGGCTGCGTCAGGATGCGATCAACCTGGCGCGGTTGCATGATGAACATCGACTCGGCGTGCGTCCTGCCATCGGCCTGATGCCAGGGGCGGAGTATGGCCCCGCCAAGCAGTGGCCGCTGGCCTATTTCCATCGCCTGGCCGGGGAGCTGATCGCGCAGGGGTTCGAGGTAAGGGTGCTGGGCGGACCCAAGGATCATGCGGCGGGTGAGGAGATCGTGACCGGTCTCGAGCATGCCCACAACCTGTGTGGCGAGACCCGCCTGGAGGATGCCGTCGACCTGCTTGGCGACTGTCGTCAGGTGGTGACCAATGACTCCGGATTGATGCATGTGGCCGCCGCGGTAGGGACGCGTATCCAGGCGATCTATGGCTCCTCGTCGCCGGCCTATACGCCGCCGCTGACCGACAACGCCCGGATTCACTATCTGGCGCTGTCGTGCTCGCCCTGCTTCGAGCGCCATTGTCCGCTCGGGCATACCAACTGCCTCAAGCAGATCACTGTCGACAGCGTGCTGGAGGCGATCCTGACAGACGAGGCCCCGAACCGGATCGACGCCAGCAACGAGTGATCCGGGCCAAGCCTTCGTCGGTAAGGTCTTGTCTCGCCGTCTAGTTCGTCATCCAGGCTCGCTGTCGCCGCTACTCTGCACACGGGCGCCCAGGCAGATAGACATCAACGTCAAGGCTGCTGGGGCGCCTCGGGCGGGGTGTTGGGCTGTCCGTCGTTGCGGTACGCCGGGGCCAGGCCTTGCCACAACCGTTGCTGCAGCGCGGTTTCTTCACGCATGTACCCGTTGAGTGCTTCCAGGCCGTAGCGTTCGGCCAGGGTCGGATCGTTCGAGAACAGCGAGACGCCCAGCCCGGCGCGGTGCCAGTCGATGGTGAAGCCCATCGCCTCCAAAAGCGTCGGCAGGGTGTCCATGGTGGTGGCGGTGGTCGAGATGCGTTGCGGCGTCAGCGCATTGCCCATCATCATCAGGGTGTTGGTACGAGGCGTCTGAATCAGCTGATCCCAGGCCGAGACACGCATGGTCAGATGGTCACTGGCGATCACCACCAGAGTGTCTTCCAGCAGGCCCTGGTCGCCAAGGCGCTGGATCAGCTGGCGGGTCAGCCAGGCCGAGCACTTCACCGCGTACAGGATATCCACACCGTCGTGCTCGCCCTGATTGGCCTGGCAGGCCCTGGCCGGATAGCCCGCCGGGGCGTGGGCGGTCAGGTTGAGCACGGTCAGGTTCCAGGGGCCGTCCTGACGATCCAGGCGCATTGCTTCCTCTTCCGCCATGGCGTACAGACTGTCGTCGTAGAGCCCCCAGCTATTGAGGTAGTCCGGATCGTCGAGGCGGCCCGCGAGCTGCTCGCGCCCCAGCACGCGGTCGTAGGCGTGGTCCTCGTAGAAAAGCCCCTTGCCGGCGAATTCCGTGCTGGCGCCGCCCATGAAGGTCTGGCGGTAGCCAAGCCCCGCGAGTAGATCGCCCAGGCAGGCGACCCCGGGCACCACGTGGTGCAGCGGCTCGAATTGGCTATCGTGGAGCAGGCCGGCGGGCATCAGCGGTGTACCGCACTGGCTGGCGATCATGCCGGCCATGGTCCAGCCGGTGTTATCGAGCTGGCGAACGTTGTCGAACACCACCGCATCCGCTTCCAGTGCGGCCAGGTCGGTGTAGGCGTCGCCGAAACGGGACTCGTCGGCGTAGGTACGCTCGAGGCTCTCCAGGTAGATCAACAGCAGGTTGGGGGGCTGCGGTGGCGCCTTGAGAATGACTGGCTCGACGTAGCGACGCTCCAGCCAGGTGCCGGGGTCGGTGACTACCGCCGCGCCGCGCTGGCCCATGGAGTAGAACATCGGATTGGCGACCAGCAGCACGAAGGCCAGCCAGTGGTCCCAGCGTTGCCAACGGTAGTCGGCTCGCACCAGCCAGGTGTAGGCCGCCAGAATCAGCAACATGGCAGCGGTGTACAGTACCGCCGCCACGCTGCGCTCGCTGCCGCCATGCTTGGCAATGCCCGCCTGCAGATGGAAATAGACCGCGCCCATGTCCACCTGGCCGAAGCTGTTGGCCAGGTAGACGTAGATGCCCCAGAAGGCCAGCGGCGCCAGCGCCCAGGGGATCACCTGTACCCGCAGCCGTGGGGGAGGTGGCGCGCCCCAGCGCTTCCATCCGGCCAGAGCGCACCACACCAGTGCCGGCAGCGGCAGGCACCAGCCGGGCAGCCGGGTGACCATGACCAGGGCATGGCCCACGGACAGGCCGAGAATCAGATGGACGGCCCAGCGAAGCCAGGTCGAGGTGGCGGGGTGATGCAGGGGCATGATCGAGGCGCCAGGTGTCGTTCCGTGAAGCCGATACGAATCAGCGATCGGCTCGCTCGTTCTCGTACAGTTCGTTCAGCTTTGCATACTTCATGTACGCATGGAATGCCGTCGTGATGGCGACGGTCATGCCATCCTGGCCCTGCAGCAGCCCGCCCTTGAGCACCAGCTTGCGCAGCATGGCGGTCACGGCGTGCAGCGTGGGGCGCGTCGACGAAGGGGTCACGCCGCGTTCCTTCATCGCCCAGGCGTCGCGGGTCGACAGTTGATCGATGCGCTGCATCCAGTGGGACAGGTCACGGTAGGTGAAGTGACGCAGATGGGCGTCCACGTCGACCACCTCCGGTGCCTGGACCGAGGAGTGCGCCTTCTTGGGCAGGTAGCCCGAGGTGGTGCGGTTGTACAGCCGAGTCACCGGGTCCGGGTAGAACCCCGCCGCGCGAATCCAGTGCCGGCCGGCGAAGTTGCGACGCTTGAAGCGATAGGCCTTGCGCGGATCGTCCAGCGACAGCTCGCGAATCGCCGCCACGGCGTCGTCGTCCAGGCGCTCGTCGGCATCCAGCGCCAGGATCCAGTCATGGGACGCCTGGGGGACCGCGAAGGCTTTCTGCGGGCCATCGCCCAGATAGGGCTGATGGATCACCCTAGCGCCGGCGGCCTCGGCCAGCGCAACGGTGTCATCGCTGCTGCCGGAGTCGACCACGATCACCTCGTCGCATACCGGGGCCAGCGAGGCGATGGCCTCCTCGACGTTGTCCTGCTCGTTGAGGGTAATGATGATGCCGGTAATCGGGGTCATGGGGCCTGCCTTTGCGAAGGGCTCTACGGGTTCCTGATACAAGAACCAATGCGGTGGGAGTGATGGAATGTTGCCAATACGCTGTTGCTATGCGGTCGACCGGGCGCGGTTGATCTTTCTCAGGCGCGCTGCAGTAGCACTGGCGGCATCCTCCAGGTCGATGGCCGACATGTCCTGGTGGCCTGCATCCGTCGGTGGATGAAACGCCAGGCGCCGATCGGCGTCGTTGCAGGTCTGCCAGCGCAGCGGGGTGGCCGAGCGATGGGACGGGTAGAAGCCGACGGTGATCAGGTTGAGACAGCCTGCCACGTGCAGCGGGCCGGTGGAACCCGCGATAAAGGCGTCGGCCGCCGCCAGGCTCTGGGCGAAGTCGGCGAGCCCTGCGCAGGCCGGCTGTCGGTAAGCACTGAGGCCAGCCTGGTCCAGTGTCTTGACCAGGGCCTCGGCCACGGCTTCTTCACCGGGGCCGGCGGTAAGGATCCAGTGGGGCGGATGCTCACCCGACTCGACCAGGCGCCGATCGATACCCTGTGCAAGCCCGGCGTAGGCCTCGGGAGTCAGGTTGACCGCCGAGCCGCCGCTGCCCGGGTGCAGAAACACCCATGGGCGTGTCTCGTCGAGCCCCAGCGCCTGGCCCAGCGCGCTGCGCTGAGCGTCTCGTACCTGCGGGGCCAGTGGCCAGTAGGGCGGCGCAGGGCACTGTTGCGACGGCTGTTCTGACGAGAGTCCCAGCGCCCGAATCATGGCCTCGGCCAGCTCCAGATTGTAGATGTACTCAGGCTTGGCCGAACGGGATCTGCGCTGGGTGACGCGACGGTTGTAGAATAGCTGGGCCCACTTGGTGGCTGGCGCCATGCGCAGGGGGATCCCCGAGCGAAGGCCGAGCCAGCCGATGCGGGTGGTGGAGTAGAGCGTCAGCATCGCCGTGAAACCGCCCTGGCGCATCGTCGCCAGCAGGGTACGCTGGGCAGCCTTCGGCGCCTGTTCGTTCGGGTCGATGATGACGTCGTCGATCCACGGACAGAGCCTTGCCATCGGTGCCGTGTAGTCGGGTACCAGCACGCTGACATGGGGGGCGGGCTTCGCCTGCTTGAGGGCGGCGAGTGCTGGCCAGGCGAGCATGAAATCGCCAAGCTTGTCGTTGCGTACCACCAGCAGTCGAGGGGCACGAGCGTCGGCCGAGGCCGTCGTTGCTGTCATTTGGGCTCCCGAGCCCCGCTATCGGAAAGGAGACCACCTTGAGTCACAAGGTCATGCACATCTGCCTGTCGGACGGCTGGGGCGGACTGGAAATGTATCCTTCGAGGATTATACCGGAGCTTGCCGCTCAGGGGTGGGAGGTGCATGCCCTGGCACTGGGCGAGTCGCGGGTGGCCAGAAGCCTCGACGATGCCGGGGTACCGACGCTGACGGCCCGCTCCAGAGGCTCGGCGCTTTTCGGTGTGCGCCGGTGGCTTGCGTACCTGGCCCGTCACGACATCCGCCTGTTGCACTGTCACAAGTCCAGCGACCTGCGCCTGGCAGCCCTGTTGGCGACCCTGCGGCCCCGGCTCAAGGTGGTGTTCACCGACCATATGGGGGTCACCCGACCGAAGAAGGACCTGTATCACCGCTGGGCCTACGGACGGGTGTCGCGACTGTTGTCCATCAGCGAGGCGACCCGGCGACGCAACGTCAAGGCCTTTGCCCTGCCGGCCGAGCGTATCCAGCGACTTTACCTGGGGATCGATCCGGCGCCGCTGGCGCCGCGTCTGGACGCCGGCGAGCGTCGCGCCCTGCGCGCGAGTCTCGGGCTGCCGGCAGCGGCCACCACCATCGGGGTGGCGGGGCGGCTGACGCCGGGCAAGGGTCAGCGGGTGTTCGTCGAGGCGCTGGCGAGGCTGATCGCCGAGCATCCGACGCTCGATGTCCATGGCGTCATCATCGGTGGACTCAGCGCCGAGGAGGGCAGTCGTGAGGAATACGTGGCCGAGCTCGAGGCGCTGGTCACCGAGCAGGGACTGTCACCGCGCATCACCTTTACCGGCTTTCGGCGTGACCTGGCGCGGCTGTTCGAGGTGCTCGATGTGGTCTGTGTACCGTCGCGCAACGAGGCCTTCGGCCTGACCGTGATCGAGGCCATGGCCGCCGGCAAGGCGGTGATCGGTTCGCGTAGTGGCGCCATCCCCGAGTTGATCGACGCCCATAGCGGTCGCCTGGCAGACCCCGAATCGGCCACCGAGTGGGCCGCCGCCATGCTGGAATTGGCCCAGGATAGCGAGCTCAGGCGACGTCTGGGCGAGGAGGCGCGGCGTCGAGTCAAAGAGCACTTCCTGCTGTCGCAGCATGTTGAGGGGCTGACTCAGGTCTATGACGACGTGCTCGACGGCAGGCCAGCCGTCTGACGAGCGACATCGCTTGTTCAGAGATGCGAGTAAGCGGTCGCTATTGATGTGGGTGTTGCGATAGGCATGGCCGTAGGTCTAGCTGTCACCGCGAGCCGACTGCGGGTCCCTGGGCGTCGCTATAGCCGCGGCGGATTTCGTCGAGCGCCTGCTGGGCCGACGTCTCGTCGCCGCAGAAGCGTGCCAGTGAACGTCCCAGTCTCGCCAGGTTGCCTTCGCGCCAGTTGCCAGGGGCGCGCAGGCGACAGCGGTCCAGGTCGATCAACCAGACCCGGTCGCTGTCGTCGACCAGCAGATTGCGGGCGTTCAAGTCGACATGGTCGAGGCCGTGGTCGTGGAAGCGGCGAATCACCTGGCCCACTTCATGAAGCAGGCCCGGGGCCAGGTCACCGGCACCCAGATGCTCAGCCAACGCACGGGTAGCCGGCAGGCGTTCGGTGATCAGCGCAGCCTCGTAGCTTGGGCCGTGACGAATGACGCCCCCCAGCACCGGCCGTGGCACCGGCAGTCCGGCCTGGTAAAGCCGCGCTGTCAGGCGTACTTCGCGAAAGGCGCGGCTGCGTTCGAGCCCGGTCCACAGGTAACGGGAGGTCGACAGCCGGGCGACGAGACCGCCGCGGCGGTAGGGCCTCAGCACCCACTGACGATCGCCCACCTCGAGAAACAGACTCTGGCCACGACCCGGCGCCTGGCCGGTCACCAGGCCTGCCTCGCGCCAGTATTCGGGCGCCATCAGAGCGGGTCCGATTTGTGGCCGTGGTACAGCGTCACATAAACTGGTGGCATCGTATAAAATGCCCACCTTTCCTGACTGATACGTTGCCAACCGCATGAAGCATCCTCTGCCCGCTCGACCTGCCCACATCGGCGTGCTGCGTCTCTCTGCCCTGGGAGACGTGTGCAATCTGGTGCCCACGGTTCGAGCCCTGCAGCGCCAATGGCCCGAGGCGCGGATCACCTGGATCGTCGGCAAGGGCGAATACAGTCTACTGACCGGCCTGTCAGGGGTCGAGTTCGTCGTCTATGACAAGTCCACCGGCCTCAAGGGCATGCGGGCGCTGTGGCGCGAGCTGGCCGACACCCGTTTCGACGTGTTGCTGCACATGCAGCAGGCGCTCAGAGCCAGCGTGCTGTCGCTGGGACTCAAGGCCAAGGTGCGGGTGGGCTTCGATCCGGCCCGGGCCAAGGACCGCCAGTACTGGTTCACCCATCGTCAGCTGGCCCCGCGTGAGCGAGCACACGTACTGGAGTCGTTCATGGATTTCGCGCGCCTGCTGGGGGTCGAGGATACGTCGCTGGACTGGCGACTGCCGGTGCCGGACAGCGCCTACGCCGAGGCCAGGGAGCTGACCGGCGACAGCGCCTACCTGTTGATCAGCCCTTGTGCCAATCCGCGCCTGCGTAACTTTCGCAACTGGTCGGCGGAAGGCTACGCCGCCGTGGTGGAGCACGCCTGGACCCAGTTTGGTCTGAAGACAGTCATGACCGGGGGTGGCAGCACCCAGGAACGCGAGATGGGCGCGCGCATTCAGTCGCTGTGTCACCCCGAGGCGGTGATCGATGCCATCGGTGCTACCTCGCTCAAGGGGCTGCTGGCGCTGATCGACCGTGCCCGGGTGGTGATCGCCCCGGATTCCGGGCCGGTGCACATGGCCAATGCCCTGGCCACCCCGGTGGTGGGTCTGTTCGCCACCACCAACCCCGACCGCGCCGCGCCCTACCTGTGGCGCGATTATGTAGTCAATCGCTACCCCGACGCCGTACGGGAGTTCCTCCAGGAGGATCCCGAGACCGTCACCTGGGGCCAGCGGGTCCGCCATCCCGATGCGATGTCGCTGATTCGCGCCGACGACGTGATCGAACGCCTCGATACCCTGCTCGTCGACACCGCCTCGCAACACCGCTCCGACCTCGATAGGGAGTCACCCGATGAAGCTTGATCTGACCGCGCTTGAGCGCTCCCGCGTGCTGGTGGTGGGCGACGTCATGCTGGACCGCTACTGGCACGGCGGCACCTCCCGGATATCGCCGGAGGCTCCGGTGCCGGTGGTGCGCGTGGAAGAGTGCGAGGATCGTCCGGGCGGCGCGGCCAACGTGGCGCTGAACATCGCCTCCTTGGGCGCCCACGCGGCGCTGGCCGGGCTGGTCGGTGACGACGACAACGCCGACCGTCTGACCGCGCGCCTGGAGGAGGTCGGTGTAAGTACTCACTTCCACCGTACCCCTGGCATGCCCACGATCACTAAGCTCAGGGTGATGAGTCGCAACCAGCAGTTGATCCGTCTGGACTTCGAGGATGGCCTCGACAAGATCGACACCTCGGAGCTGGCGCCGCGACTGATCGAGGCCACCGACAACTTCGATCTGATCATCCTGTCCGACTACGGCAAGGGCACCCTGGCCAACGTCGAGATGGTAATCCCGGAAATGCGCCGGGCCGGCAAACGGGTACTGGTGGACCCCAAGGGCAGCGACTTCCGCCGCTATCGCGGCGCCAGCGTGATCACTCCCAACCTGGCCGAATTCGAGGCGGTAGTGGGGCCCTGCCCCAGCGACGATATTCTGGCGACAAAAGGTGAGGCGCTGCGCGAGGAGCTTGAACTCGAGGCGCTGCTGATCACCCGCAGCGAGAAGGGCATGACGCTGATTCGCGAAGGCCATGACCCCTTGCACCTGCCGACCCGGGCCCGCGAGGTCTACGACGTCACCGGCGCCGGCGACACCGTGATCGCGGTGCTGGGCCTGGCGCTGGCCGCCGGCCACGGCTTCGCCGAGGCCATGACCCTGTCCAATCTGGCGGCGGGTCTGGTGGTGGCCAAGCCTGGCACCGCGACGCTGTCCATCGCCGAACTCTACACCGCGCTGCACGGCGACAAGCTGGCCGAATTCGGGGTCATCGAGGAATCACCGCTGGTGCTGGCGGTGCGCGCCGCCCAGGCCCGTGGCGAGCGGGTGGTGATGACCAACGGCTGCTTCGACATTCTTCATGCCGGCCACGTGGCCTACCTGGAGCACGCCCGCCAGCTCGGTGACCGGTTGATCGTGGCGGTCAACGACGATGCCTCGATCCGCCGGCTCAAGGGACCCAAGCGACCCATCAATCCGCTCAATCGACGCATGCAGGTGCTGGCCGGGCTCGGCGCGGTGGACTGGGTGGTGCCCTTCGCCGAGGATACGCCGGCCCGCTTGATCGAAGCGGTGCTGCCGGACGTGCTGGTCAAGGGCGGGGACTATCGGCCCGAGGATATCGCCGGCGGCGAGGCGGTGCGTGACGCCGGGGGCGAGGTCAAGGTGCTCGGCTTCGAGGATGGCGTCTCCACCACCGCCATGATCTCGACCATCCTCGATCGCGAGAGCTGAGGGTGAGCTGGCTGCGGCTCGCTTACTCAGGGGCCATCGGGCTGCTGTCGCCGCTGATCTGGCGGCGGGTCTGGCGCGAACAGCTGCCGGATCGCGCTCGTGGCGAGCGGATGGGCTGTCTGCGGCCCTTCGCCGACGAGCGTCCGCGGCTATGGCTGCACTGTGCCTCGGTGGGCGAGGTAGTGGCGGCACGACCGCTGATACGCGCCCTGCGCCTGCGCCATCCCGACCATCGGCTGGTGGTCAGCACCATGACCGCCACCGGCGCCGAGCGGGTGCTCTCGCTGGTGGATGATGTTCCCGAGGCGGAGGCGGCCGCCCCCCTGAGTCATGTCTTCGTGGCGCTCGACTTTCCCGGCGCCGCGCGACGCTTTGTCCAGCGCCTGGCCCCTCGCCAGGCGATCTTCTTCGAGACCGAACTATGGCCGAACCTGCTGAGGGCCTGTGCCAGGCGGGGCATTCCGGTGGCGGTGGTCAATGGCCGACTGTCGCCCCGTGCCTTTCGTGGCTATCGACGCCTGCGTCCGCTGATGGCCGAGGCGCTGGCCTGTGTCGACTGGCTGGCGGCCAAGTCCGAGGAGGATGCCGAGCGTTTCGTCGAGCTGGGCATGGCGCCCGAAAACATCCAGGTCGTCGGATCGATGAAATTCGATATGGCCCTTGATGACGCCTCCCTGAAAGTAAGTGAGCGCTTGCATGCGGCCATCGGGCATCGTCCGATCTGGGTCGCCGGGTCCACCCACCCCGGTGAGGATGAGCTGCTGCTCGGGGTCCAGCGCCGCCTGCAGGCGCGTTTTCCCGACATCCTGCTGGTGCTGGTGCCGCGCCATCCCCAGCGTTTCGAAGAGGTCGCCAGGCTGTGCCAGGAGGCCGGGTTCGAGACCGTCAGGCGCTCACGCGGACGCGTCCCCAGCGCCAGGGCAGAGGTCTATCTTGGCGACAGCATGGGTGAGCTGCAGGCGCTCTACGGCACCGCGGACCTGGCCTTCGTCGGCGGCAGTCTGGTACCCATCGGTGGCCACAACCTGCTCGAACCCGCGCTGATGGGTGTGCCGGTGGTGACCGGCCCGCATATCGACAACTTCGAGGACGTGGCCCAGCTATTGAGGGACGCCGGTGCCCTGGTCGAGATCGGCGACGCCGATGAGCTTGTCGAGCGAGTCGCCGCGCTGCTCGAGGATGCCGAACAGCGCAAGCGTCTGAGCGAGGCCGGGCAAGGTGTCATCGACACCCACCGGGGGGCGCTGGAGGCCACCCTCGCTGGCCTCGACCGGCTGCTGGAATCCTCTCGCGCTTGACGTTGGTCGTTGCCTTCCTCTCTTCCTGTTAGTTTGCGCGGGCTCCATGGGGTTTGCGAGTGCTCGCTTTTCTAGCCTTTGTCGACCGATCGAAGGGCCCGTTTCAGCGCCGACGCATAAAGGTATGGAAGGTCAGGCGCTGGAATTCCCGATCCAGGCGCAACAGGCCGATGACGGCGACCAGCAGCAGCGACAGGGCGTAGCCGTAGCCGTAGTAGTCGGGCCCCAGGTGCTGGGTGATCAGGGTAAAGCCCAGGTTGCTGGCGCAGAAGGCGACGCATAACCACAGGGCCGGTGTCAGACGGTCGAGATAGAAAAGCACGTTGAGGATCGCCAAAAACAGCACCTGGATGGCGACGGCCACCAGCAGCAGGTTGAAGATGGGCAGGTTCCAGTCCGAGAAACCGAGCGCCTCGAGCAGGTGCGGACCCGCCAGCAGCAGAGCCGCCACGGTGACGCCCTGCACCTTGATGATGTCATAGATGCCGCGCCGCACGCTTATCACCATGGCCCGGCGCCAGGACTCTATTTCTTCCAGCGAGCGGCCGCTGCGGATGGCCAGGTCATAGCGCTGGCTGTTCAGCGCAAAGTCGGTCTCGATACGCATCAGGAAGATCGCCATGCCGGGCACGATGGACAGATAGGCCAGAAACAGCGGCAGGTCGTACAGAGGGGCCGCACGCAGGGGCGCAATCATCGGCACCGAGGTGGCAGGGTGGAACCAGAACGCCAGCTTGTCGATCCATACCCCCAGATTGTAGAACAGCCCTATCGCCACCAGCTTTGGCTGCCACCGGCCGTGGATCAACAAGGCCATCGACCAGGGCTGCTGGCTGGGGTAGTGGCGGGTCACCATGGCCAGCAGCACGAACAACAACAGTGCCTGACCGATGACGAAGGCACCAAGCAGACCGGTGATGCCAAGGCCTTGCCAGCATAGGCCGAGGCCGAGCGTGGTCGCATAGCCGAGGGCGAAGGCCGCCAGTACCTGCCGGTAGCGCTTGACCCCGGCCACAAAGACGGCCACGCACCAGAGATTGCACAGCAGCACGAAGCCCATGACCATCAGCACGCGATAGGCCAGCGGGCTGGCATTGGCCAGGATCGAGGCGATGGTGATCGCGGCCAGCAGTGAGCCGACGGTAGTCAGCGTCAGCACCGCCTTGAGGCTGGGCAGCACCTCGTCGTCTCTGCCTTCGTAGAGCCGGTCTGCGGTAAAGCGGGTAAAGGTCAGTTGCAGTGGCCCGGTGAAGATCAGCGAGCCGGCCACCAGCCAGGTCACCGATACCAGGAAATCGGTGATAAACACCGGGGAGTCGCCCCGGCCGGCGGCTGCCAGGATGCCCAGCGTCATCACCGCCAGGATCGATATCACCCAGGGGCCTGAGCCGATCAGGGCGGCGTAGCCGTAAGCCCTCAGCAGACCAAGATAGCTGTCCTGCTTGAGCAGCCGCCGCAATTCGAAGCCGATTCCCGCCATGATTACCCCTCAGTTGAAAGTCGTGCCGCTGCCCTGGCCACCCGGTAGCGCTCAAGCGTCAGTGTTTTGCCCATGTCGCGATGTTGTGCTGGCCTGGGCCTCGTGGACGGCCATGGCATCCTCCATGGCCACCTGGTAGCGCTCGGCGTAGCGCTCGAGCATCAGCGATTCGGTGTAGTGCTGTTCGACCCTTTCGATACCCACCTCCCGCGCCGCCTGCCAGGCAGCCGGATCCTTCAGCAGCGCTGCCGCTGCCGCTGCGGTGGCCTGGGGGTTGGCGATCGGTACTACCTGGCCCGCGGCCTGCTCGGGGGATCCATCGCCCAGCACCATTTCGCGACAGGCGCCGACGTCGGTGGTGACCACGGGCACACCGGCGGCGAGAGCCTCCAGTACCACCAGCGGTTGTGCTTCGCTGATCGAGGTCAGCACCACCAGGCGTGCCTGGGCGAGAATGTCTTCGGTCTTCTGGAAGCCGAGAAACCGCAATTGTTCGCCGAGCTTGAGCTGTTCGGCGAGGTCGCGGCATTCCTGGGCATACAGCGGGTCCTCGTCGTCCGGGCCCACCACCCAGGCCTCCAGCTCCGGCAATTGCAGCTGAAGTTGGCGGGTGGCGCGCAGGAAGGTCTTGATGTCCTTGATCGGAGTCACCCGTCCGAGCAGCACCATTACCGGCCGGGTATTGGCCTGGGTCGCCTCGCGCAGCGGGCGAAAGCGCTCGATGCGAATGCCGTTGGGTATCACCCGGGAGCGCGATGCCGGTGCTCCGTCGTTGAGCTGCCGGCGACGGTTGCCGTCGTACAGGGTCGTGATGTCGCTGGCGGCGTGATACGTCATGCGGCCCAGGCTGTGGAAGAAGCGAATCCACAGACGCCGCAGATAACCACTCTCGGCTTTTAGGCCATGGCTCAAGGGATCCACCGGGGCATGAATCCAGTCAGCCTCCAGCAGGTCGATGTGGCGCTCCTTGGTGTAGATGCCGTGTTCGGTGACCATCAGTGGCGTGCCCGTCTGGTGGTGTGCCAGGGCGCCGAGAAAACCCGCATAGCCGGTGGAAATAGCGTGCAGGCAGCGTCCGCGAGGGAGGCGGCGGGCCAGGTCGGCCAGCATGAACAAGGGGGAATGCATGTTGCGTACCGACCAGAAGTAGTCGAGGAAGGACGTCTCGTCGTAGCAGGTGGTATAGCGTTCGACGATCTCGTCCCAGGCCAGCCGACTTTCCTCGAAGTCGTTGCGGCTCAGCCCCGACCCTTGTCCCACCAGGGCGGCGACTTCTGCCAGAGCGTCATCGATGTCCCCTCCCGGCTGGCCGAGTCGGTCGTGCAGCGCACGCGAGCATTCGAAGGCTCTCGGGCAGCCTCCGGCTCGACGGACAGAACCGGTGAGCGTCGAGCCCATCAGGTAGTGGCACTCGAGATGCACCACATTGTCGGCCAACTCGTACTTCAGGCCTTCGTAGTCCTCGGGGCGGCTACCGAGAAACACCACGGCAAAGCGATACTGTGGCAGGCCGCGGATCAACTGGTCGAGCCAGCCCGCCACACCGCCTCGCACCATGGGATAGGTTCCCTCGAGCAGCAACACCACGTCAGCGGGATCATCGTTGGCGGAAAGTCGGGGAAGGATCATTGCCAGAACTCCCGAAGTGATTGCAGGCGCGGCGGCACATGACGGTGGTCGGCGAGCGTTGCCAGCGTCTCACCCACGCCGACAGTGTCACGTTCCAGATAGGCAAGCTCCGCCGATAGTGTGGCGACGGCCAGGTCTGGCGCGCCTTGGGCGGAGGCCTTGTCGAGGTCGATACGGGCCTGCTGCGGGCGTCTCTGGAGCAGGCCCAGCCTGGCGCGTTGGCGCCACCTTTCGGCGCTGGAGGCGCGGTCGATGGCGTGGTCGAGGCTGTCCAGAGCCTGCTTGAGCATCAGTTCGCAGGCGCTCCCCTGGGCGAGCTCCAGATAGGCGTACTCGGCGTACAGGCAGGCCAGTGCCTCGTGGGCTCGGCCCGAGGCGTCCCCCTTGCTGTCGATCATCTGGCGCAGGTGCGCAATCCGCTGCTCGAGCTGGCTTTCGAGGCGGTTGAGCATCGAGTAGCCGAGCAGTCGGATATCGTCGGCATCGTCTGCCAGTCCTCGCCGCATCAGCGAGATGGCGGTGCGTGTGGGCAGGTGCTGGCTCTGGAGCAGGGCCTCCTGGCGCAGGTGGCTGTCCCGGCTCTGCGCCAGCACGCTGGCGAGTCCTTCTCGCAGCGCCTGGCCGCTGTCGTCCGGCGGTGTTGCCGGGCTGTCGGGCAGCGGTGGCAAAGGGTGGCGGCGCCACGCTGGCTGATGGTCATCCTGCCGAGGCAGCAGCACGATAGCCGCCGTCAGCAGCATACCGAGACCGCCCACCACGGGCAGTGCGGCTACGGTGGCAGTGTTGAAGCGCCAATCGCCTGGTTGCCCCAGGTGGCGAAGGCCAAGGGACAGCACCAGGGTGCCGATACCGTGCAACAAGAATCCCTGCGCCATGGGTGTGCCGATCAATGCCCTGGGCAGTCCGGCAAGGAGGGTTTCCGGGGTCAGCCAGAGGGTCAGGGCGAGTGCCTGAGCGGCCAGCCCTGTCATGGCCGCCGTGGCCGGCAAGACTCTAGGCCAGGGCATGGGGGGCTCCTCGTGGCCATAGGGCGTCGAGCAGGTCGCTGCTGGAGCGGGAGCCATCGATGGCCCAGCTCTTCCAGTTCAACGGGTCCGGCGTTGTGGTGTCCTCGAGATACGCCTTGAGCACGGCTGACAGTCGCTGTTGCAGGGCGCGCCCCGCTTCTGGACCTGCCAGCGGCATCAAGATCAGCAGGCGATGGTGGCCGTCGGGCAGGGCCAGCGGCCAGGCCTCGTCGATGCTGCGGCGGCGGCCATCAAAGTGCTGCACGATCTCGGGCAGGCGTGGGGCGAGTGTCGGTGGCAGGTCGAGTGCGACAATCAATGAGGGCAGACGCTGGAGGCGGGCGTGCCTGATCCACTGTTCCAGGCTGCGGGCCAGGCTGGGCGCGGGCAGGCAGCGGCGAGCGATCATCTCGCCGAGGCTTGCGCCGATGATCGCCAGTAGCTGCATCTGGCCTTCGTCCATATCGATGAAGGGCAGGTCCATGACCAGCAGCAGGGCGTGAATACGCTCATCCAGGTCGATCAGCGGGATCACCGCCACTGGCGCATCCGCGGAAGCGGAGACCACATCACGCAGAGAAACGAGCTGACCATGCTCGAGACACGCCTGGATCATCGGATGCTCCAGTTCCAGCGTGCCGGGACTGCCCAGCCATGCCAGCGGCGTCGGTAACGGTTTGCCGTCGGCCACCTCCACCAGGGCGGCGCGCTGCACCCGGCTGTGCAAGGCAATAAAGGCTACAAGCTCGCTGGCGATTTGCTGCAGCCCTTGATCTTCGGCAGCAGCAGATGGCGTGCCAGGGCGTTCGGCGAAGTCGCGTTCGAGTTGAAACAGGGTGTCACGTAGCGTGAAGGGGGCCGCAGCCAGCCGCTCGGTCAACTGGTCATGGGAGACGCGCAGCACGTGGTAGTGGCGCAGAAAGGCCTTGTGGCGATGGAGCTGCAGCCGACACAGGGTATGTATTTGATCGAGACGGCGGCGCAGGTGCGAGCACATCTCGCCACTGACCAGCCCGACCAGCGTCAGCCCGAAGGTGGTGATCAGTGGTGATGCCCCCGCGAATGCCAGGGCGCCTGGCGACTGGCTGGATAGCAGCATCGGCCCCCAGAAGGCCGCTGCGCTGCCGATGACGGCAGCCAGGGTGCCGTAGCCGCTGCCGTAGCGCAGCCCGCACAACAGAGGCGCTACCAGCAGCCACCAGGGGACTCCTGGCGACAGCAGCGGTGTTGCCTTCATCACCAGCAGCTGCCCCAGGGCGGCGAAGGTCAGCGCCATCAACAGCGTCTCGATCATCCGCCTGGGGTGGCCCGGCGGTCTGACATAGAGGTCATCGAGGCCGCTCACCGGCGTACCGTCGATGGGCGTCAATGGTTCGTGGTCGATCACAGGCGTGCTCATGAGGCGGTCACCTGGAAAGTGGCAAGGCGTCGACCAGCTCGGCCAGCAGGTCGCTGGAAACGCCGCTCAAGGTGGTGAACCCCCAGCCGCCGCGACTGCCGCTGGCGCTCCATAGAAGCTCCCCTGTGTTGGCGTCGCGCACCTGCAGGCTGATGCCGACGGCGGGTTCGCCGTCCAGCCCGGTCTTGTAGTGCCATTCGTCGATGGCGCCGGTGACCACATAGGAAAGCTCCTGCTGCTGGGCCCAGCCGAGCGCAGCCTGGCGGTCGGCGCCATTGTCCAGCGCCAAGGGGTTGACCGGGCCGCTGCGAGGCACTTCTCGTAGTGGCGTGACGCCGTGGCGGTGCAGCAGGGTCAGCAGGGTACCCTGGGCCCGCTCGCCGGCCAGGGGCGTCTCCGAGTGGTTGGACAGCGGTGCCAGCGCCCAGCCGGCGCTGGCATCCAGCGCTGTCGTCGTCTGTACCTGGGTGGTGGAAGCGCAGGCGGACAAGGTCAGCGTGAGCACGAGAGGGAATAGCCAGGAACGCATCGTCATGGAAAACTCCTTGGTAAACTGGGCGCTCAAGGCCCGAAAAAGTACTGGTAGTTAAGGGAGGCATTCAGCCGGGTGCTTTCATCGGCGCCGGTCCCGCGATCGATCCCTGCTTCCAGGGACAGTTCGTCACTTCCGAACACCCGTGTGCCGACCATCAGCGAGGCACTGCCCGCCAGCTCGCCGCTGGGCCAGCGATGGCCGCCCGACACATCCAGTTGCCAGCGCGGAGAGGCCACCTGAGGGTAGGCAGCGCCAGGGGCGCCGCGAGACAGGCTCAGACCGAGCCCGAGCACACTGGCGTCGTCGTTGAACAGGGCGTCGGGATCGATGTCCGGGCCGAGCCGATCGGCAACAACACTCGGCAGGCGACCATCGGGGTCCTGGCTCTCGTGGGTGGCGAAGAGGCGCAGGCCTAGGCGCCGGGTCTCGCCCTGGAGCAGCGCATGCTCCCAGCTGGACTCGAAGTAGCGGCCACTACCCAGCCCGTCCTCATCGAAACGCTCGTGATAGCGGGTATGGCGAGCATCAAGGCTGAGCCTGTCACGCCGCGTTGGTGTCCAGTCCAGGCCGATGCCGAGCCGGTTTTCGGTGGCCAGCAGACGAAGCCTGTCGTTGGCCGTGGACGGCTGTTGCCAATCGGCCTTGAAGCGTGTGCTGAGGTGGCTGGTGAGGTGATAGCGATGGCTGAGTTCGGCCTCGAGATGATTTTCGGCGTCACTGTCGCGGCTACCCACGGATAGCCGGGTGCTGGAGCGAATGCCACGATGGGTGGTGCTCAACGCCACCCGCCGCTCCTCGTCCAGGTCGTGGCCGGACAGGGGGGGCGAGACATCATCCTCATCCAGGGAAATCCGGCCGACTGCGAGCTCTGCGCCCCAGCGTTCACCGGTGAGCTCGAAGGCGGCCTGGGTGTGCTCCAGGCTCAGTTCGCCGATTTCCTGGTAGCGATGGCCGATTCTGGCGCGTTGCGGCACCTTGCTCGCCAGGCTGACGATTTCCCTGCGCTGATCGGTACCACGACCATGCGAAAGCAGGGCGTGCTGCATCGCGTCACCACGTCGCTCCAGAGTCAAGGCGCCGGCCAGCCGATCACTGGGTGCAAGGGGCAGGTTTGGGTCGTCCAGCATCTGGCCGATGGCGGCATGGTCCAGTTGGGCAATGGCGACGTTCAGACGATGATAGCTGGGTGTCGGCAGGCCCAGGTGGTGCCGCTGCAGCCACAGATAGCGGTAGCGAGCCTGCCACCCCAGCAGTGCCAGCAGGTCAAGAGTGCGGACGCCGCTGGTGGTGGCGTCTGTGTCCAGCAAGGGCAGACGAGTCGCCAGCGACTGATACCAGTCCGCGGCGGGTTCCGTGCCGATCTGCGGCGCCGACCAGATCAGCCCCTCCAGCTGTCGACCCAGGTTGGCGTTGTCCAGGCGACGCAACGGGTCCAGCTGGCTGGCAAGGCGAGGCGCCAGCAGGGCCACCGCTCGCCTGCGTAGCCCCAGCGCCACCCCGGGGTGGCCGGACTGGTCGAAGGCCTCGGCGATATCCATCAGTACCTCAGCCCCGGGAGCCGGGCCATCGGCGCTGCGGCGATACCACAGCCGTGCTCGGCGGGTGTCACCGATGGACTGGTAGCCGCCAGCCACCGCAAGGGTCAGCTGCTGACTGGTCGACGCCAGGGGGGCTGCCTCGGCCAGACGCTGTGGCAGTTCTCGGTGCTGGAGCATGGTCAGGGCATAGATTTCGCCGGCCCTCAGACTGGGATCGGCCGGGGCCAGGCGCAGCCCTTTGCGAATCGCCGTCAATGCATCTCGGGGATTGAGGTTTTTCAATTCGCTGGCGGCGACCAGGCCCCAGTAGGCGGGGGAGTCGGCAAAAGGCTCGGGGTCCTGGCGAGCGAGCGTCAGCAAGCGGCGCGCGATGTCGGGGCGTTGCTGTTCTTGTGCGGTATGAAAGCCCACCAGGATGGCGTCGGTATCCCTGAAACGCTGCCAGCGCTGTATGGCCAGGGTTTCCACCAGCACGGCGTCGCCATCGATGACGGCGGCGTGGAGCAGGCGCAGGCTCTCCTGACGGCTCAGCGCTTGCCGGGTCGCCAGTTGCCGGTAGGACTCGATCACTTCCTTGGCGTGGCCTGCTGACCAACCCAGCTCGGCGCGTTGCTGCCAGGTGCTGGGGCTATCGGCAGGCAGCACCGCCAGGGCATCGGACAGTTGCCACTGGCGCCGCAGCAGTCGACCTTGCTGGCGTGCCGCCTCATCGTGGTCGAAGGAAGGTGCCTGACGCAGTGCTGCCCACTGGGCCTCGGCGTCGGCCAGTGCTCCGGTCTGCTCCAGCAGGGTGGCCAGACGCACCTTGAGCAGAAGAGAGAGTCGTCCCTGGCGGTTCCAGCGGCGCAGGTGGGCAATGGCGGCGTCGGGGTCGCCCAGATCGTTGAGTACATCGACGAACTGACCTCGCTCCACGGCGGTCAGTTCGTCCCTTGCGTTCAGGCGCTCGAGGGCGGCGCGAGCCCGAACACGGTCGTAGCCGGCCAGGGCCATGGTGACAAGCTGGCGGTCTGCAGCTGCATCCGGGTGTGATGTCGCCAGGGCTTCCAGTGTTGCCATGGCGCCGGGCGTATCGCCTGACCAGCGTTGGGCATTGGCCAGTTGGTGTGCGTAGGTGACTGGGTCGGTGGCGTTCAGTCGTTGTAGCGGCGCTACCGACAGCTCCGGCTTGCCTGCTGCCAGGGCAACCGCCGCCAGTCGTTCGAGGCGCTCGGGATCGTCTTCGTCCAGCGCTTGCAATCGGGTGGCCCAGGAGAGCGCCTGGTCCACGTCGTTGACGGCCAGCGCCAGGCGAATGGCCAGGTCAAGCAGTTCCGCGTCGTTGGGGTAGACGTCTAGATACTGGCGGGCGTAGTTGATGCCTTGCTGACTGTCGCTCTGGAATGCCGCCTCCAGGGATTGCCTGGCGACTTGCCGGTCAGGGCTTTCGATCTCGTCCGCGGCCTGGGCCGGCGGGATGACAAGATCGAGCCAGCCAAGCACAGAGGCGCCCATATCTCGTGCCAGCCAGGCCCGGTGCCAGGCGGATGAGGCGCGTATCGGCGAGCCGGCCTGCATCCAGCTGCGTCCGGCTTCCCTGAGCCAGTGAAAGCGTCGATCCTGATCGCGCCGTGCCAGTGCCTCGAAGCATTCCGCGGCCTCCCAGGGGTGTTCGAGGGACAGCCAGCGATGCGCCATCAGCGTCAACCGTTCGATCGACAGGCGCGGATCGGTCTCGCCCGGGCCATCGATACCGGCCCAGCCATGGATGTCGTAGAAGCGTTCGACCAGCTGACGGCGTAGGGTCGCGTCATGGGGATCGCCTGGTTCCAGGGCATTGATGGCCTGCCAACGCTGTTCCAGCAACCACCACTGGATCTCGGGATCGGTATCGCCCTCGAGGGGAGCCAGGGTCTCGCCGGCGGCGCCGGGTTGCTGCGCCTCGAGCTGAAGCCGGGCCAGTGCCAGGCGAAGGTCCCGACGCTGAGGGGCGGCGTCCAGGCGTGCCTTGGCCAGCAACAAGGCAGCGTGGCGATCGTTTTCGGCATTCATGCTGGCCTGAGAAAGCAGGTGACGCGCCGGCTGGAAGCCGATCAGCACCAGCACCAGCCCAAGCACCAGCAGCCTGAACGCCCAGGGCGGCAGCAGCGCCTCGCGGGGCTTATCCACAGGACACCTCGATGGTGGCGGGCCCCGGGCCCGAGTAGTCGATCACAAGACTGTCGCCTTGGCGACGCTGGCGAGCACCGGGCGCTTTCACGTGACACTGACCGAGCCCGGCCAATTCGGCTTCGAGGGCGACTTGCTCGGCTTCCAGGGTCAGCGAGAAGCCGCCATCCGTGCCCCTGTGCCAGGCCGTCGTTCGCCCATTGGCACGACGCAGGTGGGGCAGCCGGGGGGACGCTTGACCAAGCCACAGGATCTGGCGCTGTTGCCCATCCAGCGACAGGTAGCGCCCCTGTTTGATGTCGGTGACGCTGACCACTCCGGTGGAACGCCGAAGATCTGGCCAACCGAGGGACTCGGGCAAGCGCAGGGTGCGCAGGCTCGAGCCACCGGTAATCTGCCAGGCACCGTCCAGTCGGCGAGCGACTCCCAGGTCGTACCAGTGGGTGGCGATGTCGCTGTAGGTGCTGGCGTACAGCGGCAGGGTGTCCAGCTCCGTGACGGCGTCGTAGACCTCTTCCAGTGCGCGCAGCGATGCGGGATACGCCGCACTGTAGAAGTGGTAGTAGATGTTGATGGGTTTGAGCCGCCTAGGCAGGTCGGTCAGTTCGAAGGTCTCGAGTACCCGCCGGTACCCCCACTTGGGCGTGGTCATATGACCGGTGTAGACGTTTTCGTTGATCTCGGGCGCAAGCACCTGCAGGTAGTGGCCGATGGGTCTGAGCATCGGCGATACCTGGGTCAGAGAGGGGTTGTCACGGGTGATATGGGTGTTGCCACCGTTGAGGTTGGTCAGGCCCAGGCGTTCGCTGATGGCCAGGGCTTTTTCGGGCGGCACGGCGTCGCCACTCCAGAGGATCGTCGTGACCCTCTTGCCCGGGGGGGCGAGATCGCGATTGATATAAGCGGTGGAGCCTGCGACTTCACGCTCGAGCGAGAAGTGATAGCCGTCCAGCGGCATATTGAAGGGAAAGCCCGCCGGCGTTCGACCCTGGCCGGCAAGATCTCCTTCCTTGAGATCGAGCCAGTCGAAGGGATGGCTGTAGGTATGGGTGGCGATCTCGACCCAGGGCAGGGCAAAGATTTCCCGAGCCAGGGGCTCCAGTTGCGTTCTCAATTCAGGATGGGTACCACCTTCGCCGAACTCGCCTTCGATGATGGAGACCGTGGTCGGCACCTGGTAGCGCTTGAGGATTTGGTCGAGCATCACTTCGCCGGTGAAGGGGGCTCCAGGCCATTCGCCGCGGCTGATGAAGGCGTCACCGTCGATATGGGTAAGCCACAGGCGTGAACCGTTCTCTGTGGTGGCATCGGGGACCGGGAAGTCCCCCATGCCGAGGCTCTTGGCAATGAAGGCGAAAGGATCGAGAATCCAGCGCTGCTGGCTGTCGCTTGCCTCTTGAAACAGCCACGGGCTTAGCGCCACCCCGCCCCAGGGGCCGGTCACCACCGGCGAGAGCTCGACACCGTTGCGGTCGGCCAGGGTCAGGTGGGCGGTATTGGTATCGGCCAGCAGGCGGTAACCGGCCGGATAGATGCCAGGTCCCTCCGGCATGCCCTCGAAGCCGACGAGCGCATCGTGCTGTCGAGCCTTCAGGCTGGAGGACTCGACACTTTCGACGTTGATGATGCCGAGCTGCCGCCCCAGCCCCTGTGAGAGATCGATACCCTGATCGCCCATCAGGATCAGCCGAACCCCCGACGAGACCTGGGCGGACAGCCAGGTGGACAGGGCCGTGGTGTCGCGCGCTGGCGGGGAAGGAAACCAGCTCAGGATGGCGGCATAGCGGCCATGCATGGTGCCGGGGGGAGGAGGGGTCGCGATGTCTCGATACTCTGCCGAGTAGCCGAGATAGTCGAGGATGGGGGCGAGATAGCGAAAGGCGTCCAGGTTGCTGATGTCGCCGTTTTCGGCAGTGTCGGCGTCATAGAAGATCAGGAGCCTTCTGGGGATCGGCTCGATCAGCCCGACGCCGATCTGGTCGAGGCCGGGTGTCGTGACCCAGGGAATCACGCCGGCATCGAGAATACGCCGAGCGGTTTGACGCGCGAGCTCACGATTCTCGGCGGGGACATAGTCGATGGCAATCGCCGGCAGACCATAACCACGCACACGCTCGAACTGCTGCTGCAGCCATTGCTGGCGGGAGGAAGTGACGCCGCCGTAGACGTCGGTCGCAGGCGTCCACCCGCGGAACAGGGACTCGGCGGCGACACCGGCGATCTTGTCATGGACCTGGTCGAGCACCTCGAAGCCCCGGTTGAGCAGCAGCTTGAGGTCCGGATGACGTCGATGGATCTCGTCGATCAGTGATACCAGCGCCAGTTGCTGCGCCTGGGCGGCCGGGCCATCCGGCGCAAAGCGCCGGTAGCTGTCCAGGGTATCCAGAAAAAGGCCATCGTAGCCGGCATCGACCAGCACCTCGACACGCTGGTCGAGGAGATGATTGCGCCAGTCATCGTCGCTCAAGTCGGCGATACGGGTGTCCCAGTCGGGATTGCTCCCGACCAGCGCTGCCTGGGGTGCCTGCGCGTCCGTGGGCCTGTCGGCGTCCCACTCGCCCACACTCAGGTAGGCAAAGACCTCGGCGCCACGTGCCGCCAGACCTCGGTGTTCGCGTTCGGTGACAGCGTCGGCGTCCACCACCACCCAATCGAACTGGTCGAGCAGCTCCACGGGGGGGCTGGCTTCGTAGTAGAAGGCGACGCTGGGCTGGGTATCTGCCTGGGCGGTCAGCCCCAGCAATGACGTCACCAGAGCCGCCAGCCAGGTGCAGGCATGTTTAAACACAACAGATGTTCGGGTACCGCTCATGCCATCTGGCCCTCCCGAGGCCCCTGTGCCGTCCAGCGTGCGTCATGCTCGATCAAGGCCTTCAGGCCGTCTTCCAGCGAGCGCGGCTCCTTGAGGTCGAACCATTGATGCAGGCGAGCGGTGGCACCCAGGGAATGGCGAATGTCCTCGCTGCGAGGGGCGTCAAAGCGCGGAACCTGCTGGCTTGCCAGCAGTGTGTTCAAGGTTGCAATCAGATCCACAAGTGACGAGGCCTTGCCTGTGGCAAGGTTGCAGACCCCCTGGTGATCGCTGAACAGCGCGCGCGCATTCATTCGCGCGACGTCTGCCACGAAGACGAAATCGCGGGTCTGGCCGCCATCGCCAAAGATCGTGGGGGCGCGATTGTGACGCAGGGCATCGACGAACAGCGCGATGACTCCGGCGTAGGGGGACTGTGGGTCCTGGCGTGGGCCATAGACGTTGAAGTAGCGAAAACCTAACGACGACAGACCGTGAAGCTGGTGTTGCAGGCTGGCGTAGCGCTCGTTGATCCACTTTTCGAGGCCGTAGGGGGACAGCGGACGGAGTCTTGCTCCCTCGCTCAGCGGCAGGTTTTCGGGGGTGCCGTAGACCGCCGCAGAAGAGGCGTAGACCACCCGTGACAGTCCATGACGGCAGGCGGCGTGGAGTACCTGCAGGGTCCCCATGACGTTGTGCTGAGCCGACTCGTCGGGGTGGCTGACGGAGCGCGCCACCGACACCTGAGCGGCGAGGTGCAGACAGCGCTCGACGCCATCCATGGCACGGTCCACATCGGCCCGATGACGTACATCACCGGTCACTATCTCGAGTCGGGGGTGCTCAGGCAGATTGTGTTTCTTGCCACTGGAAAAGTTGTCCAGGACACGCACATGGTGTCCTTCCGATAGCAACTGGTCGACGCTATGGGAGCCAATAAAACCTGCTCCACCGGTGACAAGGATGGTCGCTGACATTGCCTGGTTCCCCCAGATGGTGTTCAAAGGTGGCGTTCGGGGATGGTCTGGACGAAGCAGAAAGGTGCTTGTCGTACGCCGTTAACGAAGCGGTCATCGTCAAAATCGATACGCTTCGTCAAAAATTCCCGGACCCATGTGAAGCACCATATTTGTCGCTGCGAAAGCGACACAATGCCCGAAGGTACATGATGACTAAATAAGCAAAAAAGCATTTAATATTCTTTGGGGGAATAAAGTTTAAAGTCAGCATTTATATTTTTTGTCTGTTGTTTTTGTTGGGTTTTGTATTTATTGTCCATGAGGGTTTCTAAGTGGATTTTATGTCTTTATTCTGTGCTGATTTGTAGATAGTTGCTGGATGGGATTTTTACACAAGAGGTGTTTCAAGCGTTTGTCACGTAGTAGAAATGACCCTTTTACCTTCTTTGAGCAAAATTCACGTCAAGGTATGTCGTCGGGACGGGCGTACAAGTGGTGAAGGCGAGACGCGACGGGCGCTGTTTGGCGGGCGTGCAAAGAATATTGGCTATCAAGTGGTTATTTCAAAGAAAGCGACCCCGTGTCTCTGGCAACGGGGACGCTTAGACCGGCTTCAGCAGTGGGGCTACAACAAGGAGCGCCGACAATAAGAAGCAAGAAGCAAGGCGCGGCCCGGGAGGCGGGGCTGACAGCCCGCCCACGTGCACAAGTGAGATGACGTGGACGGGAAGGCTCAGGCAGGAAGATGCCGGCTGATGCCGTCGGCGCCGCCGATCAGCAGGATGTCCGCCGGACGAGCGGCGAACAGGCCGTTGGTCACCACTCCGACGATCGCGTTGATGCGGGTCTCCAGGGCGACGGGGTCATCGATGTCGAGGCCGTAGCAGTCGATGATCTGATTGCCGTTATCGGTGACCACGCCCTCGCGGTAGACCGGATCGGCGCCAAGCTTGACCAGTTCCCGGGCGACGTAGGAACGGGCCATGGGAATCACCTCGATGGGCAGAGGGAAGTCGCCCAGACGCTCGACCTGCTTGGAGGCATCGGCGATGCAGATGAAGGTCTTGCAGCAGGCGGCCACGATCTTCTCACGGGTCAGCGCGGCGCCTCCACCCTTGATCATTTGCAAGTGAGCGTTCACTTCGTCGGCGCCATCCACGTAAACCGGCATGGTGCCGACTTCATTGAGCTCGTAGACGTCGATGCCGTGCCCCTTCAATCGTTGGGCACTGGCCTCGCTGCTGGCCACCGCTCCGCGGAAGTCCCCGCGCAGCTCAGCCAGGCGGTCGATAAAGCAGTTGGCGGTGGAGCCGGTACCGACACCGATCACGATGTCACGGCCGAGCATCGGGCGGACCTCGTCGATGGCGGCGGCAGCGACGGCGTCCTTGAGTTCGTCCTGGGTCATGGAATACCTGCGATGGGGAGCGTGAGAAGAGGAAAGCTGCGGCCATTATAGGGCATCG
>DJIP01000324.1:0-127 GCA_002433675.1 Halomonas halophila
GCGTGACCTGGTCCACGCGATTCCCTACTACGCCATCCAGAAGGGGCTTCTGACCGTCGAGAAGTCCGGCAAGAAGAACGCCTTCTCTGGTCGCGTGCTGGAGATCGAAGGCCTGGAAGACCTCACC
>DJIP01000324.1:226-13030 GCA_002433675.1 Halomonas halophila
CCTGGTGGCCTTCGCCGCCGCCACCGGTGTGATGCCGCTGGACATGCCGGAGTCCATCCTGGTGCGTTTCAAGGGCAAGCGTCAGCCTGGTGTCACCCTGCGTGACCTGGTCCACGCGATTCCCTACTACGCCATCCAGAAGGGCCTTCTGACCGTCGAGAAGTCCGGCAAGAAGAACGCCTTCTCCGGGCGTGTGCTGGAGATCGAGGGTCTCGAGGATCTTACCGTCGAGCAGGCCTTCGAGCTGTCCGACGCCAGCGCCGAGCGCTCCGCGGCAGGCTGCACCATCACCCTGTCCGAAGACTCTGTCTCCGAGTACCTGAAGTCGAACATCACCCTGCTCAAGTGGATGATCGCCAATGGTTACGGTGACAAGCGCACCATCGAGCGTCGCATCCTGGCCATGGAAGAGTGGCTGGCCGACCCGAGCCTGATGCGCGCCGACGCCGACGCCGAGTACGCCGAGGTCATCGAAATCGACCTGGAGCAGCTCAAGGAGCCGGTACTGTGCGCCCCCAACGACCCGGACGACGCCCGTCTGCTGTCCGAGGTGGCTGGTCAGAGCATCGACGAGGTGTTCATCGGTTCGTGCATGACCAACATCGGCCACTTCCGCGCCGCCGGCAAGCTGCTCGAGAAGCAGCCCGCCGGCAGCCTGAAGACCAAGCTGTGGCTCGCCCCGCCGACCAAGATGGACCAGCACCAGCTGACCGAGGAAGGCTACTACGGCATCTACGGCCGTGCCGGCGCGCGCATGGAAATGCCGGGTTGCTCGCTGTGCATGGGTAACCAGGCCCGCGTCGCCGCCAAGAGCACCGTGGTATCCACCTCTACCCGCAACTTCCCCAACCGTCTGGGTGATGGCGCCGACGTCTTCCTGGCCTCCGCCGAACTGGCCGCCGTGGCCGCCGTGGAAGGTCGCCTGCCGAGCGTCGACGAGTACCGTCGCTATATGGGTGAGTTCGACGCCATGGCCGGCGAGATCTACCGCTACATGAACTTCCACGAGATCGAGGAGTACCAGAAGGCCGCCTCGAACGTGATTCCGGTGGCTCAGGAAGCCTGAATCATCTGACGATCAACGGCTCGAGCCTGTCGCCGACCGACTCGAGCCTTGAATCACAAGGAAGCGCCCCGGGGAGCGAGTTGCGTTCAACTCCCCGGGGCGCTTTTTCATGCCTCACCAGCCAAGACCGTGTCACTGGGCGGGCGGCTGACCGCCCCCCCCCTATCTTCCCTCGCCTGCTTTACTCGACGCTCAACTGACCATCGTCGAGCAGGTTCTGCAGGAAGGCATCACCGTCTGCGCCCATCTGCATGCCCTGAAGTACTATGACCTGATCGGCGTTGCCACCTCCGGCGGCCAGATTGCCTTCGCTGCTGATGGACAACAGGGTATCGTTTCCGTCCTGGCTGGCCTGAAGATAGTCCGTCAGGTTATCCTCGTCGGCGCCTTGCAGCAGATCGGCAAGATCCAGCCGATCGGCCTCGACATCGATACCGAACTCACCAAGGCTGAAATCGGCCACGCTGTCCTGCGCCGGTGACGTCGTGCTGCCCGCGTCACCAAACTCCCAAGCGAAGACATCGGCCCCGGCACCGCCGATCATCAGATCATCATCGGCACCGCCGACCAGCAGGTCGTCGCCGCCGCCACCGATCAGGATGTCATCACCGGCGCCGCCGGACAGGCTGTCATTGCCACCGTCAGACCGATCCGCGATAGCCAGGGTCTCGACGTTGTCCCTGACGTAGTCGATGATCTGCTGATCCGTCGGCTCCGCCCCACCATTGACGCCCCACCTCAGGAACTCGACAAGGCCGAGATAACCCAAGCCATCGTGTTCTCCCGCCTGGAAACTCTCGCCACTGTCGCCATCCACCCATGACAGTCCATCGCTGTTGACGGTATCGCCGAACAGGACATCGTCTCCTTCGTTGCCTGCCAGGACATCATCGCCGAGCGCGGCCAACTCGGTCTGACTGCCTCCGCCAAACAGGGCCGCTTCCAGTTCTTCGGCGGTATTGACCACCTCCACCTGCCCGGTCTCGAGAATGTCTCCATCGTCGAGCAGGCGCTGCTCCAGTCGGATCTGATCGATATCGAGACTGTCGTTGGTGCGGTTGCCGCTGTCGACCAGAAACCGAAGACGATACTCCCCCGACTCGAGAAAGCCGGTATCGACCGTCGTCCAGTTCGGGGCGTAGATCAGTGAACTGCTGGCGTACTCCTGCCATTGGCCACCTTCTCGCACCTCGACCACATAACCCATCGAATCGTTCGACTGACTGAACACACTGGTGCTGTAGCGAAACAGCAACGAGGTGTACAGCTGGTCATCGGGATCGTCATCGACGAAGAAGGAGGTACTGACCACTTCCGCCGCCTGGTTGTCATTGGCGTTGTCCCTGATCCGCAACTTGCCCCCGAACTGGGCTGCCACCGTGTTGGTGTCGGAGACCTTGGTCCAGGTCTCCACCCTCAGCGCGTCCGTCGAACCGCGCGTGAAATTGGCAAGCCTGACACCATCGACCACGGTGCCCTGGTAAGACAGCGCCCCGGTGCCCGACACATCCGTATTGTCGAAAAACTCGAGAACATCTTCCCTGGTCGCGTCACCGATGCCGACCGCTCGCACGCTACTGAGTGCTGCCAGCTCGGTATAGGCGTCGGCGGCCTCCTTGATGGCGGTGGCGTCGATCGCTGTGGCGCTCACCGTACGTCCGGTGTCATCCGTGTAGTGTGTGGGCCCACCATCGGTCAGGATGAAGCTCAGGTCCTCGAAGTCGGCGAATCGGGGGTCGGCGTCCTGCGCCGCCAGCCATCCCGATGCAGTGCGAATGCCGGCTTCCAGATTGGTGCCGCCCTCCGCCCTGAAACCGTCGATGAAGCTCACCACATTGGCGATGTCGTCAGCGCTGTTGAGGTCGATGACGATATGATCGACGGCATTGGTGCCGAAATCGACGATCTGCAGGTTGATCTGGCCGTCATGGGCCACCAGGTCGGTCAACAGGTTCTTGAGCGCCGCCTGAACCAGCTCGAGTCGACTCAGGCCTGGCGTCCCCGACGGCACCACCATGCTGCCGGTAGTATCGACAATCAGCGAAATATTGTAGTTGGTGGCCGGTGTCAGCACCGCCTCCAGGCCACCTCTATCACCGATCAGCACGTCGCCGCCGGCCTCTGTCGCTTCGTTATCGTCGTCGTTGTCCCCCACCACCAGTTCGTCCGCGGGACCTTCGACGCTGACCGTCGCTTCGGCCTCGGTACTATCCCCGTCGTTGTCGGTCAGGGTGTAATCGATCACCGCCTGCCCGCCAAAGGTCGGGTTGGGGACGAAGGTCAGCGATCCGTCGGTGTTTACGTTCACCGTACCGACGCTGTCTCCTCCACGCACCGCAGCCGCCGTCACGCTTGCCCCATCGGCACCCATTTGATCGTTGTCGAGCACCTCGATGACCACCGGCGCGCCGCCGCTCGTGCTTGCCGCGTCGTCCGCCGCCAGCGGCGAATCGTCGTCGACCACCACATTCAAGCTGCCCTGAACTTCGTCGCCGTCGCTGTCGCTGATGACGTAATTCAGGCTCAGACCGATGTCATCCTCTGAACCGGGATCGCTGTGATCCAACGGCCCGGCCAGAGTGACCTGATAGGCGCCCGTGACCAGATCGGTCAGTATCGCCGTCAAGACGACGCTGCCGCCTGCGCTACCCACTAGCTGACGGCCATCACCACTGACCGAGAAGCTGACCGGCGCCCCCCCGGAGGTCAGGCCGACCGGCCCCTGTGCCAACCAGCGGAAGTCCCCTGCCCCGTCGTTGCCGGCGTCATAACCGAGGACCCCGGTCACCTGAGTCACCTCACCGTCGATATCCCCGATACCGCCAGCAATACCCCCGGCAAGCCCATCCTCGTCCACCACCGCCACCGGCACATCACCCCCGCCCGGCGTCGTTGGGGTACCATCGACTTCCACGATGATCGTCCACTCGGCAAAACGCGGATCGCCATCGCCGTCGGTCACGGTGTAACGCACGGTGGCCACGCCGCTCTGACCAGGGTCCGGGGTAAAGGTCAGGGTGCCATCGGCATTTAGCCCCACCGAGCCGGTGACCTGGCTGTCTCCGACGACATTGGCGGCGGTCACGCGACCTCCATCGGCGCCGACGGAGTCATTGGCCAATACGTCCAGGGTCACTGGAGCACCATTGTCGGATACCGAGCTGTCATCCTCGGTCTCTGCGGTGTCATCATCGATGAGCACCTCGAGACGCCCCTGGGCGGTGTCACCGTCGGCGTCCGTGACCGTGTAGGACAAACCGAGGAAGATGTTGTCCTCGCTGAACTGCTGCAGATGATCGATGGGTCGATGCAACACGGCGCGAGCCACGTCCGAGCCATCTTCCAGACTCACCGTGATGACATCCTCGCCGGCCTCGTTGCGGCCGATCAGGCCACGCCCCCCATCGACAACGTCGAAGCTCACCTCGCTTCCCTGAGAGGTGAGGCCATCGAGAGCGCTGCGCGGGTTGTCATCGGTGGGGCTCTGGGGCCCAGCCGTCAGGTCGATGTCCGCACTCCAGGCGAAGCCACCGCCCGACGCCGGACCATCGGCGCCAAAGTCGATCTCGAGATCCCTCGACGCGCTGACCGGCTCCCCACCCACGTCGCCGTTACCGCCAGGATTACCACCGGGCAGCCCATCCTCATCCAGCACGATACGATGCACGTCCCGGGTCAAAGGCTGGCCATCGGTGTCCTCGACCTTGACGGTCCAGTGGCCGACCATCGGGTCTCCGTCGCAGTCCAGCACCTTGTACTTGATGCGGGCGGTGCCGCTGAAATCGTCATCGGGGGTGAAGGTCAGCGTCTGGTCGTCATTGATCACCACCTGTCCCTGGCCGGACACCACTTCGGCACTGACCAGGTGCCCCAGGTCAGCGCCTGGGCTGTCATTGGCCAGCACGTCCTCGGTCACCGACTCGCCGGACTCGGCGCTGGAATAGTCGTCGACAACCACTGGAGTGTCGTCGTCGACGGTAACCATCAGATAGCCCTTGGCCGCACTGCCATCGCCATCCTTCACCACATAGCCCAGCGACAGATCGATGTCGTCCTCAGTGCCGGTGGCGAAGTGATCTAACGGCCGCAGCAGAGACACCATCACCAGATCAGAGTCATCTGCGCGCACCACCGTGAACACGGCCTCGCCGGTCACTTCGTCACGGCCGGTCAGGCTGAGGCCGTCGGCCGACACCTCGTAGACGACGGAGCTGCCCTGGCTCTGCAGATTGGTCGGCAGGCCGTCCGTGGTCCAGGTGAAGGCCCCGCTGGCGGCAGCTCCATCGGCACCAAAGTCATAGCCAAGCCGCGCGCTGGCGCTGGTGGCCTCACCGGCCACGTCCTCGGGGCCTCCGGCGTTGCCCCCAGCCAGGCCATCCTCGTCCACCACCACCGAGGGAGACTTGGTGTGGGGGTCATCATCGGTGGCCGGCGTGGTGGGAACGTTGCCATCGGTGATCTCTACTGTGACCTTGGCCCGCCCCCGGTCACCATCGTTGTCGATGGGCCTTAGGGTAAACTCGAGCTCCGGGTGGGTGGTCTGGTCGAGACCGTCCTTGGCCTGGAACTCCCAGGTCCCGTCAGAGTTCACGATCAAGGTACCCACCGACAGTTCGATGGGTGTGTCCAGTCGGTAGAAGCCACTCTCCTCCGACACGTAGACGCGCATTTCGCGCAGACCATCGGCGCCAGCATTGACCGACCAGGTACCGCGCGCCACCTCCCCTTCGACCACCGAGTCCGGCGCGGTGGCGGTGGCATCGGGCACGTCATCCTTGACGAAGATCCGCAGATTGTCGGTGCGTGTCCCTTGGCCCCCACCACTTACTGCCACCTGGAACGGGTCATTGACGCCCTCGTCGCCGCGCCCCTGGGAACGGTGATCGTCAGAGTTGTCGGTCAACTGGTAGTCCCAGCGGTAGTTGCCGTGCTCATCGACCGCCACCGTCAGGGTGCCAAAGTCACCGCTGAGGCTGCCGCCGCCGGTCAGATCGACGCCATTGACGACGAAACTGTCAATCTGTCCCCCAGGCGGTCGTTCGTAGACGCCCCCTACCGAGGTCGCAACGGACCCGGCCCGAGTGCCGTCGTCCAGTCCTGCTTCATCTACCCTGAAATCGCTGCTCTGGTTCGCCATGCTGTGTTCCCCGTGGACCCGTATCGATGCCAACAAGGAAAGGCGTCGGATGCACGACTCGCACGCCAACCGCACGGCTCGAGTTCAGCCGAGTGACGCCTTTCTCCTGGCCAAAGATAAGCGCACGGCCTACGGTGCGACGTCCGAACTTGGTCATCGACGATGGCTTATGCGGAATTCGGCAATGACCTCAAGATCCCCTTATCCGCAACGGATCATTGGAGTCCAGGAGCGAGTCTGGCGACATCGCTCTCGCGCCGGCATCTTCGGTTTCTCCCGTGGCTCTCAGCGCGGCATAGTACCGGCCTTGCACGACCGACCCTCGGCCCGGCCCGCTATCGGTCGGCCAACAACACGCAAGGTCCGGGCCGGTCTGATGCCGGAAATATGAGAGGAACTCACCGCCATCGGACGGATGCCAACGACATGTACTCGCACTCGGGTGCCAGGCAAATCATCGTACCTTCAGCGGAAGGAGATCAGGCGGATTGCCAGGGCGCTTCGCCAAGGCATCGATCACATCTCTGGACTGAACGTGGACAAGCCGGTGAAACGACGCCACTTTCCAACGACCGATATGACGACTCGCGCACAATTCATCAGAGATCGCCGAATTCGATTACCTCGCTCGACCTCCTCAGCCCCTCACCCCCCCGGGGGCTGGATAACATCGACACCTGTGGCATCATGCCAGGACTAGCCACGGAGACGCTCCCATGACCCAGATTGTCACGCCCGATATCTGCGACGCCTACCCCGAAGTGGCGGTGTGCGACCCGATCTTCGTCAACTACGGGGGCCAGGAGGCCTTCTTTGGCCCCGTGAAAACGGTCAAGTGCTTCGAAGACAACTCACTGGTCAAGCAGGCGGTCGCCGAACCAGGCGACGGAGCGGTGCTGGTGGTGGACGCCGGCGGCTCTACGCGCTGCGCCATGCTCGGCGACATGCTCGCGGAACAGGCGGCCGGCAATGGCTGGGCCGGGGTGATCATGTACGGCTGCGTGCGCGACGTGGACATCCTGGCGGAGACCGACCTGGGCATCCAGGCGCTCGGCGCGCACCCGCGCAAGAGCGAAAAGCGCGGCGAAGGCCAGCGCGATGTTCCCGTCGCCTTCGCCGGCGTCGACTTCACGCCAGGCCAATGGGTCTACGCCGACAACAACGGCATCCTGGTCGCCGAGTCCCGCCTCGAACTCGATTGACGGGCGAGCATCCTTCCTTCTTTCATCACCACAGCGGTGGCGTCGCAAATGCTGACGCCACCACTGCCTCACGGGGCGCCAGGCGCAAGGTTGCGTCCGCTCCTTCCGCCAACACCCAACGGCAGACGATAGAGTCATGACGCTTGCCAGGGATGTCTACACCAGCCTGCACGACCACCTGCGTCCCCTGCTGGCTTACCATCTGCTGTTCACGCTGTTCGCCTCGGCCGCACTGCTGCCGGCCATGGGTTGGCTGCTGGCCGGCTGGCTTTCGCGGGTCGGCCGCCCCCTGGTCACCTCCGTGGATGCAGTGGAACTGCTGCTGTCCCCGCTGGGCTTCAGCTGGATCCTCGCCTTTGCCGTCATCCTGCTGACGCTGCTCTATCTACAGCAGGCCGGCATGATGCTGGTGGCGGTGGAACGCCAGGGCTCCCATGCCCGCCAGGCCTTGATCGCCCTGTGGCAGAGCCTGCATCGTCTGCCCAGGCTGCTGGGCCTTGCCTGCCTGCAGGTGTCGATTCACCTGCTGGCCCTGACCCTTGTCGTCGCCTGCGCCAGCCTGGTCCACGACGCCCTGCTCGGACACCTGGATCCCTACTACGTGCGGCGTGTGCGACCACCGGCCTTCTGGCTCTACGCCTCGACCCTGCTTCCGCTGGTCGGACTCTGGGCGGCGCTGGCGGCTCGTCTCTACATCCGCTGGTGGCTGGCGCTACCCTGCGTGGTGCTCGAGGGGCTCTCGCCGGTGGCGGCGATGCGCCGTAGCTACGAGTTGACCCGGCGTCGCCAGGGGGGGCTTGCGCGGGTCATCTTCTCGATGCTGGCGGTACTGCTGGTGCTGCCTTCGGCGGTATCGATCGCCTTCAGTGCCTGGGTCGCCCCGCTCTTGTCGACGCTTCCCGAGATCGGCGCGGTGGTTATCACAACCATGCTGCTGGTGGTCACCGCCGCGACCCTGCTGACGCTCAGCGTCGCCTTCGCGGTGATTGTGCTCAATGCCCTGCTGGCGACCTGCCTCTACCTGCGCCGCGCCCATCGCCTGCCACGCCCCGACCCTCCGCCGGCGGACGCCCACCCCGGACGTCTGGCCTGGGCGGTGGAGGTCGGCATCCTGGTATTCGCCGTCTCCCAGGCGTGGCTGATGGTGGAGCGTCAGGAGCTCAATGACGAGGTCGAGGTGATCGCCCACCGGGGCAGCTCCGAGGTAGCGCCGGAAAACAGCCTGTCAGCCATCCGCCAGGCCCTGGAAGACGGCGCCGATCAGGTCGAGATCGATGTGCGCCTGAGTGCCGACGGCAGCGTAGTGCTGAGCCACGATGCCACGCTGCAGCGTCTTGCCGGTGACCCGCGGCGGGTCACCGAACTGAATTGGCAGGAGTTGGCAACGCTGGATGTCGGATCAGGCTTCAGTCACGCCTTCGCCGGCGAACGCCTGGCCAGGCTCGACCAGTCGCTGGCTGCGGTGCGTGGACGCGCCGACCTGATCATCGAGCTCAAGCCGAGCCGTGGCCAGGAACAGGCGCTGATCGAGGCGGTCGTGGCCGAGCTCGACGCCGAACGCCGCTGGCGCCTGCAGTGCCGAGACCAGGCTGACGACCGCCTGGCGCGCATGATCTGTGGTGATCCGAGGCTATTCGAAACCACCTGGATGGCGTCCCTGTCGTACCGTCAGATCCACCTGATCGAGGCACAGGAGCCTCGCGCCAGAACCTTGCTGCTGGCAGAGTGGGCCCTGCCCGGCAGCCTGCCTCAGCGCCGCTTCGACGGCCTCGGCCTGCGCAACAGCCAGATCGACGATGATCAACTGCGGCGCGCCCACCTCAACCAGACGCCCATCTACGCCTGGACGGTCAACGATCCCGGCCGCATGGCCAGACTTATCGACATGGGTGTGGACGGCATCATCACCGACCGCCCCGAAAGACTCAGCGCGCTGCTGCGCGAGCGCCGCAGCATGAGTGACGCCGAGCTGCTGCTGACCAAGCTGCGCCACTGGCTGGCCGACGACTGAACGAAGCACCCCCGCCCCGGCAAGGCCGGAGGCGGGGGCGACGTCAGTCCAGGGAGCGAAGGACGAGTCTCAATCGCCCATCACGACGCCTTCACGGCGGGGATCGGCGCCACCAAAGAAGCCGTCTTCGGTCACCTTCAGGGCCTGCAGACCGCTGGTCAACTCGCGGGTCTCGACCTCGTGACCGAGTCCCCGCAGATCGCCCAGCGTGGCCTCGGGGAAGCGCCCCTGCTCCAGGTAGACGGTGCCACCGGTGGTGATCGCGTGGGGCAGATCGAGTGCCTGCTGGGCATCCAGGCCACGCTCAAGCATGGCGTCCAGCGTCTGGGCGGTGTAATGGATGATCGCGGCGCCTCCAGGTGACCCGAGGCTTGCCACCAGCTCACCGCTCTCGCGCTCGAACACCAGCGTCGGGCTCATGCTCGAACGCGGCCGCTTGCCGGGCTGCACCCGGTTGGCGATCGGTGTGCCTTGCTCATCCGTCGGGGTGAAGGAAAAGTCGGTCAACTCATTGTTGAGCAGATAGCCGCCGTCAAGGTCACCGCCTCCATTGGCCATGATGCGCGAACCGAACGCCTGCTCGATGCTCGAGGTCATGGCGACCGCCTGACCCCGGGGGTCGACGATGCTGATGTGGCTGGTGCCGTGCTCCGGCTGATCGGGTTGGGACGCGTAGGCGGTCTCCAGCGAGCCCGGGTTACCGGGGCGCGCTTCGCCGCTGCCCATACTCTGTTGCTTGATCAGCTCGGCACGCTTGGCCAGATAGTCAGGCGCCAGCAGCGTGTTCCAGTCGCCGCCAGGAGGTTCGACGAAGTCACTGTCACCGATGTAGCGGCCGCGATCGGCAAAGGCCAGGCGCGACGCCTCGAGAAACGGATGCAGCCAGTCCACCGTGGGCACACCCTCGTGGATAGCGGTCTCGATCTCCGGCAGGGCCTCCATCATGCCGAGTATCTGCATCACGGTCAGGTGTCCCGATGAAGGCGGCGGAAAGCCGCAGACCTCCCAGTCACGCCAGGGGGTACACAGCGGCTCACGCTCGAGCGCAGCGTAACCCGCCATGTCTTCGAGACTCAGGGTTCCGGGCAATTCCGGGTGATTCTGCACCCGGGACACCAGATCCTCGGCAAACTCTCCGGTGTGAAGCGCAGAGCTGCCCTCCTCGGCCACCTTGGTCAGAATCGCCGCCAGGGCGGGGTTGCGCAGGGTCGTTCCTGCCTTCAGCGGCTCGCCCTGGTCATCGAAGAAGTAGGCCCCGGCGATCTCGTCCTCGGCGAGACTAGGCGTCGACGCCAGGCTCTGATGCAGCCGCGGGCTGATTTCGAAACCTTCCGTGGCCAGGGTAATGGCCGGCGCAAACAGTGACTTCCACGGCAGCTCGCCGTATTCGTCGTGCGCCAACTCCAGCATCCTCAAGGTGCCGGGCACCCCCACCGAACGTCCGCTCTCGACTGCGGTCATGAAGTCGATCGGATCGCCGTCGGCATTCAGAAACAGGGACTCGTCGGCGCCCAACGGCGCCTTTTCGCGGCCATCGAAGGCGTGGACCTCTTCCCCGTCAAACAGCATCAGAAAGGAACCACCGCCAATGCCACTGGATTGCGGTTCGACCAGCGTCAACACCATCTGCACCGCGATGGCGGCATCGATGGCCGAACCCCCGGCCTTGATCACCTGATAGCCGGCGTCGGTGGCCAGCGGATTGGCCGCCGCCACCGCAAAGGACGCGGTCGCCCAGCCGGGCTTCTCCTGGTAGCCGGAACTCGATTCCGGCGAGATGTCCGGGCGGGCGTATTCGAATCCCTCCTGGGCAAGGGCCGATGTCGTCAGCAGGCCGGCCAGCAGTAGATTGCCACTGACGATGGAAGACGCCAGACGCGACAACCGTGGCGAAGTACGCGATGTCATCACCGCTCCTTTTGTGATGAGAAAGACGGGAGAGTCGTGATTACTTGATTCAGCATAGGCCCTAGGCGTCGAGACAGCACGCAGGCTCGGCGCCATGCTCGTGTTTGCCAGCCATCGTTAGCGCCGACGACCGGGGCTGTGATTCATTGCCGGCGCTCGTAACGATCAAGCCGCCAGCGGCAGAACCACGAGACCAGTGCCAGCGCCAGCAACGCCACAGCGGTCACACCGAGCACCGACACCAACTGGTGATACCCCTCAGGGGTGCTTTCGGCTCTGGCCGCCATGCCCTTCTCGGCCAGGCGCACCACCCCGTATATCAACGCCATCAGCAGACCCAGCGGCAGCGCCGAGCCACAACGTGACAGGCCCCGGGTCAGCGCCCAGGGCGGCGTCGGCTCCTTGTTTCTGGACGCCTTTGCTGTAGCGGCCTTGCCCCGTGTGGCCTTCGGTGCCGGCCCGGATTCTGGCTTGGCCTGGGCCTTGCTCGGGGCCTTGTTCGCGGCCTTGGTCGGGGCATCACTGCGACTGCGGGCCCTGGGTCGTGGCTTCGTCTTTTGTGTTGCCGCGCCCGATGGCTGACGTCCCCCTGGCAGCAGCCGCCCGAGAGTCCAGCGCCCCAGCGACCAGCAGGCCCAGCCCAGGCACACCCCGATGGACAACAGCACGCTGCCCATGACCAACAGATACGCCATCACAAGATCCTGAAAAGAAAAGCTTCCCATGGTGCCAAGTTAGCGGGCGCTTGGGGAGCCCCTCGAGGCGATTGAGCGAGTTTCGTACACCCGCTGAACGCAACGACGCCGCGGAAGGTCCGCGGCGTCGACAGGCAGGCGATCGTGTCGCCGTCTCACAGCATGGTGACGGTCAGCCGATGGTCTCGCCGGCCAGCATGAACCAGGTCTCCAGTACCGCGTCCGGGTTCAGCGACACCGAGTCGATGCCCTGCTCCATCAGCCACTTGGCCAGCTCCGGATGGTCAGACGGCCCCTGGCCGCAGATCCCGACGTACTTGCCCTTGGCCTTGCAGGCCTGGATCGCCATGGCCAGCAGCTTCTTGACCGCCGGGTTCCGCTCGTCGAACAGATGCGCGACGATACCGGAGTCCCGATCGAGACCGAGGGTCAGCTGGGTCAGATCGTTGGAACCAATGGAGAAGCCGTCGAAGTACTCGAGGAACTCATCGGCCAGCAGGGCGTTGGCCGGCAGCTCGCACATCATGATGACCTTGAGCCCGTTGTCGCCGCGCTTGAGGCCATTGGCCGCCAGCAGGTCGACCACTTCGCTGGCTTCTTCGGTGGTACGCACGAAGGGAATCATCAACTCGACGTTGTCGAGACCCATCTCGTCGCGTACCCGCTTCATCGCCCGACATTCAAGCTCGAAGCATGGCCGGAAATTCTCGGAGATGTAGCGCGACGCACCACGGAAACCGAGCATCGGGTTCTCTTCACCAGGCTCGTAGAGCTTGCCGCCGATC
>DJIP01000153.1 GCA_002433675.1 Halomonas halophila
CCTGAGTCCGGCAACGGGCCAAACCTGCAGGACGACGCACGCCACGAGCCGCCGATGGAAGCTGCCGACAACTGCCGCATCATCACCGCGGCCTGACCCGGCTACCAGACACCACGAGCCGCCCAAGGGCGGCTCGTGGCGTTTCAGGGCCAGGGGCGTCACGCCGGCTAGAGCTTGATCACCGCCCGCCCGCTCAAGGCGTCGGGCAGATCGGGGACGCTGATGCCTGCCACCCTCAAGGTCTTCATCGAAAGCGAGCGCTCGAGACACACCGTCAGGGTGTCGTCCTCGATGGTCACCCGGGCACCATCGGCACAGCCCGGGGTTTCATCGACAATCCAGCCCATGGCCTCGATGCTGTCCAGCACCCGCTGGGAGGCCTCGGCCAGCATATCCTCGTCGGCAAGCCAGGGGGCGCTCGCCACCACCGCGGCAGACCTGGCCGCTTCACTGGTCACCTGGGTCAACTGGTGCTGCTGTACCATGGCCACCGAATAGCTGACCAGGGCGTACAGCAACAACAGGAAGATCGGCAGCACGATGGCGAACTCGATGGCCACTGCTCCGCCCTGACGACACGCTCGGGTGCCCTTGCCTCTATTCATGGTCTATTCTCCTCCCCGACAGCCGGCCTGGGTTGCCTCACAGGCGGTCAACGACTCGACGCCACCGGCGTCCACCGCCAGCACCCGCACCTCCAGGGTGTTGACGCCGATGCCCAGCCCCTCGAGCAGCGGCTCCAGCAGTGTCGTATTGACGTCCGTGAGGGTCTCGTTCAGCAGTGCCGAAAGTCCCAGGTTGGATAGCAGGCCGCTGAGTACGCCGGTCAGCTGAGAGCCCCCCTGATCGTCGAACTCCGCCCCCTTCTGCGCTGGCCAGCGGATGAGCCGCGTGGCATCACCGGCCCCGCCGGAGCGCACGGTCTGCGATACCGAGCCGAGGCCGAGCAATCCGGTACCCTCCACCGACTGGGTGACCTCGAGCAGTTCGCGCCTGGCGGCGAGCGTCAGCGCGAGCGCTTCATCTGCCGGCGCCAATGAACCGATCGCCGCCTTGCCATCGGCCCCGGTCACTCGCGTGCTCGCCTTCACACCGATCAGCCCGAGAACATTCAGCTCGAGATCCAGCGCCACCCCGAGCTGGGCGTTGCGTGCAACGCTGCGATAGCAATTGGAAGGTGCACAATCGCTCGCGAGGCTTGCCACTGATGGCCCGGGAGGGCCCACGGCGATGCTCGGCGGCGAAATCACGTCGAGTTCAAGCGCGATATCGGCAAGGCCCAGCCCCAGGCCTGCAACAAGCGGGGAGAGATCGGACAAGCCGAGACTGACACCGTTCTGCTGCTTGCTGGTCGTCAGCATCAGTGCCCCCTCGAGCAGATCCCGTATCGGAATACGCGCCTCGAGCAGGGAATTCACCGATACCTCGCCACTGGTATCGATCGCCAGCAGCTCGCCCAGGGTGAAGCTCTCACCTGGCGCGTCACCAAGCACCGGGGTGCCACCCGCCAGATCCAACACCGACGCCAGTCGATTGCCCAGCGTGTGCAGATCCAGGGGCTCATTCAAGGTCTGGGCAAAGCTCTGAGCCAGGCCCTCGTCGAGGTCCACGTCCAGCGTTTCCACACCCAGCACCTCGCCCAGGCTGACATCCAGCCCCACGCCATCATCTGCTCCCAGCACGGTAAGATCGAGACTCCCCCCGATCAGCTCACCGAGCAGCGCATCGAGCAGCGTCGACTCGCTGGTATCGAGCGCCAGCAGGCTGGTACCGGCGCTCAGGGTCACCACCGCGGTGCGCCGCGCCACGCCAATGGCCTGGAGCATGACCTGATCTTCCACTTCGTCGCCGAGCAGCTCTCCCAGGTTGGCCAACAGACTGCTGGCCACCTGGCGGTTCAGGACAACGCTCACGGCGTTGGCCAGGCCGGCCTCGTCATCGAAGACACCTTGGTCATCCAGCGACCCCTGGATCACCGCCAGAGTGGCCTCGCCTTGTACAACGTCGGCACCCACGACGACACCGTTGTCCGCGGCGGCGGCGATGGCGGCCTGGCGCAACTCGCCAGAGCGGCACGCCTCGCCCTGAAACAGGGCGTCGCAGCTTGCCGCCGTCGAGACCGCCGCCAGGTCGGCGGCCTGCTGCAGTCTTCGCTGTTCCAGATACAGGCGACCGGCGTCCAGCGCCAGCGTCACCACCACCACCAGCCCCACCAGCAAGAAGGCGGTCATCACGCCGATGGCACCACGCTGGGACGCAGGGCCGCGCACGCGCTCCTTCGCTCGTCCAATCGCCTGAGCACCATCGCCCGCCGGCCAGCAGCTCCAGGCCTCTACGGATACGAGATTCCGGCTGGGCTCGGACGGTGGCGATGGCGCCATGGCGTGCCTAGTCCTCGCCAAAGCCCGTCTCGATATAACGCTCCGGGATCGGCTGGCCGAAGCTGTCCACATAGCGCTGGTAGATCTGGCTTTGCACCTTGCCCGAAAGTGCCTGGGGCGAGGGCGACGCCAGGCGCCCGTCGCGCTGGGCGGCCAGCAGCGTGCGGGTACGTTCGCCGAAGGGGTCACGGGTGGCCGGCAGGCGCACGACCTGCGACGAGGAAACGGCCTGGGAGCTGGTCTGCGTGGCGCCTGTCTGCTGGGCGCTGGCACTGTCGGGCCAGAACACCAGCGCCAGACTGACCAGCAGACAGATCAGGGCGACGATGACCAGTGCTCGCGGCTCGAGCAAGGTCCTTTTCGACAGCAGGTTCGACAGCATGGTCAGGCACTCCTTGCGAGGAGGGGTGGATCGACGAGACTTCATGACTCTTCGCTCCCGGACGGCGCCCGCGCACGCGATACCGACGGCGATGCCGGGGCCGAGGCAGAGAGCACCGTGGCTGAAGCGCTATCGCGCACGCCCACCAGCCGTGCATCCACGCCGAAGTGCCGGGCGGCGTCGGCGGCGCGCTGCCGCTGTCCGCTGCGGCTCAGCGCCAGCACCAGATTGGCGGCGGCCTGCTCGTGCCCCGGGTCCAGCTCGAGCGCGGTGCGGAACTCCTCGGCGGCGGCCCGATTGTCCCCCGCCAGCATCAGCAGGTAGCCCAGGTCGTTGCGAATGCGTGGATCGATCGGACGTGTCTGGCGGGCTTCGCGCATCAGCGCCAGCGCCTGCTCACGCCGTCCCTCGCTGAAGGCATTGCGGGCCAACCCGCGATAGCCGTCCGCGGCCAGGCAAGTGCCCAGCAGTGCCTCGTAGGCCCGGTCGCTGGCGGCGGTGTCGCCGACGGCGCGCAGCGCCTCGCCCTCAAGCCGCCAGGCCAGCGGCAGACCATAGTCGCCCGCCTCGAGGTGGGCCGCCGCCGAGCGTGGCTTGTCGTCGTCCAGCATGCGCTGGATCAGCGACAGCTCGACGCCGATCTCGGCATCGTAGCGTCGGCCGCAGGGGCCGATACTCTGCTGCGGGGCGGAGCGCGAGACGTCCGGCGACAGCGCGCCCAGCGTCGCCATTGACATAGGGCCATCCGGAGTACTCGAGCATCCGGTCATCAGTACCACACCGGTGACCAGCCAAAGAGGACGCGTCTTGCGTAATAGCGAGCGCTTCTTCAGCGTTGTTGTCATGCGCATGGGCGCCTCCATCGATCCGTTGTCATGGTCCACCGAGCGACCCCATCAGGCCGCCCAGATTGACCAGCGCAGGCCCTGCCATGACGATCAGCAGGGCAGGAAACAGACACAGCATCATGACCAGCGACATGGTGCCGGAGAGCTGGCTGACCTTCTGTTGAAGCCGCGTACGTCGCTGCGCCCCGAGGCGATCGACCAGAGTCGCCAGGCTGTCCCTGGCCCGCCCGCCGGTGCGGGCGATCTGGGCGAACAGCAGAAAGAACTGCTCGACCCCTTCGCTGGCCTGCACCGCGGCCGCCTCTTCCAGCACCCGTTCCCGGTCCTGGCCGCTGTCGATACGATTGGCCACGACGCGAAGCTCCAGCACCATGTCCGGGGTAGTCGCACCGAGCTGCTGGATCAGCCGGTTAAGCAGGTTCTCCAGGGTCATGCCGGTGTCCCACAGCATCCGCGTCACCTGCAGCACCAGCTCGATATCCTCGTCGAGCCGTCGGATGCGCCGCCGCCGCTTGCGCTCCATGGCGAGCCAGCCGAGCCCGAGCGCGAAGCTTCCCCAGGCGGCTCCCATGGCGACTACCGCCAGCGGCGCTCTGCCACCGGCCAGCGCCAGCAGTACTCCCAGCAGCACGGCGCCGACGGCGAGCACGCCCCAGGCCAGCAACACCGCAAGCTGCGCCTTGGCACCGACATGGCCGCACTGGCGCAGACGCAGCGATAGTCGCGCCGCCATGCCCTGCTGACGGGACCGGCTACGCCACAGGCCGCGACCCTCGCGCAGCAGCCGGGACTCGTCGCGGCGTCGCTCGCCCTCGGCGCCCAGCGGCTGGCGGGCGCTGACCAGCAGCAGTGACGCCGCCAGCGCCAACGCCATCACCGCTCCGCTCCACCATAGGTTCCACATCCGCGCCTCCTGTTCGTTATCGTCATGTCGCGACCTGTCCGGGTTCACACCGACTTGAGCATCCGCCACAACAGCCAGCCGCCGCCGAGCTGCAACGCTACCGCCAGCATCAACGCCTGACGTCCGCCAGCGCTGTCGAGCATCGGTGCCAGAAATTCCGGCTGGGTGAAGTGGATAAACAGCGTCAACGCCAGCGGCGACAGTCCCAGCACCCAGGCGCTGACGCGGGTCTCGCCGGTCATGGCGGCGAGTTCTCGGCCGCTCTGCTCGCGTTGATGCAGGGCCGTGGCGAAGGCGTCGAGCATCTCGGAAAGACTGCCGCCGTGGCGCTGATTGATGCGTATCGCGGTGGCCAGCAGCCGCAATTCATCGAGCCTGAGTATCTGACCCTCCCGGGCCAGGCCCTCGTCCAGCTCCTGGCCAAGCTGGCGGCGCAGCTTTACTCGGGAAAGGGCATCGGACAACGGCGGTCGGGAGCGCTTGATGGCCTGTTCAAAAGCGGTTTCCAGGCCCTGACCGGCGCTGAGCCCTCGCGTGATCTGGCCAAGAAAGGGCCCCAGCTGGCGCCTCGCCCGGCGCCGCAGCCTGGCCGCCCTGAGGCGAATCAGGGCGTTGGCGGCCAGCACCATGACCAGCACCATGGTGGGTCCCCACACAGCCCCCAGCCGCGACAGCAACAGCATCGCCAGCACCAGCAGGCTTCCTCCCAACAGCGCGACGACGCCCGGCGAGGCAGGCAGCCCCGCCGCAGTGAGGCGCTCCACCAGCCACTCCATCAGTGAATCGTGAGTCGTCAGCCGCCGTCGGCCGGTGCGTGTGCCGCCTGCGGCGCGCTCCGTATGGGCGCTGGCGCTCTTCAGCAATAGCCAGGCGGCGCCCCCCAGGCAGAGGGCGACCAGCGTAAACATCCCCCAGACCGTCATGACGATGGCTCCTGCAGGGAGGTCAGCAGCCGGCGCCAGCCGATCGGCGAGTCATCGTCGCCCGGTGGCTGCAGCGAGGGCACAGGGTCACCGCCGGCTCGGTACAAGGGCTCCAGCTGGACTTCGCCGCGCTGGAGACCACCGACTCGCAGTACCTCGGCCACCCGGCGCTTGCCGTCGCTGCTTCGCTCCACATGGACGATCAGATCGAGGGCGGTGGTGATGATCTGGCGTACCAGGGCGTCGGTGCCTTGAAAGCGTGACATCCGTACCATCATTTCCAGGCGCACCACGGCGTCGCCGGCGGAGTTGGCGTGCACCGTGCTCATGGAGCCCTGGTGGCCGGTATTCATGGCCTGCAGCATGTCGAGCACCTCGTCGCCCCGGCTCTCCCCCAGCAGCACCCGGTCAGGACGCATGCGCAGGGCGTTCTTGACCAGGGCGCTGGCGCCGACTTCGCCCTCACCTTCGATGTTTGGCGCCCGGGTCTCGAGGCGTACCACGTGATGGCTGGCGAGCTGCAACTCGGCGCTGTCCTCGATGGTCACCACCCGCTGGCTGGCCGGTATCGCCCCACTCAAGACATTGAGCAAAGTGGTCTTGCCGGCACCGGTGCCGCCGCTGATCAGCACGTTGCAGCGCTCTTCCACCGCCCGGCGCAGAAAGGTCATGAGGTTGGGCGGCACACTGCCCATGGCCACCAGGTCATCGGCCCCCAGCGCCTCGCGGCGAAACTTGCGAATCGACACGCTGGGGCCATTGAGCGACAGCGGCGCGATGATGGCGTTGACCCGGGAGCCGTCGGCCAGTCGCGCGTCGACCATGGGGCTCGACTCGTCCAGCCGTTTACCCAGGGGGGCCAGCATGCGTCGCACCACCCTCAGCACATGGTCGTCGTCGAGGAAGTTGACCGCGCAGGGTTCGAGCCGACCACCGCGCTCGATAAACACCTGGGAATGACCATTGATCAGGATGTCGGAGATACCGTCATCGGCGAGCAGCGGCTCCAGCGGTCCAAAGCCGTTGAGCTCGCGGCAGACACCTTCGACCAGCCGCTCGAGACACTCGTCGGAGCGGGCGTAGCCCCTGAGTTTGAGCGTCTCCTCGATCAGCTCCCGCACCCGCTGGCGTAGCTGCAGGGGGTCATCCAGCAGTCCTCGTGAATCATCCTCAAGGCGCTCGATGACCAGCTGGTGCAACTCGCTGACCAGCCCAGGCCCCACCACCGGGGCGGACTGGGGCTCTGGTTCCTGGATTCGCTTGTGAAGAAAGTGCATGCATTGCTCCTGATCGCAGAACACCAGCCATCGAACGCCGGCCATAGCACGCCAACCTTCAGGGACTGAAGCCGACCTCGGAGACACGCTGGATCTCCTGGGCATCACGGGGATCGAACATCAGCTCGAGAAAATTGGGGTCATAGTCCTCGAAAGCCTCCCCAGGCATCGGCCCCAGATCGACGCCGGCAGCCAGTGGCCGCACCAGATGGGGGGTCACGATCATCACCAGCTCCTTCTCGTCGCGATCCAGTCGGGTGGAGCGAAAGAAGCTGCCGATCACCGGGATATCGCCAAGCCCCGGAATCTTGTCCACGCTCTGGATGATGTTGCGACTGACCAGGCCACTGATGATGAAGCTCTCGCCGTTGCCGAGCTGCACGGTGGTGTCGGTCCTGCGCACGTTGAGTGCCGGCACCGCCACTCCTGCGGTCTGCACGCCCCGGGAGAAGTCGAGTTCGGACACCTCGGGCGCCACCTTGAGCATGATCCGACGCTCATCGAGCACCGTCGGCGTCAGCTGCAGGCGAATACCGAACTCCTTGAAGTCGATGCTGATCTCGTCATCGCCGCTTTGCACCGGGAAGGGAAACTCGCCACCGGCCAGGAAGCTGGCGGTCTGGCCCGACAGGCTGACCAGGCTGGGTTCGGCCAGGGTGTAGGCGAAGCCGTTGGCGCTCAGCGCACTGATCGCCGACAGCACCCCGCTGGTGTTGACCTGGATGATCGAGAAGCCACCGTCTCCGGCGTTGGGTGCCACCGCACCGCCAGAAAGGAAGTCGAGGGTCTCGTCGCTGCGCCCCAGCGCGAATCGGGTGGAGCCGGCCTGGTTGCGACCGATGAAGAAGCCGGCCGAAGCCATGCGACTGCGGTTGACCTCGACGACGCGGATATCCGTCTGCACCTGAACAGGGCCTAGCTGCTGGCTGGCATCGATGGGAGGGGTAGCGAAGCGTGACACCGCCTGATCGTGGCGTTCCAGCGACCTCGTAACGCCACGGATCTCGGCGCTGGAAGAATGGGGGGCCAGCGAGTACTCGCCTTCGAGCCCCTCGCCGCCGGCGGGACGTACCTGAATGAGCGTCTCACGGGGCTGGCTGGCCCCCGCCGTCCACACCTTGAGGGTGGTGCTGCCCGGCCCCACCGCGGTGACCAGCAGCGAACGCGGGTCCAGAACCTGGGCCTCGACCACGTCGCCCCGCCCCACCGCCGTGCGGGTGATACGGCCGGGCTGGCCCAGCCACTCCTGATCGCCGACCGCCAGGGTCAGCGGCGGCTGTTGCGCCAGCGCCAGGCCGTTGCTTGTCGTGACGCCGGCCAGCATAAGTGCCAGACCGACTACAAGGCCAAGCACCAGGCTACGCCCAAGGCCGAACATCAGGCACGGTGCCGAAGGGGCCGCGTTCGCCAGACGGCTAACCGGTGTTCCGGCGCACGTACCCCCGCGCCCCGATCTGCGTGGGACGATCTCATTGTCTCGCGTCATGGTCCTTCCTGTTCCCTGCGCGGGCGCGGTATCTCGCCTTTCCCTCGGCGACTACCGGCCTCTCGTTATGGTTGTCTGCCTGCTTCCTCCACCGCCGTCACGGCAAGGTAACCACGCTGCGACTGGCGCCGACGTGCTGCACCACCCGGTAGCCGGTCTGTGGCGGCGCGGGAGCCCTTTTCGCTGCCGGTCGCTCGACACCGGTCAACTCCTCGAAGCTGACGGTCTGGCCCGGCTCACTCAGGCCCTGGCCCAGGGACACCGGCAGGAAGCTGGCGCCGCCTGCCATCATGCGCAGATCATCGATCCCCTCGCCAAAGCCGGCGGCCTCCTCGCTGCCCACCACCGCCAGGCGCAACCTCCCGGTGGTCTCGGCCAGCAGCAGCCGGGCGGTCTCGGTCTCGGGCATCGCCAGCACCGCGGTGCGCTCTCCACCTTTTTCATCGTCATCGTCGACACCCACCAGTCGCTCACCGACCCCCAGCACCGACACGTCGGCAAACAGTCGTCGTGCCAGGCGATGTCGCTCGCCACCTTCCCCCTGAGCCTCGGCAAAATAGAGCACGTCGACGCGATCCCCCGGGGCGACGAAACCACCGCCCCCGATCACTGCATCGATGCCGACCCCCACCGCGCGAAAGCCCGGAGGCACCACCTCGGCCAGGGCACTGCCACCGACAAAGCCGCTTTCACGCAGCACGTCGCCTTCCGCCAGAGGACGTGCCAGGCGCGTATCGGGCAACTGATCGAGGGCAGAGAAGGTGCTTTCAGGCGGCTTGGGAAAGTAGGCCAGGCGCAACGCGTCTTCGAGATCGGCAGGACGCTCCCCCGCTGCCAGGTCCCTGGCCGCCACCAGAACCGGATGGCCCAGAGGTTCGGGGGTGGGCTCGGGGCCTGACACCGAATCGACGCTCGTCGTCATCGCGGTACGACTTAGCGACCAGCCGATAAAGGCCATGACCAGAGCGCAGAGCACCAGACCACCAGCCAGCACCCTTAATAGGAGAGGTGACATTAAGAAAGGCCTTTATAATCTATATAAAATCAACGGCTAGGTGCCGTCACCGTCACCACTGTCGGTAATTCCTGATATCTGGGTATCAAGCAGGTCTGTGATGCTATCCATGACACCGCTCTGAACGGCGAGCACGATCGCGACACCAATTACAGCAAGAATGATCGCATACTCGATCGCACTGGCACCGCGCTGTCCACGGTAGCGGGGGTGATTCAGGGTGGAAATATTGCGCACATGGGCCGCCTCGCCCCGGGAAAAGCGCTGGAATACTTTCATTTTGACACTCCTGCGTAAAATCGTTTTTTTCTTTGTATATCGTCAGCTTTTCGCGAGTGATTCCTGTTTTCTTCTTATACCTCCTGCCTTCTATTAATCCTTTTTTATTAATATCGACCTCTCTTTATTAGTAGTCATCCTGACTATTTTTGTCATCCTTTAGAATGAAACCAAACGTATCTATTGATTAACAGGAGATACAGATTGTTTCATCACACGAGATGACACTTGAATGATATATCGGACATTTCAACTCCAGACATGGCCCTGCCCTGAGCAACCACTTCCCGCAACGCGACCGCCATGCCTGGCGACGGCATTACCTTGAGGCCGTCGCCTTGGGGTCATGGCCTTGACCCCCTTCCCCCATCACCGGACACTTGCCCACCTCGCCGCCGTCCCGTTGCGCCCTTGCCTTCAGCCGAACAGGCCTTTCATCGTGTCGACCTCCACCAGCACCTTCTCGTCCACCCTCGAGCGCCTGCCGCGCATCGCCGGCCTGGCCTGGCCAATCATTCTGTCCAATATCACGGTGCCGCTGCTGGGCCTCGTCGACACCGCCGTGGTCGGCCACCTGCCCGACTCGCGCTATCTGGCCGGGGTGACCCTGGGCGCGACCCTGTTCGGCTTTCTTTACTGGGGCTTCGGCTTCCTGCGCATGGGGACCACCGGCCTGACGTCGCAGGCGCTAGGGCGCGAACGCGACGATCAGGTGCGCCACCTGCTGGGGCAGTCGCTGCTGTTGGCAGGAGGGATCGGCCTTGCGTTGATCCTGCTGGGTGACCCACTGATCGCGCTGGGGCTGTGGCTACTGGACGGTAGCCCCGAGGCCACCGGGCTCGCCGAGAGCTACGCCGCCATTCGTCTGCTGTCGGCGCCGGCGGTGCTGGCCAACTACGCCATCCTCGGCTGGTTTCTCGGCCAGCAGAACAGTCGGGTGACGCTGTTGCTGCTGCTGACCAACAATGGCGTCAATATCGTGCTCGATGTGCTGTTCGTGGTGGGGCTCGACATGACCAGCGACGGCGTGGCCTGGGCCACGGTGATCGCCGACTACACCACCGCCGCCCTGGGCCTGTGGCTGTGCCGTCGACGCCTGGGCCGGCTCGGTGGCCACTTCGAGCGGGCGCGACTGTTGACCATCGGCGCCTACCGGGAGCTGTTCTCGGTCAACGCCAATCTGTTCGTGCGCACCCTTGGCCTGCTGTTCGCCCAGGCCTTCTTTACCGCTCAGGGGGCGTCTCAGGGCGACACCGTGCTGGCCGCCAACGCAGTGCTGCTGCAGTTCATCATGCTCACCTCCTACGGCCTGGATGGCTTTGCCAACGCCGCCGAGGCCCTGACTGGCCACGCCATCGGCCGCCGCCGTTTCGATGACTTCGCACTGTCGGTGCGCGCGTCAGCGCTGTGCTCACTGGCCACCGCGGCCCTGGCAAGCCTGGCCTTCGCGCTGGGTGGCAACGCCCTGATCGCACTGCTCACCGGCCTGCCGGAGGTGCGCTCTACGGCGGCCCAGTTCCTGCCCTGGATGGTCGCCATGCCGCTGATCGCGGTGTGGAGCTACCTGCTCGACGGGGTCTTTATCGGTGCCACCGCCATCGCCGAGATGCGCAACTCCATCTTCATTGGACTGGCGGTCTATCTGCCGCTGTGGTGGCTGACCCAGGGGCTCGGCAACCACGGCCTGTGGCTGGCCTTTACGACCTTTACCGCAGTGCGCTCGGCGGTACTTGTGGCCTACTATCTTCGCTATCGCAGCACGCGCTGGCGCGACGACGCCTGAGGCGCGACGAGCGAAAATCACCGATCGTGAATGTGCCGAGACGTTATCTGCCTTACAGGTGGTTTTGACTCACGGGCGCCTGCTGCGGCACCGTTGACTCCCAGTGGCCCGGGAAGGCCCTCTTTCACAACCAGAAGAAGCGATACACGCCATGCTGAGAGCACTGTCACGACCCGCCGTGAAACTGGTGGAGCGCTATCTGCCAGATCCCTACATCTTCGTCCTGTTGCTGACGATCATCGCCGCCGCCGCGGCCATCGCCATCGAACGCCAGTCGCCCATGGCCGTGCTCACCTACTGGGGTGACGGCTTCTGGAATCTGCTGACCTTCTCCATGCAGATGCTCCTGGTGCTGGTCACCGGCTTCATGCTGGCAAGCTCCCCGCCGGTCAAGCGACTGCTGCAGAGCCTGGCAGGCCTTGCCAACAATGCCGGCGCCGCCATCCTGCTGGTGACCCTGGTGTCGCTGGCGGCCAGCTGGATCAACTGGGGCTTCGGTCTGGTGGTCGGCGCATTGTTCGCCAAGGAGCTGGCCCGAGTCATTCGGGTGGACTACCGCCTGCTGGTCGCCAGCGCCTACTCCGGCTTCGTGGTCTGGCATGGGGGCCTTGCTGGCTCGGTGCCGCTGACCATCGCCACCGATGGCCACTTCTCGGTGGAGCAGATCGGCGTGATCGGCACCGGCGAGACGATCTTCTCCTACTTCAACCTGCTGATCGTGCTGGCGCTGTTCATCGCGGTGCCGCTGGTCAACCGACTGATGCTGCCCGGCGAGAAGGAAAGCGTCTACGTCGATCCGGCGCTGCTGGGAGACGACGAGGACCGCCGCGTGCGCATCACCCGCCCGGCCGAGCGCCTCGAGAACAGCATGACCCTGGCGCTGCTGGTCGGCGTACCGGGTCTGATCTATCTGATCAGCTACTTCGTCGGCGGCGGCGGTCTGAACCTGAACGTGGTCAACTTCATGTTCCTGTTCCTGGCCATCATCCTCCACCGCACTCCCCAGAGCCTGCTCAACAGCCTGCACGAGGGTATCAAGGGCGGCGCCGGCATCGTCATCCAGTTCCCCTTCTACGCCGGCATCATGGCCATCATGATCCAGTCGGGACTGGCCGAGACCATGTCCGAGGCGATGATCTCCTTTGCCACCGAGACCAGCCTGCCGTTCTGGACCTTCCTCAGCGCCGGTATCGTCAACATGTTCGTGCCCTCCGGCGGCGGCCAGTGGGCGGTTCAGGCCCCGGTGGTCATTCCTGCCGCCCAGGCGCTTGGCGTGGATATCCCCCGCGCGGCCATGGCCGTGGCCTGGGGTGACGCCTGGACCAACCTGCTGCAGCCCTTCTGGGCGCTGCCGGTGCTTGGCATCGCCGGGCTCAAGGCCAAGGACATCATGGGCTTCTGCCTGATCCAGCTGTTCGTCACCGGCATCATCATCTCGGTGTGCCTGACCTGGCTGTAGCGTCAACCCGGAGCGTCAGCCGGGCGCCAGGCGGCCTGTACAGCCGAGGCGACAACTGACTTTCAACGAGCGCCTTGTCCCCTTGCCGGGGGGCAAGGCGTTATGCTGTGGTGGAGCGCCAGACAGACACCAACAGCCCCCCGCGCACCGTATTCCGAGGAAACTTCGATGGCAGAGCAGAGCCTACCGGGTCAGCACGAATTGAGCATGACCGTACTGATGACCCCCGACATGGCCAATTTCAGTGGCAAGGTACACGGTGGCGCCATCCTCAAGAAGCTCGACGAGGTCGCCTACGCCTGCGCCAGTCGCTACTCAGGCCATTATGTGGTGACCCTGTCGGTGGACCAGGTGCGCTTCAAGCAACCGATCCACGTGGGCGAGCTGGTGACCTTTCTGGCCAGCGTCAACCATGTGGGCCGCTCCTCCATGGAGATCGGCATCAAGGTGGTGGCGGAGGACATCCGCCAGAAGGTCATTCGCCACACCAACAGCTGCTACCTGACCATGGTGGCGGTGGACCCCGACGGCCGCCCGGCCTCGGTGCCTCCACTGACCCTGGACACGCCGATCCGCAAGCTGCGCTACGAGAAGGCCGCGCTGCGCAAGAAGTTGCGCAAGCAGGCCGAAGAGGAAGAGATGCGCACCAACCAGGAACTGGGCGAGCGCTGAAGGCGAGTCATCGCCCGCCAGCCCGACTCGTCTTCACACAACAAGTCCACACAACAAGGCCGCCCCGAAGGGCGGCCTTGTCGATTGCCGGGCGGGCAGCATGACGCTCAGCCGCAGGCCAGCTCACGGATAACATCAGCATCATCCAGACGCACGTTGAGGCGATCCAGCCGCAGGTCCATGGTAGCGACCCCGCCGGGGCGCAGCACCCGCACCGTCTTGGCCCCGCTCTCGGCCTTGAGCCGTTCATCAAGACTGGCGTCGTAGCTCTGGCCGACCAGGCCCTGTACCGCCTCGGCGTCGCAGGCCTCAGTCATGGGAGCGCGCTCCGGCGGCAGCGGTGCCGGTTCGCCAGAACCGCCGGACGATGACGAGCAGCCGGCCAGGGCGGCGACCAGCAGCAGGGGAAGAAGTGGTTTCATCGATGGCCTCCAGTGCCAGAAATCCTTGTGCAAGCGCCCGCCAGCCTCGTATCGCTGCAGCGCGCCTCAGAACCTATCACGGCACTGCGCCTGACGGACAGGCCGTGGTCAAGGCGTTGTCATCTGAACCCTCGATCGGGCAGACGCACACGGAAACATGTTTGAGCCAGCAGCGGCGAGAAAGTTCTGACGCCAAACCAGGTGACCTGGGTCGTAAGAAACACGACGGTGGGGCAATCAAGAGAAACAATAAGGACAACAACAGTGACGGGGCGGCTCACCACTGGTGTGGTCCTCGCCGCCCCTGCGTTTGTGTATCGCGGGAGCCTTCTGGCTAGCTGGAGCTCTTCTGGATAGCCTCTCCACCCTTCTCGATATCCTCGCCCACCCCACGAACGGTGTTGCAGCCGTTCAACAGTGCCAGGGTGAATACCGATACCAGAATCAACGACAGCGTCCTTTTCATGGTTCCTTTCTCCTTGCAGCCAGGCAGGTAAGCGAAATACATCATCCTCTGACAATCTAGCACGATCACCGCCTACCGCTAGCCTCCCAGCCAACGCTCGGACGAGGTAATCCGCCACACGGCACAACGCCAGGCGCCACCCGGCTACTGCGAAGCCCCTTCACGTCGGCGCCAAGCCACTCACGACAGCGCCAGCTT
>DJIP01000213.1:0-1850 GCA_002433675.1 Halomonas halophila
GGTGATGGCCGACCCGAGTCTCGAGCAGGCCACCCGTGCGGTCGAGGCCGAGCTTGGCGATGAGGGGCGCGTACTGCTGCGCCCCTCGGGTACCGAGCCGCTGATTCGCGTCATGGTCGAGGGCCGTCCTCATCTGGATGTCGAAGGGCTGGCCAGGCGTCTGGCCGATGACGTGCGTGAGCTGGTCGGCTGAACCCTGATCACATCGCCCGGTTTGGCGGGGCCATGTCGCCAGGCCTTGTTGACCCTGACACCGGCGAGAGCGTCTTGCCGGCTTGCTCCAGCGCGGGATCGAAGGCTTCGATCCCGCGGCAAATCTTGTCTTGACAGGGCCGCTCCTATACCATTTCGGCCCACCTTGAAAGAGGATGTTCCATGCGTGCACCGCTGATTGCCGGCAACTGGAAGATGAACGGCTCACTGAGCCTGATCGATACCTTCGCCGAGGCGCTGTCCGGCGCTGAATTGCCGCAGGCGGTGACGCTGGCTCTGGCGGTACCCTTTCCCTATGTCGGGGTGGCCAGGGAGCGGTTGCCGCAGAACGTCAGGCTGGCCGGCCAGACCCTGAGCGACCAGCCGAGCGGCGCCTTCACCGGCGAGGTGAGCGGCGCCATGCTGGCAGACGTCGGCGCCGACATGGTGCTGGTCGGGCACTCCGAGCGGCGTACCCTGTTTGGTGAAGACGACGCGGCGGTACTGGCAAGGGTCCAGGCCGCGCTTGGTCAGGGGCTGACGCCGGTGCTGTGCCTGGGGGAAACCCTGGAGGAGCGCGACGCCGAGCGTACCGAGGCAGTGGTGCTCGGTCAGCTCGAGGCGGTGATGGAAGCCCTCGACGGTGATGAGCGCGCGCGCCTGGTATTGGCCTACGAGCCGGTGTGGGCGATCGGCACCGGTCGTACCGCAACGCCTGAGCAGGCGCAGCAGGTGCATGCAGCGATCCGTGCACGACTCGAACGTTACGACGGCGCCCTGGCGGCGTCCATGCAGGTTCTCTACGGCGGCAGCATGAAGCCCGATAACGCGGCGGAATTGCTGGCCCAACCGGACATCGACGGCGGCCTGATCGGCGGAGCATCGCTGAAGGTCGACGATTTTCTAGCCATTTGTCAGTCAGCAGGTTGAATCCATGCAAGTTGCCATTCTCATGATCCATGTGGCGATCGCCATCGCCCTGGTCGTTCTTATCCTGCTGCAGCAGGGCAAGGGCGCCGATGCCGGCGCCTCCTTCGGTGGCGGTGCCTCCCAGACCGTCTTCGGTTCCCGTGGCAGCGGCAGTTTCCTGTCCAAGGCCACCGGGGCGCTGGCGGTGTGTTTCTTCGCCACTTCCCTGACTCTCGCCTACTTCGCCTCCGAGGCGGGAAATTCCGCGCCAGAAGCGGGTATCCCCGACGCCGAGGTGATCGAGCAGCAGAACAGCGCGCCGACCCTGGATGACGAGAGCACCCAGAACAGTGCGCCTGCGGTTGAGGAAGAAAGCCAGGAAAATTCTGCGCCTACGCTTGACGAAGGTTCAAGCGACGTGGATAATGCAGCGCCAGTGCTGGAGGACAGCCAAGGCTGATCTTCAGAACTCCCCTAGCCGAAGTGGTGGAATTGGTAGACACGCTATCTTGAGGGGGTAGTGACCTTACGGTCGTGCGGGTTCAAGTCCCGCCTTCGGCACCATCCTCGTCTTCTGCATTGACGGCGTGGATGACAAGCTCTCCCGGTGATGACCGGTGATCTTCTCTCAGGGTTGGCGGTTCGGTGAAATGCCTTGACGCCCTGGTCAAGGCGCAGTATACTCACCGGCCTAGATTGATGCGGGGTGGAGCAGTCTGGTAGCTCGTCGGGCTCATAACCCGAAGGTC
>DJIP01000213.1:2170-3593 GCA_002433675.1 Halomonas halophila
TTCAAATCCGGTCCCCGCTACCATCTTCTTGGCAGGCATGCAGGTATCCTCAAGGGGCATGCGAACTTCTGCCAGATGGTGACAGGTTTCTTGGAAAAAGCCCCTTCCTGTGAAGGGGCTTTTTGTTAGCAGCTTGCCGGGGCTCGCCCGGCGGCGCGAACGCCAATCAGCCACCTGACTTTCCTGTTCACTCCCGGCCAGGTGCTGATGCAACGGCTGTAGGAGCTTTCATTCGTGGCGACCAAAGATGCTGCGCTCAATGCGTTGATCGAACCGGTGGTAACGGCCATGGGGTTCGAGCTCTGGGGTATCGACTATCTGTCCCAGGGAAAACATTCCCGTCTGGTGATTTACATCGATCACGCCGATGGCGTCAGTGTCGACAACTGTGCCGATATCAGTCGACAGGTCAGCGCCATCATGGATGTCGAGGATCCCATCGCCGGGGAGTACCGTCTCGAGGTGTCTTCCCCCGGGATGGATCGTCCGCTGTTCCGTCTCGATCAGTTCTCCCGTTACGCTGGCCATCACGTGGCTCTGAAGCTGCGCGCTCCCTTCGAGGGTCGTCGCAAGTTCCAGGGCGTGCTCGCCGGAACCGAGGGTGACGAGGTGCTGGTGCAGATCGATGGCGAGGAATACTGCTTTCCGATCGACGGCATCGATCAGGCGCGGGTGGTTCCTCAGTTTGACGAGTGACGCTCACTGAAGCGCGACGACTGATGCGCGACAAGAGAGAACAAGGATCGGTTTTTTGGCGAGGCTTTAAGGCATGAGTAAAGAAATTCTGGCGGTCGTTGACGCGATCTCCAACGAGAAGGGTGTCCCCCGCGAGGTCATCTTCGAGGCCGTCGAGGCGGCGCTGGCCAGTGCCTCGCGCAAGCGCTTCGAGGATGAGGAAGCCAGCGTCCGCGTACACATCGACCGGATGACCGGCGAGTACGAGACCTTCCGCCGCTGGGTGGTGGTCGAGGACGACGACTTCGACGGACCCGACGCCGAGATCAAGCTGACCTTCGCCGAAAAGCGGGATCCGCCGCTGGGCCTGGGTGACGTGGTCGAGGAGCGCATCGAGAATGCGGCCTTCGGTCGTATCGCCGCCCAGACCGCCAAGCAGGTCATCGTGCAGAAGGTGCGCGAGGCCGAGCGTGCCGAGGTCGTGCGCATCTACGCCGAGCGTGAAGGTGAACTGGTCGCGGGTATCGTCAAGAAGACGACACGTGACGGCCTGATCATTGACCTGGGCGACAACGCCGAGGCCTTCCTGCCGCGCAGCGAGATGATCCCCGGTGAGCGCTACCGCATGAACGAGCGGGTGCGCGCACTGCTGGTCAAGGTCGACGCCGAAGCGCGTGGCGCCCAGTTGATCCTGTCGCGCACCAATCCGCAGATGATCATCGAACTGTTCAAGATCGAGGTTCCCGAG
>DJIP01000338.1 GCA_002433675.1 Halomonas halophila
TCATACACCGCCTGCTCGAACTCCTTGGGCTCCATGCTGCCCGGCGACGTCACCTGCAGGGTCTCGCAGGACTGGTACTTGCCGGTCAGCGGATCGAGTTCGGCGTCACCGACCGCATGGTCGGAGGCTGCACAGACCTTTTCCTGCACCCCCTGCAGCGGCTCGAGCACGTTGGGCATGCCCACCGCCGGGAACACCACATTGTTGACCCCGGTGGCGCGCTCGCTGTCACGATAGAAGCTCAGCAGATAGCTGTAGATCCAGTCGGTGCCACGCAGCCTGGCCTCGAGGGTCAGATCCGGCGGCGCCTTGCCGAACCATACCTCGGCATCCTCGGCGCTCATCGCCTTGTGCATCTGGTCGTTGTACCCCAGCTCCGGCGAGAAGATCAGGTTGTCCTCGACCAGATCCTGGGGCATGCCCAGATCCTCGGCAGCGCGGGAGAAACGCTGATACTCCAGGGAATGACAGCCCATGCAGTAGTTGACGTAGAGCTTCATCCCGTTCTGCAGCGAGGCCTGGTTCTCCAGATCCGGCGACATGCTGCGCAGGTGCACCCCCTCGCCGCCCGCGGCGAAGGAGCAAAGCGGGACCAGCGCGAAGAGCAGTGCGAACAGTTGCTTTTTCATTAGCCAGTCACCCTTTCAGGAACGGGTTTGGTCTTCTCCAGCCGCGTATAGATGGGCATCAACACGAAGAAGGCGAAGTAGATCACGGTGCAGACCTGGGCCAGCAGCGTCCTGGCGCCGGTGGGCGGCAGTACCCCGAGCACCCCGAGGATGACAAAGCTGATCGCGAACAGCACCAGCATCACCTTGGAGATCCAGCCCTTGTAGCGCATGGAGCGCACCGGAGAGCGATCGAGCCAGGGCAGCACGAACAGCACCGCGATGGCCGCCCCCATGAAGATGACCCCGAGGAACTTGGCGTCCAGACCGAACAGCGAGAAGGTGATGGCGCGCAGGATCGCGTAGAAGGGCGTGAAGTACCACACCGGGGCGATATGATCCGGCGTCTTCAGCGGGTTGGCCGGCTCGAAGTTGGGCTTCTCGAGGAAGTATCCGCCACCTTCGGGGAAGTAGAAGATCACCGCGCAGAACACGAACAGGAACACCGCCACCCCGACGATATCCTTCACCGTGTAGTAGGGATGGAAGGGAATGCCGTCCAGCGGCTTGCCGGTCTCGTCCTTCTTGGCCTTGATATCGATGCCGTCGGGATTGTTGGACCCCACCTCGTGCAGAGCGATGATGTGCAACACCACCAGCGCCAGGATCACGATGGGCAGCGCCACCACGTGCAGGGCAAAGAAGCGGTTCAGCGTGATTCCGGAGATCAGGTAGTCACCACGCACCCACTGGGCCAGGTCGGGACCGATGCCGGGGATGGCGGAAAACAGCGAGATGATGACCTGGGCACCCCAGTAGGACATCTGCCCCCAGGGCAGCAGGTAACCCATGAAGGCCTCGGCCATCAGCGCCAGGTAGATCGCCATGCCGAAGATCCACACCAGTTCACGCGGGGCCTTGTAGGAACCGTAGAGCAGCCCGCGGAACATGTGCAGGTAGACCACCAGGAAGAACGCCGAGGCGCCGGTGGAGTGCATGTAGCGGATCAGCCAGCCGTACTCGACATCACGCATGATGTACTCGACGGAGGCGAAGGCACCCTCGGCACTGGGATTGAAGCTCATGGTCAGCCAGACGCCGGTGAGGATCTGATTGACCAGCACCAGCAGCGCCAGGGAGCCGAAGAAGTACCAGAAGTTGAAGTTCTTGGGCGCGTAGTACTCGGACAGGTGCTCCTGCCACATCTGGGTCGCGGGGAAGCGATCATCGACCCAGCGCATGAAACCGCGTTCGGCCTTGGCCTTTTTGGGATTCGCCATTATGCGCCCTCCCCGTCTTCGCCGACCACGATGACCGACTCGTTGACAAAGTAATAGGGTGGAACTTCCAGGTTCACCGGAGCGGGCACGTTGCGGAACACCCTGCCCGCCAGGTCGAAGCGCGAACCATGGCACGGGCAAAAGAAGCCACCGGGCCAGTCATCGACACCGACGCCTTCGGCATTGGGCTCGGGCTTGAACAGCGGTGAGCAGCCCAGATGCGTACAGATACCGACCAGCACACCGATCTCGGGCCGAATGGAGCGCAGCGAACCGCCGGCATACTCCGGCTGCATCGGCTTGGCGGAATCCGGATCTGCCAGCACCTCTTCGGTCAACGCCTCGGTACGCTCGATCATCTCCGGCGTGCGATTGATGACCCATACAGGACGGCCCCGCCACTCGACGGTCATTCGCTGCCCGGGTTCGAGCTTCGAAATATCCGCCTGAACGGGCGCACCCGCCGCCCGAGCCCTGGCACTAGGCTGCCAGGAAGCCACAAAGGGTACCGCTACCCCGACGGCGCCGACTGCTCCAACCACGGAGGTCGCCCCTACGAGGAAACGGCGTCGCCCTTTGTTCACGCCGTTGTCTGCCATGATCTGGTTTCTCCCATCAGACTTTATCCGTTGTTGTTTTCACGGCCCCTTGAATGTCCGTGACCACGGATACAAGTGGCTTGTATGTTAGGAAATCCCCCCCACCGGCACAAGAAGCCGGCTAACCCAGACCCCCTGCGCAATCCCCAGACAATTGACGTGGAACAACTTTATGCCACTGTGCCTGTTCGCCTTGGCGTATTGGGCGGCTCAAAAGGCATAGAGAATGACAGAATAACGAGGGAAGCAAGCAGCACCCGCCGCCCGAATGATCTCTACAATCAGAGCACTACAGCACACAATTTTTCGATACCCAGATACGACAACGCCCGGGCCAATGGCCCGGGCGTTGTTGATCGGCAAGCGTTGGAGATTAACGCTTGGAGAACTGCGGGCGACGACGCGCCTTGCGCAGACCGACCTTCTTACGCTCGACTTCACGTGCGTCACGAGTGACGTAGCCGGCAGCACGCAGCGGCTGACGGAAGTCCTCGTTGTACTGCATCAGGGCACGGGTGATGCCGTGACGAATGGCGCCGGCCTGGGCGCTGCCGCCGCCACCCTTGACGGTGACATAGACGTCGAACTGGCCGAGGGTCTCGGTCAGTTCCAGCGGCTGGCGAACCACCATGCGGCCAGTCACGCGACCGAAGTATTCGTTCAGGTCACGGCTGTTGACGGTGATCTTGCCGGTGCCCGGCTTGAGGAAGACGCGCGCGGTTGAGGTCTTGCGGCGCCCGGTACCGTAATACTGCTGTGTCATGGCGAAGATCCCCTCAGATGTTCAGTTCTTGCGGCTGCTGGGCAGCGTGCGGATGTTCGGAACCGGCGTAGACCTTGAGCTTGGCGTGCATGGCACGACCCAGCGGACCCTTCGGCAGCATGCCCTTGACGGCACCTTCGATGACACGCTCGGGGGCGTGGTCGATCAGCTGGCTGAAGGTCATGGAACGCAGGCCACCCGGATAACCGGTGTGACGATGGTACATCTTGTCGCTGGCCTTGTTGCCGGTGACCTTAACCTTCTCGGCATTGATCACGACGATGTAGTCGCCGGTGTCAACGTGAGGAGTGTATTCCGGCTTGTGCTTGCCACGCAGGCGGCGAGCAATTTCGGTAGCCAGACGACCGAGCGTCTTGTCCGCGGCATCGACGACATACCAGTCGCGCTGGACGGACTGCGGCTTAGCACTGAACGTCTTCATGGATGAAATCACCAATTCGATGTGTTGGATCCCTTTCGTCGTGTTCTGGACACCCAATAGGTGCTCAGCGAGACCACGCCGCGAAGAGATCATCCCTATTTTTCTTGGTTGCGCGGCATCCGGAAATCCGGACGATGCCGCCACAACGGTCGAGCGAGCGCGCATTCTACATGAGCGAAAGCGTGCCGTCACCCCCTCGGACACACGCAATCTCCGTCGATTCAGGGCTTGTGGGGCAGCGCCAGGTATTCGCGGGACTGCATCTCCTGAAGCCTGGACAGGGTGCGCTCGAACTCGAACTCCAGCTTGCCACCCTGGTAAAGCGCCTCCGCCGGCGCCTCGGCAGACATCAACAGCTTGACGCCACGGTCGTAGAACTCGTCGACCATGTTGATGAAGCGCCTGGCCTGGTCGTCGGTGGCGGCGTCCATGCGCCGCACACAGGAGACCAGGACCGTGTGGAACTCGCGAGCCAGCTCGATGTAGTCGTTCTGACTGCGGGGCCCATCGCACAGCTCGAGGAAATCGAACCAGACCACGTCCTCGTGCAGTCGACGCGCCTTGAGGATGCGATGGTTGATCTCCACCGGCACCTGCTCTTCCCCCGCCTGGCCGGCGATCTCGCGAAAACTGCGCTCGAGCTCCTGATCCGCCGCCTCGTCCAGCGGCGAATGGAAGATCTCGGCGCGCTCCAGCGCCCGCAGCCGATAGTCGACGCCGGAATCGACGTTGACCACCTCACAGTGGCGCTTGAGCAGATCGATGGCCGGCAGAAAGCGAGAACGCTGCAGGCCATCTTTGTACAGTTCATCCGGCAAGATGTTGGAGGTGGCGACCAGCACCACACCGCGCTCGAACAACGCCTCGAGCAGGTTGGCCAGAATCATGGCATCGGTGATGTCCTTGACGAAGAACTCGTCAAAGCAGATCACCCTCGCCTCCTCGGCAAACTTGCCGGCGATCAGCCGGAGCGGGTTCTTCTCGCCCTTGCAGTGATCCAGCTCGTTGTGGACACGCTGCATGAAGCGATGGAAATGGGTGCGCATCTTCTGGGGAAACGGCAGCGCTTCGTAGAAGGTATCGACCAGGTAGGTCTTGCCACGACCGACCCCACCCCAGAAATAGAGCCCGGAGATGGCGGGCAGCGCCGGCTCCTGCTCTTCCTCCTTGCGCCCGAACAGCCCCTTCACCTTCGACGCCCAGCCGTCGCGGGCCGCCGCCGACGCCTTGGCCTTCGGCGCGGCCACCAGCTCGTCATACAGTCGCTGCAGATGCGCCACGGCATTGGCCTGGGCGGCATCCTCCGTGAAATCATCACGTTGTAGGTCGCGCCGGTAGCGTTCCAGCGGGGTTTCTGGCCGACCACTGCTCGACGGGGAAGAGCTCATGTAGCGTCCTGGCGTTCAACAAGTTCGGAGCCGCATTATACGCAGACCACGCAGGAATGGCAGGTGCCTGGCCTGGTCCGGCGCGTACGCTTCACGCCAGCGCGCCGAGGGAGGCTCCCAGGCCATTGACCCTTTATGAGCCAACGCCTCTATAATGGGCCGTCGGCCAGGCCGGCGGCGGCCGCGGGTCGTCCGAAAGAGCTCAGGGAGAACTACGTGGAACCAAGCAACTTCAACATGATCCTGGCGGCGGCTTGCCTGGTGGCGGGAATTGGACTCGGCGCGCTGGGCTACCACCTGCTCAACGGCGGCGCACGCAATGCCCAGCGGCTGCGCCTCAAGCTGACCGAACGGGAACGCCAGCTGACCGAGTGGAAAGACGGTGTCGACGACCACCTGCAACAGATGGACAATCTGGCCAGACAGGTCTGCGATGATGCCCTCACCCTGCAGCGGCAACTTCACGAGTCGGCGCGTCAGCTTGGCAGCAAGGCCATCGCCAGCGAGGTGACACCGCCCAGCGAGCCCGGCGAGACCAGCGATGATATCGCCATTCCGCGAGACTACGCCGACGGCAACCGCGGCACCCTGTCAGAGGACTTCGGTCTGCGCCAGGCCGATGACGACCAGAACGCAGAACCTCGCCCGCCACGTTACTGACCGCCTCGCCATGACAAAGCCCGCACACTGGTGCGGGCTCTGTCATGGCAACGACGCAAGCGGTCAATAGCGCTTGCCGCTCAGGCAGGGTTGTCGATATCCACGAAGCGGTGCTCGACACCAAAGCACTGTGCCAGCCATTCCCCCAGCGCCTGGACCCCATAGCGCTCGGTGGCATGGTGGCCCGCCGCCAGATAGTGGATCCCCATCTCCCGCGCCAGGTGGGTGGTTCGCTCGGAGATCTCGCCGGAGACGAACACCTCGGCACCGGCCTCGGCCGCCGGGATGATCATGTCCTGGGCGCCGCCGGTACACCAGGCGACGCGACTCACCGCCTCTACACCAGACGCCTCGATCACCAATGGCTCGCGTGCCAGCGACGCACCGACCTGGGCTGCCAGCTCGGTGATGCCCATTGGCCTTTCCAGCCGACCGTGCCACAGAAGCCCCTCACCCATGGGCGCGTCCAGCGTACCCTCCACCGTCCATCCCAGGCGCTGAGCCAGGGTCGCGTTGTTGCCAAGCTCGGGATGGGCGTCCAATGGCAGGTGGTAGGCCAGCAGATTGATGTCGTTGGCCAGCAAGGTCGCCAGCCGCCGCCGCTTCATGCCGGTGACCGCCACTGGCTCGTTCTTCCAGAAGTAGCCGTGGTGTACCAGCACCAGATCGGCTTGCCAGCGCACCGCCTCGTCAAGCAGGGCCTGACAGGCGGTGACCCCGGAGAGCACCCGGGTGACCGTCTGCGCGCCCTCCACCTGCAGGCCGTTCTCGGTGTAGTCCTTGAAGCGCCGGGCCTCCAGCAGCTGCTCGCAGGCCGATACCAGTTCGTCGCGGTCTATCATGAGATCTCCTGAAATAGCTCCAAACAAGCATGTGGTTGGCGATGCTACAATGGCGCACATTGTACGCACCGCCCCGCCGGCCCGCGACCGCCTCACTGCCAAGCGCCAAGGATCATCGCCGCATGCGACGCACCCTCTCGACCTATTTCTGGCCGGTCCTTATCGGCATTCTGCTCGCCATCGTGCTGATCAATGCCTTTCCAGAACGGCTCGGCAGACTGCCGTCACCGAGCAGCGACAGCCAGACGGTAGTCCCCGCCACGCCGCCAGTGACACCCACCGACCAGCAGGCACCGCAGCGCCCCGCCCCGGAGGTCAAGGAAGCCGCGCCGCTGGACCGCCAGGGCGGCCCCGTGAGCTACGCCGAGGCGGTGGAGAAGGCTGCGCCTGCGGTGGTCAACGTCTACTCCTCACGGGTGGTGGAGCGGGAAACCCACCCGCTGATGTCGGACCCCTTCTTTCGCCAGTTCTTCGGCAACAATGACGTGCCGTCGCGCCAACGCATGCTCTCGAGCCTTGGCTCCGGGGTCATCGTCAGCGAGGACGGCTACGTGCTGACCAACCACCACGTCATCAGCGGCGCCGACCAGGTCCAGGTCGCGCTGCGCGACGGCCGCGAAACCCTGGCCCAGGTCATCGGCACCGATCCCGAAAGCGACCTGGCGGTACTCAAGATCGATGTCGACGACCTGCCGGTGATCGAACTCACCGACTCGCGCAAGGTCGCGGTAGGCGACGTTTCGCTGGCCATCGGCAACCCCTTCGGGGTCGGCCAGACCGTGACCATGGGCATCATCAGCGCCACCGGTCGCAGCCACCTGGGCCTCAACGCCTATGAGGATTTCATCCAGACCGATGCGGCGATCAACCCGGGCAACTCCGGTGGCGCCCTGATCAATCCCGACGGCGCCCTGGTCGGCATCAACACCGCCATCTTCTCCCGCTCGGGGGGCTCCCAGGGCATCGGCTTCGCGATTCCGGCCAACCTAGCTCGCAGCATCCTCGACGAGCTGGTC
>DJIP01000221.1 GCA_002433675.1 Halomonas halophila
CTCGCCACCGATGGCGGTCAGCTCCATCCCCGACTCGAGGCCAGCCTCGGCCGCCGGGGTCTGCGGGGAGACGTCACCCACCACCGGCACCACCGTGGTGGTGCCGGCGACGAACAGCGCCCAGTAGGCCACCAGCGCCAGCAGAAAGTTGGCCAGCGGGCCCGCCGCAACAATAGCCATGCGGGCCCACACCGACTTGCGATTGAATGCCTGATCGAGCTGATCTTCGGGCACCTCGCCTTCGCGCTCGTCGAGCATCTTGACGTAGCCGCCCAGCGGAATCGCGGCGATGGCGAATTCGGTGCCATGACGGTCAAAGCGTGACCACAGCGGGCTACCGAACCCGACCGAGAAGCGCAGCACCTTGACCCCGCAACGCCGCGCCACCCAGAAGTGGCCGAACTCATGGAAGGTGACCAGCAGGCCGAGTACGACGATCACGGCCAGAATATTTTGAATCAGGCCCACGCAAGCCTCCTTGGCAGTATCACGACGGCCGCCGTCGCCGCCGCTTCCCAGGCTCCGGCAGCGCCAAAGGCAAAAGGTTCAACCGGGTGCGCGATCATCACAACGCCTCCAGCCAGGCACGGGCACGCAGGCGGGCGTCCTGATCGGCGGCGAGCACCGCCTCCAGATCATCGGCACCACCACCGGGGGCGCCAGCCCGCACCGCCTCCACCAGCCGAGGAATCTCGGTGAAGCCGAGTCGTCTGTCGAGAAAGGCCTCGACCGCCACTTCGTTGGCGGCGTTGAGCACCGCCGGCTGCAGCCCACCCTCGGCCATCGCCTCACGGGCCAACCGCAGGCAGGGAAAGGCGGTCTCGTCGGCGGGTTCGAAGTCGAGCCTGGCCACCTGAAACAGGTCCAGCGCCTCGACCCCGGCCTCGATGCGCTCGGGCCAGGCCAGTCCATAGGCGATGGGAGTACGCATATCAGGATTGCCGAGCTGCGCCAGCACCGAGCCATCGCTGTAGGCGGCCATGGAATGGATCACGCTCTGGGGATGCACCACCACCTGGATCTGCTCGGGGCGGGCGTCGAACAGCCAGCAGGCCTCTATTAACTCCAGCCCCTTGTTCATCAGGGTGGCGCTGTCCACCGAGATCTTGCGCCCCATCGACCAGTTGGGATGGGCGCAGGCCTCATCCGGGGTCACCCGGGCCAGGCGCTCGGCATCGAGACCACGAAAGGGGCCGCCCGAGGCGGTCAGCAGCAGCTGGGTCACACCATGACGGCCGAGCCCCCCACGATGCTGTTCAGGCAGACACTGAAAGATCGCGTTGTGCTCGGAATCGATGGGCAGCAGTGACGCACCACTTTGCTCGACCGCCTTCATGAACAGGGCCCCGGACATCACCAGGGCCTCCTTGTTGGCCAGCAGCACGCGCTTGCCGGCGCGCACCGCCGCCAGCGTCGGCAACAGCCCTGCCGCACCGACGATGGCCGCCATCACTACCTCGGCCTCCGGGGCCCTTGCCACCTCGGCCAGGGCCGCTTCGCCGTGGCGCACCTCGGTGGCAAGCCCGGCCTCTTTCAGTTGTTCGGCCAGCCAGTCGGCATCGGCCGGCGCGCCGAGCACCGCCACGTCGGGGCGATGGGTCAGGCACTGACGGTACAAGGCCTCGCGGGAGCGATGGGCGGTGAGGGCATGGACCCGATAGCGGTCAGGGTGACGAGCGATGACGTCCAGCGTACTGGTACCGATGGAGCCGGTGGCACCGAGCACCGAGACACCCTTGATGGCGGACGAAGAGGTAGTGGTCGAGGCAGAAACTGCAGATGCCGTCATGCTTGCACCAGCCAGGTAAAGAACAGGGCGAACACCGGGACCGCTGCGGTAAGGCTGTCGATACGATCGAGCACCCCGCCGTGCCCCGGCAACAGCGCACTGGAGTCCTTGAGGCCGCGATGGCGCTTGAGCATGCTCTCGAGCAGATCACCGAGCACCGACACCAGGGTCACGCCGAGGGTCAGCGCCACCAGCGCCACGCCGGCGGACAGCGACAGCTGCTGCCACAGCGCGAACACCAAGGCCAGCGCTGCGGTGACCGCCATGCCGCCATAGACGCCCTCCCAGGACTTGCCGGGGCTGACATTGGGTGCCAGCTTGCGCCGGCCCAGGGCACGACCGACGAAGTAGGCGCCGATGTCGGCGCCCCACACCAGCAGCAGCACGAACAGAAGCCAGGCGCTGCCGCTATCGCGCAGCAGATTGAAGCCGACCCAGGTCGGCAGCAACACCCAGGCCCCCATGGCCAGGCGCATCGCCCGGGAGGACCATTGATGGCTGCGTCCAGGATGACCGAGCACCCACCACAGATTCAGCGCCCAGCCCAGCGCACCGATGACCAGCGGCCACAGCGCCAGGTGCTGGCCGAAATGCCACAGCAGCCCCATGCCGAGTGCCAGCACCAGCGGCGGCAGCAGGCGTGACGGCCCACGCTCGAGCCCCGCCAAATTGGCCCACTCCCAGCCCGCCAGCACCACGATGGCGGCGGTGAACAGGGCGAAAGGGCCGCCCTCCAGACCGAACAGCCCGGCCAGCGCCAGCGGCGCCAGCCAGGCGGCGGTGATGATCCGCTGTCTAAGCACCCTGGGCCTCGAGCTGTTCGTCGGTCATGCCGAAGCGACGCTTGCGCCGGCAGAAATCCTCCAGGGCGTCATCGAAGGCCTCGCCATCGAAGTCCGGCCACAGGACGGGCGTGAAGTACAGCTCGGCGTAGGCCAGCTGCCACAACAGGAAGTTCGAGATGCGTCGCTCACCGCTGGTGCGAATGCACAGATCCACCGGCGCGGCGTCACTCAGACTGACCTGATCGGCCAGCGCCTGTTCGTCGATGGCGCCGGGGTCGAGCTCGCCGGCGGCCACACGCTCAGCCAGCCGCCGCGCGGCCCGGGCGATGTCCCACTGACCTCCGTAGTTGGCGGCAATCACCAGGCGCAGCCCCTGGTTGTCGCAGGTCAGTCGCTCGGCCTCTTCGATGCGCTTCTGGATGGCCGAGGAAAATCCCGAGGTATCGCCGATCACCGACAGCCGGATGTCATGCTCGTGCAGCTTCTTGACCTCACGCTTGAGCGCCATCAGGAACAGCTCCATCAAGGCGTTGACCTCGGCCGCCGGGCGCTTCCAGTTCTCGCTGGAAAAAGCGAACAGCGTCAGCGTCTCGATGCGGCGCTCCGCCGCCCGACGAATGACGGCCCTGACCGCCTCCACGCCAGCGTGGTGACCACGCACCCCAGACAGGCCTCGCGCCTTGGCCCAGCGATTGTTGCCGTCCATGATCACCGCCACATGGCGAGGCAGGCTCGCGGTCGGCGGCAACGGGCGGAGTTCGGGAGACGGCGTTGACTTCATGGTGTCTCGCATGACGGTTGAATCAGGCCCCGAGGCATCCCTGCCCCGGGGAGTCCAGACAGTATGACCGATGACGGGGACGCCAGGGATCACGGAACGACTGTCGCTTGCAACAGCCGAGCGCCCACGCCAGGCGTAACCGCTCGGTATCGCGACCCCTGCCCGGCTGCACAGGCTGGCCGGTACAGGTATCGTCAAGGCACCTCAGACCTGCATCAGGTCTTCTTCCTTGGCGGTCAGGGTCTTGTCGATCTCGGCGACGAAGCGATCGGTGAGCTTCTGGATCTCGTCCTCGCCCTGGCGCTCCTCGTCCTCGGAGATATCCTTGTCCTTGAGCAGCGACTTGAGGTCATTGTTAGCGTCACGACGCACGTTGCGGATCGCCACCCGGGCGTTCTCGGCTTCCTGACGCGCTTGCTTGATGTAGCCCTTGCGGGTTTCCTCGGTCAGCATCGGCATCGGCACGCGGATCACGTTGCCGGCAGACGCCGGGTTGAGGCCCAGGTCGGAGGTCATGATGGCCTTCTCAACCTTCGGCACCATGCTCTGCTCC
>DJIP01000297.1:0-3578 GCA_002433675.1 Halomonas halophila
CCGAGGCGCACCTCCATGGTGCCGACCCGCTGGCCGGCGGCGATGGGCGCGGTCAGGCCACTGTCGATGTCCAGGCGTGCGGTGAGCTCGTCATTGCGGTTGCGCGGCACGGTCATGTAGACGCCATTGTCGACGCCCACCTTCAGCTCATTGGTGCTGCCTTCCCACACCCGCGGGGTATTGAGCACGGCACCACGGTCATACAGTTTCAGCGTCTCGTAGTAGCGGAAGCCATAGCTCAGAAGCTTCTGGGTTTCCTGGGCGCGGGCTTCCTCGGAGCTGGTCCCCATCACCACCGAGATCAACCGCATGTCATCCCGCTGGCCCGAGGACACCAGGCAGTAGCCGGCCTCTTCGGTCCAGCCAGTCTTGAGGCCGTCGACGCTGGGATCGCGCCACAACAGGCGGTTGCGGTTGGCCTGTTCGATGCCGTTGTAGGTGAAGTGTTTCTGGCTGTAGATGGCGTAGTGCTCCGGGTAGTCCAGGATGATGTGCCGGGCCAGGCGCATCAGGTCCCGCGCCGAGGAGTAGTGATTCTCCGACGGCAGTCCGGTGGCGTTCTCGTAGTGGGTATTCTCCATACCCAGCTGGGTGGCATGCTGGTTCATCAGGTCGGCAAAGGGATCCTCGCCACCGGCCAGGTACTCGGACATGGCGACGCTGGCGTCATTGCCGGAGACGATGACGATACCGTGGAGCAGCTCCTCGACGGAGACTCGAGTACCGACCTCGACAAACATCTTCGAGCCGCCGGTACGCCAGGCCTTCTCGCTGATCGGCACCATGTCGTCGGGCTGGATATTGCCCCGATCGAGCTCACGCTCGACCAGGTACGCCGTCATCAGCTTGGTCAGGCTGGCCGGGGGCAGACGCTGGTCAGAATTGTGCTCGGCCAGGACTCGTCCACTGTTGGCGTCGATCAGGATCCAGGACTTCGCCGCCAGCTGGGGCGGTGCCGGGATCATGACCTGGGGCTCGGGCACGTCCGGTGTGGGTGTGTCGGGCTGCTGAGCACTCGTCAGAGGCGCCACCAGGGCCGCACATACAAAGGCCACGGGTAACCAGCGGCGAGTAAAGGATGACTTAGCGATCATGGTGAAATGTCTCATTACAACAATCAGGGAAAGCGGTGATCAAGGCCACCGCACAATGCTTCCAACAGCCGGCCCCACTGGAACCGCCGGCGTCAACCGGCCAGACGATCGGCGAGGCGTCGGCTGCACATCGTCGATAGCCTAGCGACCATCGACGACAAAGGTCTGCGCGAATCCCGCCTGGCGCAGGCGTTCGCGAACCGGCTCCGCCTGTCCGCGGCTCGCCAGCGGCCCGACCTGCACCTTGTGCAGACCGGCGGCGCTGGCCACACGCACCTGCTGATTCAACCGCGCCTCCAGGTCCGCCTTGAGGTTCCGGGCACTGTCCGCCGACCCCAGAGCTGCCACCTGAATATAGATGCCGGGAGTCCCGACCGCGGGCGCCTGCGGGGCGCTCTGGTCGGCTGCCGGCGACGCGGCGGACGCTTCGCTGGGCGCCGCATTGGCTGCAGTACTGGCTGTAGTACTTGCCGTTTTTCTGGTCCCAGTACTGGCCGTAGTTCTGGTGTCGGTACTGGCCGCAGCGCTGGCTGGCGCGGCGCGCCCCCCGCCGCTGACCGAGTCGCTCGGCGCACCCGCGCCGCGACTGGCCTGCCACTGATCGGGATCGATCACGCTGACCCGCACCCGGCCCGTGCCATGGTCGAGAATATCGAGTCGTGCAGCCGCTGCGTAGGACAGATCGATCTCGCGATCGTCGTGAAAGGGGCCACGATCGTTGACTCGCACGATCACCGACCGCCCGTTGTCCAGGTTGGTCACCCGGGCGAAGGTCGGCAACGGCAGCGACTTGTGCGCCGCCGTCATCTTGTACATGTCATAGATCTCGCCGTTGGAGGTGGCGTAGCCGTGGAACTTCTGGCCGTACCAGGAGGCGGTACCCTCGCGCTGATAGCCACTCGGGTCATCCAGCACATGATAGGTCTTGCCCCACACCTCATAGGTCGAGCGGTTGCCGGCGCGTGAGCGCGGCTCGTCGCGCGGCACGGCATCCGGCACCTGACTGACGTCCGGCGGCGTCTCGGGATAGGCGTCGCCGCTCATGGCATAGCGCCCACCCGCCGTCGCCCGCGAATCCTGAGGGGTCGCGGCCGTCCCCTGAGTGGTCTCGGGGGCGGTCCCGCCACCGCCGGCACAACCGGTCAGGGCCACCAGCAGCGACAGGGTCGGCAACAAGGGCGCGCGCAGGGTCATGAACTCACCTCCGTGTCCAGGGCATGCCACCACTGGGGCTTTCCCAGCGAGCGCACCTCGGCGATGGCCTCCGACAGTTCGGTGACCGCCATGGCGTAGAGGTGGCTATGGTTGTAGCGGGTGATCACGTAGAAGTTGCCCCCACCCAGGCGGTAGTGGGTGCTACCGTCTTCCATGTCCAGCGCCAGCGGCACCACCTTGGCATCCCCCGGCAGCGACTCCACAGGCTGGATGCCCTGGGCTTCCAGTTCGGAAACACGCACATAGGGCGGATCGGTGCGATTGAAGCGAATCGAGGATGGCACCGTCCGGGGGCCTTCGGCCTCCCAGTACAAGGTGCCCCCCGCCTGCCAGCGGTGCTCGGCGAAATAGTTGGCCACACTGCCGATGGCATCCACCGGATCGGTCCACAGGTTGCGCTGGCCGTCGTCGTTGAAGTCGACCGCGTAGGCCTGGTAGCTGGTGGGAATGAACTGGGGGTAGCCCATGGCACCGGCGTAGGAGCCCTTCAAGGCTCCGGGATCGACGTTCTGCTGGTAGGCGATGTCGAGAAAGGCCTCGAGCTCGCCCTCGAAGAAGTCACCGCGCCGGGGATGATGAAAGGCCAGCGTCGACAGCGAATCGAGCACCCGATGATCACCGGTGATACGCCCGTAGCGGGTCTCGACGCCGATAATCGCGGCGATCACCTCCGGCGGCACACCATAACGCGCTTCCGCGCGATCGAAGGCGTCGCGATGGGCCTCGATAAAGGCCGCACCCTCGTTGATGCGCTCTTCACCGAGGAAGATGCCACGATAGCGCTCCCAGGTCAGGTGATGCTCGGCGGCACCGCTCATGGCCTCTAGCACCGACGGCTGAAATTCCGCCCTGGCCATGGTGCGCTCCAGCCACTGGCGAGAGACGCCCTCCCGTTCGAGCCGATCCATCATCGCGTCGACCTCCGGAGAGGCAAAATCCTGCGCCTGGGCCGCCAGCGACAGCGAGGCCAGGAGCCCACACAACGCCGCGCCGAGGCCTTTCCTTCCCTGGACCAGGGGTACTGTCATCGATCTTCTCCCTTGGGGAACCCGGAGACGGCGCCGCTCCTGCAACACCGGCAAGCGCAGCGCTTGCCGGCCCCGCCGAGGCCACTGTCGCCGCCTCTCTCCGAGCTCCCGTTAGCCTGGTCGCCAGCCCCTAGCGTGGCAGCAACCGGCGATGTGCATTGACCGCCATGAGAATACCGAAACCGGCCATCAAGGTCACGCTGGACGTCCCCCCGTAGCTCACCAGGGGCAGCGGTACGCC
>DJIP01000297.1:3954-17981 GCA_002433675.1 Halomonas halophila
AAGAAGGTCAGCATGATGCCGCCTCCCAGCAATCGCCCGAAGGTATCCTGGGCGGCACCCGCCAGCCACAGACCCCGCGCGACGATCAGCAGGTACAACAGCAGGAAGGCCAGCATGCCGACCAGACCGAACTCTTCGCCCAGCACGGCGACGATAAAGTCGGTATGCCGCTCCGGCAGGAACTCGAGCTGCGACTGGGTGCCCTCGAGCCACCCCTTGCCCCAGACGCCCCCGCTGCCAATCGCGGTGGTCGACTGGATAATGTTCCAGCCGGCGCCCAGCGGGTCGCTTTCGGGATCGAGGAAGGTCAGCACGCGCTGACGCTGATAGTTGTGCATGTTCATCCACAGCAGCGGCAACGCTGCCCCCGCCAGCGCCACCATGACACCGATAAAGCGCCACGACAGCCCCGCCAGCAGGATCACGAAGACCGCTGCCGCTGCCACCAGCAGCGAGGTGCCAAGGTCCGGCTGGCGCGCGATCAGGCCCACCGGCAGAGCGATCAACAGCGCGCAACCGGCTAGCGCGCGCCAGTTGGGCGGCAACTCGTGGCGACTGAGCCAGGCCGCCACCATCATCGGCATGGCGATCTTCATCATCTCGGAAGGCTGAAAGCGCACCACCCCGGGAATCACCAGCCAACGCTGAGCGCCCATGCCGACGTCACCGAGAATTTCCACGGCTACCAGCATCACCAGGCCGGCCAGGTAGGCCGGCAATGCCCAGCGCATCAGCGTCGCCGGCGAAAACTGCGCCAGCACCAGCATGACCGCCCAGGCCACGCCGAAGCGAATCGCCTGGGCGGTGACCACATGAACGTTCTCGCCACTGGCGCTGTAGAGCACCGCCAGGCCACTGCACATCAGCACCAGCAGCATGCCGAGCAACCAGGGATCAACGTGCATCCTTTGCCAGAACGAGGTGCGTCGGGCGATACCGCTGGCCGGAGGACGCACCGGGTGGCCGCGAAGCGAGCGCACAAAATCGATGGCCATCAGTCTTCCTCCTCGGCGGTAGTCTCGTCGGTGCGCGGGCGACCGGCGTTGTGGTCGAGGATCCAGGCATCGGCCATGGCCCGAGCCAGGCCTGCGGCGTGGGTCGAACCGCCACCGGCGTTCTCGACGATGACCGAGATGGCGATTTGAGGATCCTCCACCGGCGCAAAGGCCATGAACAATGCATGGTCGCGCAGACGCTCGCGCAATTCGGCGGCGTTGTACTTCTGGTTCTGCCCCAGCGAGAACACCTGGGCGGTCCCCGACTTGCCGGCCATGCGATATTGAAGGCCGGCCCCGGTGCGACGTGCCGTGCCCTCGCGCCCGGACAACACTTTTTCCATGCCGTTGAAGACCCGGGTCCAGTAGCTGTCGGGAGCCTCGATATCCGGCGGCGTGTCGGGCAGATCCACCGGTACCGGCTGGTCGCCGATACGCTTGGCCAGCCGCGGGCGCACCCAATGGCCGCGATTGGCGAGCACGGCGGTAGCGGCTGCCAACTGCAGTGGAGTGATTTGCAGATACCCCTGACCGATACCCACCGACAGGGTCTCGCCGGGATACCAGGGCTGATTGAAGCGTGCCTTCTTCCAGTCTCTGGAGGGCAGCAGGCCATCCCCCTGCCCGGCCACGTCGGCAGCGACCCGGGAGCCGAAGCCAAAGGCCCCCAGGTTCTCGTCGATACGATCGATACCGAGCTCGTGGGCCAATGAATAGAAATAGGTGTTGTTGGACACCGCCAGGGCGCGCTCGAGACTCACCCGCCCATGCCCCCAGCGCAGCCAGTTGCGGTAGCGTCGGTCGTCATTGGGCAGCTGGTAGTAGCCCGGGTCGTAGATGACCTCGTCCGGGGTAACGGCCCCTTCGATCAACCCGGCCATGGCCATGAACGGCTTGATCGTCGACCCCGCCGGATAGCTGCCCCGGGTCGCCCGGTCGAACAGCGGCAGATCGATATCGCTCTGCAGCCCGCGGTAGGACTTGACGTCGATGCCGGTGACGAACTGGTTGGTGTCGAATCCAGGCACCGAGGCCATCGCCAGAATCTCGCCGGTCTGGGGCGCAATGGCGACGATGGCACCCCGCCGACCGTCGAGCAGATCGACAGCGAGCTGCTGCATGTCCATGTCCAGGGTCAGGGTCAGGTCCTGGCCTGGCTCGGGGTCGGAGTGCCCCAGCTCGCGCAGCACCCTGCCCCGAGCATTGGTCTCGACCTTTCTCAGCCCCGCACGACCGTGCAACTGATCCTCGTAGAAGCGCTCTACCCCGGTCTTGCCGATAAAGTGGGTACCGGCGTAGTTGCCCGGATCCAGGCTCTCGAGCTCTTCGGCGTTGATCCTGCCCACGTAGCCAAGCGCATGGGACATGATCTCGGCGTCAGGATAGAAGCGCAGCAGCTGGGCCTGGACCTCCACTCCCGGCAATCGATGGCGATTGACCGCGAGCCGGGCAATCTGCGACTCGGTCAGATCACTCATCAACAGGGCAGGCTGGTAGGGACGCTGACGCTGGCGTGAACGCACCTTGAAGGCGTCCACCTCAGCATCCGGCAGATCCAGCAGCTCGACCAGCAGTTCCAGGGTGGCATCGAGGTCATCGACCCGTTCACGCACCAGGGTCAGGTTGTAGGTGGGACGATTTTCGGCCAGCAATTGACCGTTGCGGTCGTAGATCAGCCCGCGGGTCGGGGGCAGAGGCTCCACCCTCACCCGATTCTTCTCGGATCGAGTGCTGTAGACCTCGTGCTGGACGATCTGCAGATAGCACAACCGCCCCACCAGCAGGCCGGACAGCAGTACCACGACGACCCCGGCAAGCGTCGCACGCACGCGAAAGATGCGCAGCGCGTTCTCGGGGTTCTTGAGGGTTTCGCGACGCTTACGCATGCGAGAGGCAATCCTTGTCTGACGCAGGAGCCATCATCGGTGGTAGGGGTGTCCCACCATCAGGGTCCAGGCACGGTAGAGCTGCTCGGCCAGCACCAGCCGCACCAGTGGATGGGGAAGGGTCAAGGGTGACAGCGACCAGCGCTGATGGGCGCGGGCCGACAGTGCCGGGGCCAGGCCATCCGGGCCGCCTACCAGCAGCACCACATCACGCCCGGCATGACGCCACTGATCGGCCTCATCGGCCAGCCGCTCGGTGGTCCAGTGCTTGCCGAGCACCTCCAGCGCCACCAGGTGCTCATCGCCCTTGAGGCGCGCCTCGATGCGTTCGGCTTCCTGGGCCACGGCGCGCGCGGTGTCCGCATTCTTGCCGCGATGGCCCGGAGCGATTTCTTCGACTTCCAGGCGAAAATCCCGCGGCAGACGCTTGCGGTACTCCTCGACTCCGTCGGTCACCCAGCCTGGCATGCGTGTTCCCACCGCCAACAGGCGGACCTTCATGCCTTGGCCTCTTCCTCTGGTGCCGGTGCGTCACTGGGAAGATCGGACCACAGCCGCTCCAGGTCATACAGCGCACGGGTGTCCGGCATCATCACGTGGACCACCACGCCGCCAAGATCGACCAGCACCCAGTCCGACCCGTTCTCACCTTCGACGCCCAGCGGCTGAACGCCGTTGTCCTTGGCGTTGGTGATGACGCTGTTGGCCAGCGCCGACACGTGCCGTGTCGAGGTCCCGCTCGCCACCACCATCCAATCGGTCACACTGGTCAGCCGAGAGACGTCGAGCACCTCGACGTCCTTGGCCTTGATATCGTCAAGCGACTCGATCACGAGCGCCTTCAATGCTTCAATCTGCATAGCCCCTCATCACTGGGTAGTCATCGACCTCCCATTGTACCTGTTGGGAAGCCGAGTGGCAGCGCCAATCCAGCGCCTGATCGAATTTCTCGGACCGCCTTGCCCTGGCTGGCGCGTTCAGACCGCGCGGTACAGGCGCTGCGCCTGGATGCGCTCTTCCACCGCCGGGGGCAGCAGGTAGCGCACGCTCTCCCCCTGCATCAGGCTATGCCGGACGAAGGTGGCCGAAATCGCCATCCGCGATGGCAGTGACAGACGCAGCAGCCGACCCTGGGGCTTGGCCATCAGGGCATCGCCATGCTCGACCACACGGCCTTCGATAAGCGCCTGAAGCGCTTCGGGCAAGGGGGCTTCGTGATCGGGCCGGTCGACCACCACCAGATGGGCAAGCGCGAAGACCCTTTCCGGATTGTGCCAGTTCGCCAGCTTGAGAAAGGCGTCGTGACCAAGGGCCATGACGATGCGCGCCTCGCGGCCGTAGCGCTCACGCAGGGACTCGAGCGTCTGCACGCTGAACGACGGGCCCTCCCGTTCCAGCTCGCAGGGGTCCGCCGCCAGCCCCGGGGTATCGCCGATCCCCAGGCGCAACAGTTCGAGCCGTTTTTCGGCGGTGACCTGGGGCCGATCGCGCAACGGAGGCTGAGCCGCGGGGATCATGTGCACGCCATCCAGCGACAGCGCAGCGCGCAGCTCAAGCGCCGTGCGCAGATGCCCCAGATGGACAGGGTCGAAGGTGCCGCCAAGCATGCCGATGCGCGCCGGGCGGCCCTTTACATCAAAGCGAACGGCGCCGCTCACTGTCGAATCTGGCCATCGCCGAAGACCACATACTTGCGCGTGGTCAGCCCTTCGAGCCCCACCGGACCCCGGGCATGCAGTCGGTCGGTGGAGATGCCGATCTCCGCGCCAAGCCCGTATTCGAAGCCATCGGCGAACCGGGTCGAGGCGTTGACCATGACCGAGCTCGAGTCGACCTCGGCGAGAAAGCGTCGCGCCAGGCTGTAGTTCTCGGTGACGATGGCTTCGGTGTGCCGGGAGCTGTAGCGCTCGATGTGCGCCATGGCCTCATCGACGTCGTCGACTACCCTGACCGACAGCACCGGCGCAAGGTACTCGGTAGCCCAGTCGTCGTCACTTGCCGTGAGCCAGTGATCGACGATAGCGCGGGCGCGGGCGCAGCCCCTTACCTCGACGCCCTTTTCAGTGTAGTCAGCGGCCAGGGTCGGCAGCAGGGCCTCAGCCACCGCGGCATTTACCAACAGCGTTTCCATGGCGTTGCACACGCCGTAGCGATGGGTCTTGGCGTTGACCGCGATGGCTCGGGCCTTGTCCAGATCGGCGGCGGCGTCCACGTAGACGTGACAGATGCCGTCCAGATGCTTGATCACCGGCACCCTGGCCTCACGCGAAATACGCTCGATCAGCGACTTGCCACCACGGGGAATGATCACATCGACAAATTCGTCCATGCTGATCAAGCGCCCCACGGCGGCGCGGTCGGTGGTCGCCACCAGTTGCACGGCGCCGTGGGGCAGCCCGGCTTCGGCCAGCCCGGCGGCGATGCAGCGGGCCAGCGCCTGATTGGACTCGCTGGCCTCGGAGCCTCCGCGCAGGATGCAGGCATTGCCCGATTTCAGGCACAGACTGGCGGCTTCCATGGTGACGTTGGGGCGAGATTCGTAGATGATACCGATGACACCCAGGGGCACGCGCATCATGCCGACCTGGATGCCGCTGGGCCGAGTGCTCAGGCCATCGATCTCACCGACGGGATCGGGCAAGGCAGCCACCTGGGTCAGGCCCTCGATCATGGCGTCGATACGACCCTCATCCAGGGCAAGGCGGTCGAGCAGCGCCGCGTCGAGTCCCTTGTCGCGACCGCGCGCCAGATCCTGCCGATTGGCCGACAGGATCTCTTGACGAGAAGCGTCCAGCGCCTGAGCCATCGCCTTGAGCGCCTGGTTCTTGCGAGCGGGTGGCAGGCGACGCATTTCGGTGGCAGCGACACGGGCCGCCTGGCCCATGGCGGTCATGTAGGCGTCGATATCGGCGACGCAATCGGCGGTGGCATTGGCGGATGAGTCGGACACGGTGAAACGAGTCTCCTGATAGAACGAGGTCCCCGGGCAAACAAAGCTTGCACCGGAATGACAACGCGGACGTGATGCGGATCGTGAACCACAGAAAGGATCATATTAAGACAGCATGCGGAACAAGTACAAAGTCGGCCTGTTCAAGCTGAACGTGTTTGCCGCTGCCGCATTGCTGGCGGTTTGCGCGGCGACCTCGACGCGGGTGCTGGACACCACGCTGCTCGGTCTGGCGGCGCTGTGGCTCGGGATCACCGGCATCGTCATCGAGTTCAGCCACCGCCGTCACGCCTACCGCGCCTGGCTGGTGGTGGCAAGCCTGCTGCTTGCCGCGCTGGTGATACTCTCGCCCGACGCCAACGGTGCCTGGCTGTGGGCCTGGCCTTTCTTGTTGATCCTGCCCCAACCCCAATGGATGCTGATCCTCAACGCCGGCCTTGCCGGGGTGAGCTGGTGGAGCCTGATCACCCAGATGAGCCTTCATCATTGGGGCCTGGCAGGCGCGCTCTTGCTGTGCCTGTGCTTTCTTGCGATCGGACGTTCGCTGCCGGGCGGACATTCGCAACGCCTGATGCGCAGGAGAGCCCGACTGGCGCCGGGCCTGCCGCTTTGGTCGGCCAGCCAGCTGGAACGCGATCTGGCCCGGGAAAACAGCCGCGCCACCCGTGACGGCGTCCACGCCGAACTGGTGGTGATCCAGATCCATGGACGTTCTCTGTGGCGGGTTGCCCGGGACATCTGCACGCGCATCAAACGATTCGAGAACGCCTATCGGCTCAACGGACGTACTGTCGCCGTGATGCTGACCAGTCGAGACGCCGTGCAGGCCAGACAACGACGCCAGGAACTGCTGGAAGACATCGCGGTGCCGATCACCGTGCGCACCGTATCGATCGCCAACCTGGACAACATGCCCATGGTGCTGGCGGCGCTGGACAAGCAGTGCCCTGTTACCCAGGTGGTGGAGGAGGACGCATGATCGAGCCGCCCCAGTGGGTCCGTTCCTGGCGTGTCTGTGCCGATGTCATGGCGACCTTGCTGCTGGCGTCACTGGCCCTATGGCACTATCTGCTGGGGCAATACGAGAGCATCCTGCTGCCGGCGTCCCTGAGTTGCCTGATGGCCGTGATCCTGGTCTTCGATACCCGAAGAGCCTCACGCGTCTCCAACTATCTGCTGCTGCTGTGCGGCTGCCTGGCACTTTACGACCAGACGGTACTTCAGGCATCGTTCGACGCCTTCTGGATCAGCGTACCGATCACCCTGATTCTGCTGGTGTTGCCCTTCGGCCCCGCCCTGGTGCTGGCACTGGCCGTGATGCCAGTCTGGCTCATGGTGGTCGGCCAGTCTTCGCCAAGCCTCGATCAAATCGTGTTTCTGCTGACCTTCCTTGCGGTCACCTCCCTGGCCGGCTGGGAATACCTGCGTCAACGCGACTTGAACCGAGCCACCGACCCCAGTGACGCCGACTGCGATGCGATCAATTGCGCCACCCTGCACGAACGTCTGAACGGAGAATTTGAACGCGCCCAGCACCTGGACCAGCGGCTGGCGGTGGTGATCCTGTACCTGCCACAACTGGAAGTCGCCAGTGAGCAGTACGGCTCACGCACCCAGCTTTCGCAACTCGACCAACTGTGCCAGGCGGTTCGTCTTCACTGCCGGGACCACGATATTCTGGGACGGGAATCCCACGACACCTTCTGGCTGGTACTGCCCAACACCACCGAAAGCGGTGCCCTGCTGGTGATCAAGCGACTGGAACAGGCACTCTCCGAGGTTCGCCTGGCGGACATGGGCCCCTTGACCCTGCGCTCGCGACTTTGCGCCCTGAACGCCAAGGAACCCTGGCAGCATTTCGAGCAACGCCTGGCCCGCCGCAGCGAGGCACTGGCCGGCACACCCCCACCTGGTCGCTCCTGCCCACCCTGACTGTGGCAGAATGCCGAAACATCACGACGGACCCAACGCAAAGGAGAACAGGGTGGGAAATGCCGGGGACTGGTTGATTCAGTGGGCGCCTTCGCCCGGACTGCTGCTGCTGCTGATCTTTACCATCGCGCTGGTGGAGTCGCTTGCCCTGATCGGCGTGGTGGTACCCGGCGTCGTACTCATCACCGCCGCCGCCTCCCTGGCCGGCCACTACGACATCGCGGTTGGCTGGGTCATGGCCTGTGCCTTCGCCGGTGCCGTGGTGGGTGATGGTGCCAGCTACGCCATCGGCTATCGCTACCGCGAACAGGTCACCGCCATGTGGCCGCTGTCGCACCACCCGGAATGGCTGGCCCGGGGCGCACGCTTTTTCCAGCGTCATGGTCCCCTTTCGGTACTGCTGGGGCGATTCGTCGGCCCGGTTCGTCCCATCGTCCCGCTGGTGGCGGGCATCCTGCGCATGCCGCCGGCAACCTTCACCTGGGCCAATCTTGGCTCTGCCCTGCTGTGGGCACCTGCCTACATTCTGCCCGGCTACCTGCTGGGTCGAACCTGGCAACAGTGGCTGGCGTTACCCGACGACCTCCACCCCTGGCTGACCGCGCTCGGCGTCACCGTGGCGGTACTGGCGCTGCTGTTCTCGCTGGTCCGCCACCACGCCTCGCCGCAGGGGCTGCTGTACCGTAGCTTCGCCTGGGTCAGCTATCACCTGCCCGGTGGAAGACGCCTGTGGCAGGCCCTGGCCCCCCACCACGAGGAAGAGCCTCCCCTGGCCAGCTGGCTGTTGCTGCTGGGCGCACTGACCGCCTTGAGCGCCTGGACCCTGATCGTACAGCAGGCTGACGGGCCGCTGCTGATGGATACGCGGCTTCACGCCTTGATCGGCGGTCTCGAGCTTGCTGGACTGCTGGCGCTGTCCCAGACCCTGGCCGAGGCGGGAGATACCCTTGGCGTGGCGGCGATGGCGCTTCCCTGGCTGGTCTGGCTGGCCAGCCGTCGTCACTGGGCGGCACTCGGTCACGTAAGCGCTGGGCTCATTGCCATCGCCACACTCAACACCCTGGGCAAGGAGGTGATCGGACGCCTTCGCCCGGATGCCCCTGACTACCTCGCCCATTCACTGTCCTATCCCAGCGCCCACACCTCGACGGCGGTGGTCCTGTACGGCATGGCGGCCGCCTTTATCGCCCAGACGCTGCCGCGCCAGCAACGCTTCTGGCCCTACTGGGTGGCGATCGTCATCGTCGTGCCCATGGCATTGTCGCGCCTCGTGCTCGGCGTGCACTGGTTAAGCGATCTGGTCGGGGGAGCTCTGCTCGGCCTGGTGGTCTGCGCCATGGTTCAGCTGGCCTGGCTCAGGCAGGACCGGGCGGCCCTGACACCGTGTCCGTTACCGGCACTGCTGCTCGCCTCGCTGGCCCTGGTCAGCGCACGTATCCTGTGGTTGCCTCCGGTGTAGGAAACACCGACGCCCCTTACCCGTCAGGCTTTTCCTCAGGGATCAGTGAGCGCAGCCACTTTCCGGACCAGCCCTGGGCTTTGCCTGAATAGTCGACGAGTGCAGGTACTTTTCGTACAAGCCCTACCCCAGCGCCAGCCACAGGCCAACGCCAATCATCAAGGTCCCGGCGATACGGTTGAGCAGCCGCACACTGCCCCCGCGTGCGAGCAGGTGACGCAGACTCTTGCCGCCGCTGGCGTACAGCAACAGACAGGTAAATTCGAGACTCAGGATCACCAGGATCAGCCCCGCCAACTGGGTCAGCACCGGTCGCGCCGGATCAATGAATGGCGGCAACAGTGCCACGAAAAAGGCCCATCCCTTGGGGTTGGCCACCGCAGTGACAAAGCCCTGCATGGCCAGTTCCCGCCGCCTCGGCGGCGCCGTATCCTCAAGGTTGTCAGGGATCGCCATGCGCCCCCGGGAGCGCCACATCAACCAGCCCAGATAGACCAGGTAGGCCCCACCCAGCCACTTGAACAAGGCAAACAGCGCCGGCAGCTTGAGCATCAGTGCGGCCACCCCTGCCCCGGCGGAAAAGGCCACCAGCCCCACGCCGACCAGCTCCCCCAGCATCATCCACAGCGCCCTCTTCACCCCCTGGGTCATGCCCAGCACCATGGCCAGGGTCATGCACATGCCAGGCGTCAGCGAGACCAGAAAGAAGGTCGGAACAAATACAGAGAGAACGGACAGACTGGGCATGGGTTTCCTTATCCCGAGCAGCGCTGGAGAGGTGTCTGAAGGCGCGAGGTGATGATGGTGCAAGGTGAGGACAGTGCCAGGTGAGGACGGTGCCAGGCACGCACTCAGTCGCCGACGGTGGACCCGGAGGAACCCTCGCCCCACCTTGGCATCAGCTGATGATCGATACCCAGCTGGTTGAGGATGCGCGCCACGATGAAGTCGATCAGATCATCGATGGTCTGCGGCTGGTGGTAGAACCCGGGTGCTGCGGGCAACACCACCGCCCCCATACGGGTCAGACTCAGCATGTGTTCCAGGTGAATCGCCGAGAATGGCGTTTCCCTGGGTACCAGCACCAGGCGGCGGCGCTCCTTGAGCGCCACATCGGCGGCGCGCTCGATCAGATTGTTGCTGGCGCCACAGGCCACCGCCGACAGCGTTCCCGTGGAACACGGACAGATCACCATGGCACTGCTGGCGCCGGAGCCCGACGCCACCGGGGCCATCCAGTCTTCACGACCAAAACAGCGGATCTGGCCCTCGGCCGCCGAGAACCGCTCGCTGAGCGCTTCGGCCAGCAGCGCCGGGCGTGGCGGCAACGCCACCTCGGTCTCGGTGGCGATGACCAGATGGGCAGCCTTGGAGATCATCACCCACACCTCGTGCCCCGCCGACACCAGCGCCTCGATCAGCCGGAGTCCGTAGTGGGCGCCGGAGGCGCCGGTCAGGGCCACCGTCACGGGGGGCTTGAAGCCTTCAGCCATGTGCAGCCTCCAGGGCCTTAAGCAGGCGCTCGTGGATGCCGCCGAAACCACCGTTGGACATCACCACGATACGATCATAGGGGCGCGCCTCACTGACCAGGTCGGCGACCAGCGCGTCGATCTCGCCACGACGGTGCGCCGGTACCGGCGAGGCCTCGACCAGCGCATCCACCGACCAGTCCAGCCCCTCGGGCTGGTACCACCAGACCTGGTCGGCCTGGGCCACGCTGTCCGCCAGGCGATCGCGCAGGGTGCCCAGACGCATGGTGTTGGAACGCGGCTCGATCACCGCCAGCAGGCGACCGCGCTGGGTCGAAGCGCGTAGCCCGGACAGCGTCGCCGCGATGGCGGTGGGATGGTGGGCAAAGTCGTCGATCACCTGGACACCGCCGACCTCGCCGCGCACCTCCTGGCGGCGCTTGGGCGTCTCGAAGCGCGACAGTGCAGCGGCACCGCGCGCCAGATCCACGCCGAATACGCTGGCGGCGGCCAGGGCGGCCAGGGCATTGCGGGCGTTGTAGTCACCGGTCAGACCCCAGTCGACCACGGCGTCCTCGTCGACCCCGTCCGGCCGACGCTGGATCACCCTGAAACGACTGGCATCGTCACGCTCGAACTCGATGCGCCAGGCCGAGTCCGGCTGCTGCCCCATGCGCGCCACCGGTGTCCATGCGCCCTGCCCCAGCACGCGGTCCAGCGCCGGTGCATCATCCGCCACCAGCAACTGGCCACGCCCGGGCACCGTACGTACCAGGTGATGAAACTGGCGTTCGATGGCGGCCAGGTCGGGGAAGATGTCCGCGTGGTCATACTCGAGGTTGTTAAGGATGGCGACCAGCGGGCGGTAATGGACGAACTTGGAGCGCTTGTCGAAGAAGGCGGTGTCGTACTCATCGGCCTCGACCACAAAGGGCGCCTGCTCGCCGCCCAGGCGCGCCGATACGCCAAAGTTCCTCGGCACTCCACCGATCAGAAAGCCAGGCGCAAGCCCGGCGCTTTCGAGCAGCCAGGCGGTCAGGCTTGCCGTGGTGGTCTTGCCGTGGGTGCCGGCCACCGCGATCACCGGGCGCCCCGGCAGCACGTGCTCGGCCAGCCACTGGGCGCCGGACACATAGGGCAGGCCACGATCGAGCACCGCCTCGACTTCGGGGTTGCCCCGCGACAGGGCGTTGCCGATCACCACCAGGTCCGGTGTCGTCGTCAGGTTGTCGGCGGCGTAACCGCGCATCAGGGCGATACCGGCCGTTTCCAGCTGGGTGCTCATGGGAGGATAGACGCTGGCGTCCGAGCCGCTGACCTGATGGCCAAGCTCCCGCGCCAACAGCGCCAGGCTGCCCATGAAGGTGCCGCAGATACCGACGATATGAAGATGCATGGCGCCTCCGGTGCGCTGCTGCTGCCCCGTCCCCGAGTCGACGCGCGCAGCGCCCCCGGCAGACAACGGCACTCAAGGTTGGCGGCAGCCTAGCATGCCCCGACAAAGGCCTCCAGAGTCAGCGTCACACCGTCGTCGCTGTTGCCGAACGACCACTGTTTTACTTCGACGTCGACGCTCCGCTGCGCCGGGTCATGCCGGTCGGATGCAGGCGCCAGGCCGATGGGCTAGAATCGCCGACCATGTCCCGGCGCTGTCCCGGCCATGACGTGCCCGGCGATGGCTTTCTCCGCGATGGCTTTTTCTGCGATAGCTTTCCCGGCAAGGGCCTGGCCGACCGCGACGCGCCCACCGATCCTTTCCCCTCGCCACGCCGCGCGGGGACATTGTTCGTTTCACCGAATTCACGATCCAGAACCAGGAGCCCCACGCCACATGGCCCAGCACAACGCCTTCTACGCCCAATCCGGCGGCGTCACCGCCGTGATCAACGCCAGCGCCTGCGGCGTCATCGAGACCTGCCGCCAGAACAGTGATCGCATCGGCAAGGTCTACGCCGGCCACAACGGCATCATTGGCGCCCTGACCGAGGACCTGATCGACGTCAGCCAAGAGTCCGACGACACCATCGCCGCCCTGCGCCACACCCCCGGCGGCGCCTTCGGTTCCTGTCGCTACAAGCTCAAGGACATCGAAAGCCATCGCACCCAGTACGAGCGCCTGATCGAGGTGTTCAAGGCTCACGATATCCGCTACTTCTTCTACAACGGCGGTGGCGACAGTGCCGACACCTGCCTCAAGGTCTCGCAGCTGTCCGAGAAGATGGGCTACCCGCTGACCGCCATCCACGTGCCCAAGACCGTGGACAACGACCTGCCGATCACCGACAACAGCCCCGGCTTCGGCAGCGTGGCCAAGTACATCGCCACCTCGACCCTCGAGGCCTCCATGGACATCGCCTCCATGTGCGCCACCTCCACCAAGGTGTTTGTGCTCGAGGTCATGGGTCGCCACGCCGGCTGGATCGCTGGTGCCGGTGGCCTGGCCGGCCAGGGCGAGGGTGAGCCACCCCACCTGGTGATCTTCCCCGAGATTCCCTTCGACCGTCGCCAGGTGATGGAACGCGTGGAGTACGCGGTCAAGAACTACGGCTATTGCGTGATCGTGGTTTCCGAGGGCGCGCGCTACGAGGACGGTACCTTCCTCGCCGACTCCGGCAACACCGATGCCTTCGGACACCGCCAGCTCGGCGGCGTGGCCCCGACCCTGGCCGGCATGGTCAAGCAGGACCTGGGCTACAAGTACCACTGGGCGGTCGCCGACTACCTTCAGCGCGCCGCACGCCACCTGGGCGCCAAGACCGACGTCGAACAGGCCTACGCCGTGGGCGTCAAGGCGGTGGAACTGGCGCTCGAGGGGCACAACGCCCAGATGCCGGCGATCAAGCGCGTCAGCGACAATCCCTACCGCTGGGAGATCGAGGCAGCACCGCTGGCCGAGGTGGCTAATCGTGAGAAGTTCATGCCGCGCGACTATATCCGCGAGGATGGCTTCGGTATCAGTGACGCTGGCCGCGCCTACCTGGCACCGCTGATCCAGGGCGAGGACTTCCCTCCCTTCGAGAACGGCCTGCCGAAGATGGCGCGCCTCAAGCTCGCGCGGGTGGAAAAGCGTCTGCCGGAATTCAGCCTGTAAACCGGTAACACTTGACGCCAGAGGTCGCTGCTACCGAGACCCGGCGAGCGCGACCCTGCGATGAACCGAAAAAAGCCCCGAGGCCTGGCCTCGGGGCTTTTCGTTTGTCGACGCAGGGCGTGTCAGGAAGACCGGCTGGCCCCGCCACGAATCACCAAAGCCCCAGGACTTCTCCGAATAGTCGACGAGCGCGGGCATTTTCCAGGCAAGCCCTAGGCGCTGTCCGAAAAGTCGACGAGCGA
>DJIP01000216.1 GCA_002433675.1 Halomonas halophila
TTCGAAAAGCTGGTTGGCCTGGACCTTGAGCAGCCGTTCGCCTGTTTGGTCATAACTCAGCGACGGCAATGCCTCCTCGGCGGCCCCGGCCATACTGACGAAGCTCAGACTGGCCATGACCCAGCTCGTCAGTGACAGGGCACGCCAGAAGCGACTCGTGATCTTGTTCATTGCAATATTTCCTCGAATAATGGCTAGCCGATGCTGCCTAGCGCCGGGAAGGTGCGCAATAACCAATAGGACAGCTCGGTCAGTTTGCCGGTGATCATCAAGATGCCCATCAGGATCATGATCAGCCCGGCCGCCAGATGCGTGACCCGGCCCCAGCGGCGCAGAAATTTCTGGTGTTGCAGGAAGCGATCGAGTGACACCGCCGTCAACAGAAAGGGCACCCCCAGGCCCAGCGAATAGATGCCGAGCAACGCCATTCCGCTCGGGGCATTGGCCGTCGAGGCGCTGACGGTCAGAATGGCGCCCAGGATCGGGCCGATACAGGGGGTCCAGCCGAACGCGAACGCCACACCCAGCAGATAAGCCGCACTGGGCCCCCCGCCCGCTTCCTTAAGCCTGCCGATAAATCGCCATTCTCGCTGTAACCAATGCAGCGGAATGAGCCCGGTCATGAAGGCACCGAACAGGATGACGATGATACCGCCGACCAGGTTGGCTTCCTGGCGGTAGACCAGCAGCAGGCGACCGATGGCCGTGGCACTGGCACCCAGCATCAGGAATACCGTGGAGAACCCGAGCACGAACCATATTGACTGGGTCAATACCCGGAGCCGCTCCCGCCGGTCCGCTTCCCGTATCTGCCCCAGCGAGCGCCCGGCCACGAAGGAGAGATAGCTAGGCACGAGCGGCAAGACACAGGGCGAAGCGAACGAGGTCAGGCCCGCCAGAAAGGCCGTGGCCAGGCCGATATTGGCAACTTCCCACATCCCCCCTTAATCCCGTGGCTAGGCTTGGAGCTTGGAGTCGGGGCGCTCGGATGGCACCTGGTGATCCGCTGCTTGGCGATTGGCAGATGCCGTCTCCGTGGTTACCGCGGTAGAGGCTTCCACGTTGGCTTGGACGTCAGGGGCTTCGCCCGGCTCGGTAGCCTTGCCTTTCTTGTCCTTGCATTTCAGCATACACATTGCTCCACACATGACGAGGCAAGGCAACAGGGTCACCAGGATAGGGGCGATGCCCAGCAGGACCAGTTGATCCCAGCCCATGGCAAGACCACCAGCCACCGCCACAGCGCCCAGCAGCATCCAGCGGCGTGGGCCTGTTACCAGGCCTTTCAGTCCGGCTTTCTCTTGGCCCTTTTGGGGCTTGTCGTCACAGCAACTCATGGCGCGTCCTCCTGGGTGGTTTCTATGGTTTCGGCAAGAAAGTCGATCATTTCAGGGGTATCCCACTCGGCCTCCCCGACCAGGCGTCCGATCTCCCTGCCCTGGCGGTCGAGCAGAAGCGTCGTGGGAATACCCACGGCACTGAGGTTCGCGCTGGCCATGCCGGTTGGATCGACGTAGGGAGCGAGATGCTCGATCCCCACCTCCTGATAGAATTCGTTGACGACCTCGATGCCTTTGCGATCGATCGAGAGTGCGACGACCTCGAAATCCGTACCACCCAATTCAGCCTGGAGGGCATCCAGGGTGGGCATTTCCTCGCGGCAAGGGCCACACCATGTCGCCCAGATGTTGAGCAGGATCAGCTTTCCTCCGAAAGTGGTCAGCGTCAGCGGGGTACCGTCGCCAGCCTCGAAGCTAATTTCCGACACCTCGCGTGGGCTTTCCCAGAGAAGAAACCCATTCGGCCCCACACGTTTGGGTGGTTCGGCGACGGCCAAAGAGGTGATCATTCCCCACAATGCCACCGCTACCCAACTGGTCCCGATCAGTTGTCTCATGACCAAGGCTCACCTTCAGTGGGTGGCGTAAACTTCAGGGGTATCGGTCGGCTGAAAGGCCAGGGTGTAAACCTCCAGTGGGCCCTGTTTCTCGCCCGACATCCCCGGTGAGCCAAGTGGCATTCCGGGTACGCTCAGGCCTTTGATGAAAGGTTTCTCTTCGAGTACCTGGGTGACGCTTTCCACGGGTACGTGGCCCTCGAAGACATAGTTGTCGATGAGCGTGGTATGGCAACCCTGCAGTTTCTCGGAAACATCGTGTTCGGCTTTCATCTTCGCGAGATCGTGAGTATCGATTGTCTCCACTTCGAACCCGTTTCGTTCGAGATACTTGGCATATTCGGCGCAACAGCCACAGTTGGGGTTCTTGTAGAGGGTTGCCGACGTCTCGGCTGCCAACCCTGTCAGGGGGAAGGTCAATAGAGAAGCGATGGTCAGCGCTTTCCAGTGTTTCATACGCTAAGGCTCCATAGAGTTCACGAGAACGTTCGGCAGCTAGGCCGGCTATACTCTCGCGGCATTAATCGAAGGTGTTGACGACAGTATGGCGAATGCGATCCCACACACCGGTGGATAATGTCTCTGGTCCTTCTGCCAACACCTTTACATAGTAAACTAGGTGCTCCGGATCGAATTTGAGCCCATGAAAGCGGGCCCGTATCCGTCCTGATTGGTCGATGACATGAGTCACAACGCCATGCGCCTGGACGCCCTCGGCCACATCGTCGAATTTCAGACCGTAGGCTTCCGCGACCTGGCGTGTGGTGTCGACAAACTCATTTTCGCTTCGATAAAGAAACCGCCAGTTGGCGGGGTCCAGATCGAAATTTTCACCGTAGGCCCGCATGTTGTTGTGCGTGCCGGCAAAGTCCTCGCTGTCGGTAGCGATGGTGATAAATTCAACATCATCTCGTAGGCCGGTATCGTTGACTCGCTCTTGCACCTCGGCAATCAGGTTCATATGCACCGGGCAGGCTTCTTGATAGCGCGAGTGGATGATATTGAGCACCACGACGCTTTGTTCCAAGTCGGAAGACGACACGCCATTGCTGTCTGTATTATTCAACGAAAATTCCGGCGATGGCTGGTCGATGAATTGGGCGTAACGTTCCCACTCTTGCAGCTCTTCCTCGGTATCTTCGAGGGAATGGGAAAAGACAGGAGAACTGGGCATCAATGCCAAGACGAGTAGTGGTGTATACAGCTCTTTTTCACGTACCGTCCTCCCTTCGCGTTACCCAGTGCTAACGAAGGCTGCTCCTATGCGGAGCAGCCCCGGCCAGTGCCACTTCAGGTGTTGCTGTCGGTTTCATGGCCTTGTTGCATATTTTCCATCATGGCATTGCAGTTTTTCATCATGGTATTCATTTCACGCATCATTCCCATCATGTCGTGCATGCTGCCCTCCTGCATCATGTCGCCCTCCATTGGCGTCTGCTGATTCTCTTCCTGCGCAAGAAGCGAGCCGGCTCCGAAGCTGCTGGCGACGATGATGGCGGCAGTCAAGATTGCTGTGTGACGTTTCCGCATGACACTTCTCCTCAATCTTTCTGGGAATCACCTTTCCACCAGCAAGGCTGATAGAAGGCCTGGCTTGGATTTCTACCTGGCAGCAGCGCTGCTTGCTGGAAAGATATCCTTAAAGCCAACTTCAAGGTCAAGACTTTATTTTTTGCGTTCCCGCTTTATGCAGCAGGCCACCAGTTGAACGCTACAGCCATACCTTGACCTTTGGGCGGCCTCACGGTTGTAGGCTGTCTGAAAACGGGCAGGTGAGGAAAAGACAATGCGAGTCACTGAACTGGCTCGGGCTGGTGGGGTCACTGCGGAAACGGTACGCCACTACACCCGTGAGGGGTTGTTACGACCGCAACGGGACTCGCGCAACGGCTATCAACTCTATGACGAGAAGGCACTGGGTCGCCTGCGTCTCATTAATTGCCTTCGCTCTTTGGGAGTCGGTCTCCCAGACATCAAGCAGATATTGACCTGGGCGGAGCACGACATGCCTCCGGTTAGCGATACGTACGCTCCCCTGGCTGAACAAGGGCGCTACATTCGCTCGCGGATCCATGAACTCCAGGCGATAGCGCGATGGTTGGAAAGCATCGACCATGATGATGGTTCCGAGGCCCCTAGCCTGAAGCAACTGATCGAATCGCTGGGATCGGCACAACCGGCTATCGTGACGGATGGCCCGTGCGGTTGCCATTAGTGATGCGACGGCGCCATGCTGGCCATATCGTCCATGCCGGTCATGGAGTGCAGATGCCAGAGTTGCCAGACGGCAAACGCGATGATCAGCAACGCCGCCAGCGTGCGGGTCGCTGGATGGCGAATCCATAGCGAGATGCGCCGGGCAGCCATACCGGTCGCCAGGACGACGGGGAGGGTGCCAAGCCCGAAGGCCCCCATCATCGCCGCGGCGCGTAGCGGCTCGGCTACGGCCAGACTCCAGGCCAGCATTGAATAGATCAGCCCGCAGGGCATCCAGCCCCAGATCGAGCCCAGCGCGAAGGCCTGGGGTACCTTCACGACGGGCATCAAGCCTCGACCTAGCGGTTCGATACGCCACCACAGGGAGCGACTCAGGGCTTCGATACGTAGCAACCCCTTCCACCAGTTGGCGATATACAGCGCCATCAGAATCAGCATGACCGCCGCCAGGATACGCAGCACCAGGGCGATGCCGTCCAGGGCATGATTGAGCACGGAGCCGAGTAGCGCCACCAGAGCGCCGGCGATCATGTAACTGCTGATGCGGCCCAGGTTGTAGCCGAGCAGCAGGCCGGCCAGGCGTCCCGGCTGCCGCATGCTGGAGGGCACGGCAAAGGTCAGGGCACTCATGATCCCGCCACACATGCCGATGCAGTGCGCCCCTCCGAGCAGGCCGAAGACGAAGGCCGCCGCCAGCGGCGGCAGGCTGAGGTCGGTGGGATCCAATCAAGGCGCTCCTTCTTCGCTATTCCCAGTATCACGAGGAGGAGAATCGAAGGCTGCCGGAGGGGGAACCGTACAGCGCGTCGAGCTCGACCAGCTCGGGCGGATAGCAGAGTCCCAGGTCGGAACACCCCTGAAAGGTCACCGTGATGGCCAGCGGCTCGGCAGCGGTGTCGCTCGCCTCGATGGACGCACTGAATACCACCTGGTCATAGAACACCTCGATTTCCCCCAGAGACGCGTGCACCATGGGTTCGCCGGGGGGAATTGCCAGCTCACCGAAACTGACGCCCGGAGAGCGACTTTCCAGTGCAAACCGATGGCGGTGGAGGTAATAGTCCTCGGCAATGACGAAACCGACGTAGAGCCGCCTATCGTCTCGCCAGGCGCTGGCCCGGAAGGCTTCTTTAGTCGCCAGGAATTCCCGTTGAGCCGAGGTACCGAAGGGGGAGCTCTTGCCACTGCCCGCGGGAAACTCTCCACGGGCCGCTACCGGTGTGGCGACGAACAGCAGCACCAGCAGAAAGGTGAAGGCCGTGTTCATGAGGCCGCCGCCGTTTTCGCCCTATCCACTGGCTGACGCATTGACCAGACAACCAGAGCCAGCCCCGCGATGAGCATCGGCAGGGTCAACAGCTGCCCCATGGTCAGCCAGCCGAAGGCGATGAAACCCAACTGGGGGTCGGGCAGGCGCACGAACTCCACGGCGAAGCGGAAAGCGCCATACAGCACCAGGAACAGCCCCGAGATGAGGCCTCGCTGGCGAGGTCGACGCGACAACCACCACAGCATGACAAACAGCACCACGCCTTCCAGGGTGAACTCATAAAGCGCTGAAGGGTGCCGCGGCTCGGGCCCCAGCCCCATCATAGGGGGGAAGGCCATGGCCCAGGGAACGTCACTGATGCGCCCCGGCAACTCGTGATTGATGAAGTTGCCGAGGCGCCCGGCGCCCAGGCCAATCGGCACCAACGGGGCGATGAAATCGGTCAGCTGAAAGAAGGCCAGACGGTGCTTGCGGGCAAACAGCAGGGCGGCGATGAGCACACCGGCCAACCCGCCATGGAAGCTCATGCCCCCGTCCCAGACCCTGAAGAGCCACAAGGGGTTAGCCAGCAACTGGTCGAGCCCGTAGAACAGCGCATAGCCCAGGCGGCCACCCAAGATGACCCCCACGGCACCGTAAAAAATCAGATCGCCGATATCATCGTGGCTCAGGCCCAGGCGGTGGGCACGACGACGCCCCAGCCACCAGGCGGCGACCAGCCCGACCACGTACATCAGGCCATACCAGTGAATCTGCACGGGACCAAGGGAAATGGCCACGGGATCAATCTGAGGGTATTGCAGCATGGTTCTTCCTTAATGCTCTGACAGCCAAGTCGCGTTGCCGAGACTGCGTTTACGATCAGCCTGGCTACTCAACGATGCGATCGATGGAAATTTCGACCGGCGAGTCCGACTCGCCGAGTGTCACCGGTCCCGCCTCGCCGACAAGATCGCCTAGCTGCGGGGTAGCTTCGCCCGATGCGGAGACGCGCACCGTCAGGCGCACCTCATTGACTTGGGAGAGTCGCGCCCGGGGTGTCATGGCATCGTTGTCGCCCAAGGTCAGCTCGAGTGGCAGGTCGCTAACCGTGACCCGCTCCACCGCCAGTGGCGGCAATTCACCGGCCACGTCGCGGGCGATGACGAACACCGTGTCGCCCGGCGCGGCCCGCTCGCGGAGCGATTCGGCGAGGCCGACCCTGACCGCGAGCGACGCGCCATCCTGCGCGGCCTGATGAGCATCGACCTGGTCGGACGAGGCGTCCAGGCGCTGTTGTGCCACGGCAATGCCCTCCCGCAGCGCCTCCGCCGAGCCGGGGTCGTCGAAACCGGCGATCGCGCGCCGCCAGTAATCGATGGCCTCTTCATAGCGGGCGCGATCGAAGGCATGGATGCCCAGCATGCCGAGCACGGTGGGCTGGCGTGGATCCTGACCGAGGATCTCGTCGACCAGTGCCTGGACCTCGTCGGTCAGCGAGCGGTTGGCGACGAAGAATTGGATCTGTGCCAACTGCGCCAGCAGGGAAGGCTGTCGACCCTCCAGTTCGATCAGGCGCTCGATCGCGGCGATGGCATCACGTCCCCGATTGCCGTCCCGGTACAGCGGAAACAGCGACATCCACACCTTGGGATTGTCCGGCTGTCGCTTGGCCTGCTCCTCGAGCCGCTCGATCAGCATCGTCAGCGAGCCGTCAGGCGAGTTGCGCACCTCCTGATGCACGGCATACAGTGCCAGATCGCCCTCCGCGCCTTCCCGCTGATACCAGAGCAGACTGGCCACCACCAACGCCACCATCACCAGCGGTACCAATAGTCGGCCGGCCTGGGGCGACTCAAGCGGTGTGCGGCGGCGTACCTGGGTATCCTCGAGCAGGCTGCGTTCGAGCTCCAGCCGACCCTCCTCGACTCGCGCGGTGTCGAGCTCGCCGCGTGCATGGGCCGTTTCCAGCGAGGCCAGGCGCTGACGATAGACCGCCACGTTCTGTGCATCGGTGCGCTGCTTGGCTTCGAAGGCCTGCTGAGCATCGTGCAGCGGGCGGGTCCGTCTCAGCGGCAGGATCACGAGCCACAGGGCAGGCAACAGTACCAGGGCGATGCCCAACCAGAGCAGATTCATTTGCTCCCCTCGCGGTTAATCAGGGCGTTGAGGCGCTCGCGCTCCTCGGCGCTGAGCGCTCGAACCCGGACATGCTTTCGTTTGCGGACGAAGACCGCCACGATCAGCCCGCCGATTAATACCAGCGCGGCCGGCAGTCCCCACAGCAGCCAGGTACGCTCGTCGAGTCGCGGGTTATAGAGCACGAACTCACCGAAGCGCGCGACCATGTAATCGAGGATCTCTTTATCGGATCGCCCGTCGCGTAACAAATCTGCGACGCGTTCGCGCATGTCGGCAGCCACCGGAGAGTTGGAGCTGTCGATGGCCTGGGCATCGCATTTGGGACAGCGCAATGAGGCAGTAAGATCACGATAGCGTTCGGCCATTACTGGCCTCTCGAAGTCACGCACCTCGATAGCCGAATCCGCCAGCACAGGGACCGACGTTATCAACAAGAGCAACAGCAGGCCGGCCCGGGTCATCAACGCCATCTGCCCACCTCCTGCACGACACGTTCGACATCCTCGGGAGTGATATAGCCCGTGTGCTTATAGCGAATGATGCCCTCGGCATCGACGAGGAAGGTCTCCGGCACACCGTAGACGCCGAGCTCGAACCCCAGGTCGCCATCCGGATCGAAGATATTGACTTCGAAGGGGTCGCCGAACTCGTCGAGAAACTCCCGCCCCTTGACGCGGGTGTCCTTGTAGTTGATGCCGACCAAGCGCACGCCGCGCTCAGCGAGTGTCAGCAGCTGGGGCATTTCCTCCTTGCAGGTCGGGCACCACTCGGCCCAGACATTGACCAGCGTGACCTGCCCGTGCAACAGCGACTCATCGACCCGGGCACCGGGATCCTTCAGTGTCGAGAGGGAAAAGGCAGGAAACTGCTGGGCTAGCAGTGCCGAATTGCGGGTACTGGGATCCATGGCCAAGCCTCGGTAGAGAAAGAAACCCAGTCCCAGGAAAACCAGCAAGGGGAAAAGCAGTAACAGTCGCCGTTTCATGTATGGACCTCACGGAGGAGAGTGGAGTCAGCTGCCACTGAGCGCTGACGCCGATAGCGACGGTCCGCCACCGCCAGCAGACCGCCAGTGGCCATCAACAACGCCCCCAGCCAGAGCCAGCGTACGAACGGCTTGATCTGGATTCGCATGGCCCAGGCACCGTCACCCAAGTCTTCGCCCAGCGCCACGTAAATGTCCTGCAGCAGCCCAGGGCGCAGGGCGACGTCGGTCATGGGCTGACCGCGGGCAATATACAATCGCTTCTCGGGCCGTAGGGTGGTGACATGCTGGCCATCACGTGCCACCTCAAGGGCTGCCGTATCGGCCAGGAAATTGGGACCGCGGCGCTCGCTCAGGTCGGTCATGGTGAAGCTGTAGCCGCCTATCTCGACACGCTCCCCCACGGCAAGACGTACGTTACGCTCGATGGCATAGTTCGACACCATGGCCACGCCCACGATGGTGATGGCCATGCCCAGATGGCCGACTACCATGCCCCAATGCGCCAGCGACAGCTTGCGCAAGCCGGCCAGGGGTGAGGAGGCATGGCGGGTCTTGTCGAACAGGTCACGCATCAACGCCAGCACGACCCACAGGGCCATGACCAGCCCCAGCGCCACGGCGGCGTTCCATTCTCCGCCGTAGAGGAACGGAACCGCCGCCGCCATGATCAGCGCGGCGATGCCGGACCAAAGTAGTCGGCGCATCAACTCGCGCCCCGCCATCTGCTTCCAGCGCGCCACGGGGCCTAGCCCCATGAAGGCGCACAGCAGCACGGTCAGCGGCACGAATAGCGTATTGAAGTACGGTGGGCCGACGCTGATCTTGCCCAGCCCCAGGGCATCGAGAATCAGCGGATAGACCGTGCCCAGCAAAACGGTCACGGTCATGACGACCAAGAGGATATTATTGATCAGCAACAGCGCATCACGAGACAACCAGCCGAAGCCCACATTGCCGCTCATCCGCGGCGCACGCAGGGCAAAGATCAGCAAGGAAGCGCCCACCGTGAACCCCAGCAGTGCCAGAATGAAGATGCCCCGTGACGGGTCATTGGCGAAGGCATGCACCGACGTCAGCACCCCGGAGCGCACCAGGAAGGTGCCCAGCAGCGACAGCGAAAAGGTAAAGATCGCCAGCAGGGCGGTCCAGCTCTTGAAGGTGCCACGCTTTTCCGTGACCGCCAGCGAATGGATGAGCGCCGTCCCGGTCAGCCAGGGCAGGAACGAGGCGTTCTCCACCGGGTCCCAAAACCACCAGCCGCCCCACCCCAGCTCGTAGTAGGCCCACCAACTACCCAGCGCGATGCCCATGGTGAGGAAGGCCCAAGCAATATTGGTCCAGGGCCGCACCCAGCGTGTCCAGGCGGCATCGAGCCGCCCTCCCAGCAAGGCAGCGATGGCAAAGGCGAAAGCCACCGAGAAGCCCACATAGCCCATATAGAGCATGGGAGGATGGAGGATCAGCCCGACGTCCTGTAGCAGCGGGTTGAGATCGGCGCCGTCCTGAGGCACTCCCGGCAGCAGACGTTCGAAAGGGCTCGAGGTGATCAGGATGAACAGCAAGAATCCGGTGCTGACCATGCCCATGACCCCCAGGACACGGGCCAGCATGTCACGCGGCAGGTTGCGCGAGAACAGGCTGACGGCGAAGCCCCAGCCGCTGAGGATCAGGCTCCATAGCAGCACCGAGCCTTCGTGCCCCCCCCACACCGCCGTGAGCTTGTAATACCACGGCAGCATCGAGTTGGAGTTGTTGGCCACATAGGACACGCTGAAATCGTCGAGCAGGAAGCTCGCGGTCAGGCTGGCATAGGCCACCAGCAAGAAGGCGAACTGCCCCCATGCCATGGGCTCGGCGAAGGCCATCCAGAGTGGGCGGCGGAGCGTGACGCCCGCTAACGGAGTCAGCGCCTGTATAAACGCCAGGCCCAGCGCCATGATCAGCGCGAAGAGACCGAGTTCAGGAATGATTTTGACGAGCATAGGGATTCCATCTTGAGTCGCGTGATTTCTTGGGGCGAGGCGATCGGCCTCGGCAGCCCATCAATTCGAGCTAGTCCGTCGCTTTCGATGCCGAGTCCAAACGAGTTTCGCCAGGAGCGGCAGGAGCGTGACCCCACTGGCCAGGATCAGCGCGACCGTGAGGCCGCGGGAGTCGGCGGTAATCAGGACTTCGCCGAACATGACGATCAGGTACGCCGTCGGAAGTACGCCGGCCAGCGTGGCAATCAAGAAACGCCAGAAGGCCAGCGGTGTCAGGCCCGCCGCATAGCTGACGGCATCGAATGAAATAAATGGCACCAAACGCGAGGCGAAAACGAAAAGCATCAACCCTGTCTGAGAGCGCTCCTTTCCCAGCCAATCCAACATAGGACGTATGCGCGACCAGCGATGGATCACCTCGCAGCCAAGCAGGCGGGCAATGCCGAAGGCGAGCAACGCGCCGGCCTCGGCACCGATGACCACATACGCCGTCCCCCATAGAGGGCCGTAGATCGCACCGGCCACCATGGCGATCGGCCCACTGGGTATCGGGCTCATGACAATGGCCGCTATCATCATGGCGATAATGGTCAATGGCCCCCAGCCCCCCAACTGGCCAACCCACTCACGCAGAGCCTGCTTATTGGTGAGCGTCGATAAGGCACCGGTCTCCATCAGGATCCAATAGAGGGTCACCAAGCCAATCAGCACAGAAGCTCCCAATATGAGCCTGTGCTTTACACCGAGCGTGCTTGCCATACTCATCTCAGTTGTGTGAGATGACATCTCATGTCACCCCTGTGCCGTTATGGCGTGTCATTCGACACCCAATATGTCGCGAAGCCGGTCGGTCGACACCGCACCATTGATGCGCTGCACATTACCTTCTTCATCGCGGTAATAGCTGGTCGGCGTTCCCGTGGCGCCGGCCTCGCGCATGAGCTGGGCATGCCGCCTAAGAAGCGCTCGACTCTCCTCCGACGGCACCACCGGACTGATGCCGCCATTGCGGAAGTTCAATTCATGGGTTTCGAGGGCTTTGGTTGGGTCATTCGACTCAAGGATCGCGGCCGCCTTGCGGAGACTGTCCTCTGACAGAACGCCGACCAGCACATGACGAAGCTGAAGCTCACCTTGATCGATTAGAGACCGTGAGCTCTTCCACAGCGCATTGCAGTAGGGACAATTGGGGTCGGTCAGCGTATACACGATATGTGACGCACTATCAGGTCCTTCCGGAATAAAGCGAGTGTCCTCGAACGCGCTCCAGGTAGCTTCCAGCATCGGTTCCAGCACCAGAGCTTGAAGTTGGTTTTCCATTACAGCGTTGCCCTGAGGATCAATTAAGGTACCGATGATGGCGTGGTCGGAAGTGGAGGGAATATAAGCCGCCACGGGCTCATTATCATAGGACAAGGCATAACCTTGTATATCTCCCGGGGCATTAAAGGTTCCGTGGAATTTGAGTCCTTGATCCAATAATGCCGTAATCGATGCGGGTAGGGGGGCTCCCGTATCGGCTGTACTAATGGCCTGGTGGCCGTCAAGAGAATCGCCCCCCGTTTCCTCCGCCAGAGCGGGGAGCGTAATGAGACCGAACAGCCCTACAACAGCAAGGCAATAAGTGGAGTAGATGATTTTCTTCATGAACGGCCTCTTCATCGCTCTCTGATCAACCCGGGGAATCGAACCTGTCGTAGCGATTGGTTGTCAGCTATCACGCTTCTTTCCGAAGAACAGATACTTGGCGAGCGCGGCGACGCCAAGCACCAACGCAATAATCAGCAGGATGGAAATGAGCCCCATCCCCGCCATCCCCCACGTGCATGCTTCGCTTCCCATCATCTTGGTCTCCTATTAAATTTTGCTACTCAGACTTGGTGGGCCCGAACCGCCTGGGGTTCACCGCTCGTCACCGGCGAAGCGTCATCGATATCCGGCGTGAAGCGGCGTAGCCGCAACGAGTTGGTCAACACGAAGACGCTGGAGACGCTCATGGCGGCTGCCGCCAGCATGGGGCTGAGCAATACGCCGATGAACGGATAGAGCACGCCCGCCGCCACGGGGATCAGCGCCACGTTGTAGCCATAGGCCCAGACGAAATTCCCGATGATGGTCCGGTGGGTGCGCTTGGAGAGTGCCACGGCATTGACGATGCCCCGCAGGTCGCCACGCATCAGCACGATATCACCGGCCTCGATGGCGATATCCGTCCCGGTACCGATGGCGATGCCCACGTCTGCCTGCGCCAACGCCGGCGCATCGTTGATCCCGTCGCCCACGAAGGCGACCTTACCGCCCTCGGCCTGTAGTCGCTTGATCTCGTCTGCCTTCTGGTCAGGCAGCACCTCGGCGAGTACGCGCTGAATGCCGACCTGTCGGGCGATGGCGTCGGCGGTGGCGCGGTTGTCGCCGGTGAGCATCGCCACTTCCAGCCCCAGCGCCTTGAGTGCTGAAATGGCTTCGGCCGAGCCCTCCTTGAGCGGATCGGCCACCGCGATGACCGCGGCGAGTCGGCCGTCCACCGCGGCATAGAGGGGGCTCTTGGCATCCTCGGCAAGCGCCTTGGCGCGCTCTTCCGCCTTGCCGAGCCCAATCCCGAGCCGGTTCATGTAGCGATCGGCCCCTACGTAAAGCCGGTGACCGGCGACGTCGGCTTCGATGCCGTAGCCCGGCTCGGCGCTGAAATGGCTGACGGCCGGCAGCTCGAGTCCACGCGCCTGGGCGCCGCGCACGATGGCATCGGCGATGGGGTGCTCGCTCTGGGCTTCCACTGCCGCGACCAGTCGCAGCACCTCATTCTCGTGCCCCTCGATCACTTCGAAGTCGGTCAGCTCGGGGCGACCCTGAGTCAGGGTGCCGGTCTTGTCCAGCACGACGGTATCCATCTTGGCCAGCGTCTCGAGCGCCGCGCCCTTGCGAAACAGCACCCCCATCTCGGCCCCCTTGCCGCTACTGACCATGATCGCAGTCGGGGTGGCCAGGCCCATCGCGCAGGGGCAGGCGATCAGCAGCACACTCACCGTGGTGACGAAGGCGAAGGACAGCGCCGGGGCCGGCCCGACGGCGAACCACACCCCGAAGGTGATCAGGGCGATGGCGATGACCACGGGCACGAAGACACCGGCGATCTTGTCGGCCAACTGCTGGATCGGGGGTTTCTCGGCCTGTGCCGCTTCCACCATCTTGACGATCTGTGACAGCACGGTGTCGGCACCGACCCGAGTGGCGCGGAAGGTAAGCGCGCCGTTCTTGTTGATGGTGCCGCCGACGACTTCGGCATCCTGCTGCTTGGCAACCGGTACCGGTTCGCCACTGATCATCGACTCGTCGACGAAGGAATGGCCTTCTTCAACGATGCCATCCACCGGGATACGCTCGCCCGGGCGGGCCAGGATGCGATCGCCGGGCACGACGGCCTCGATCGGCACCTCGACCGCTTCGCCATCGCGGATGACGCGGGCGGTTTTCGCCTGCAACTGCAGGAGCTTCTTGATCGCCTCGGAGGTACGGCCTTTGGCGATGTGCTCGAAGTAGCGTCCCAACAGGATCAGCGTCACGATCACCGCCGCCGCCTCGAAGTAGCTCACGGCGGTATCAGCCGGGAAAAAGCCGGGTACCAGCAGAGCGGCGACCGAATAGAAGTAGGCGGCGCTCGAGCCGATCATGACCAGACTGTTCATGCCCGGGTTGAGATGTCGAAGTTCGGCATAACCACCGCGATAGAAGCGCGCCCCGGCATAGAACTGCACGGGCGTGGTCAGCAGCCACTCGACGCCCATCCAGCCGCGATGCGGCATCAGACTCGCCAAGAGCGCATCAAAGTCGGGAATCACTTTTCCCATGGCGATGATGACCACCGGGATGGTGAGCACTGCCGCGAGAATGACCCGGTGGAGAAGCTGTCGTCCCTCGCGATCCTCGTCGTCCGCCTGCTGCTGCGACTCGGTTTCCTGCGGTTCATAGCCCGCCTCGCGGATGGCATGCTGAATGCGTGCCAGCGATACGGTCCCCGGCAGGAAACGGACGAAGGCCTTCTGGGTGGCGAGATTGACACTCACCTCCACCATGCCGGGCAGCTTGCCGAGCGCTCGTTCTATCCGCGAGACGCAGGATCCGCAGCTCATGCCGGCGACGGGAATCTCGAGGCTCTCCACCACCGGCTGATAGCCCGCCGTTACGATAGCGTCGAGCAGGCTGGCCGTCGTGGAGCCTCCCTCTATCTGGATCGCCGCCTTCTGTGTGGCCAGGTTCACCTGAGCGTTAATCACGCCCGGCTGCTGGCCGAGGGCCCGCTCAACCCGTCCGACGCAGGACGCACAGGACATGCCCCGAATCTCGATATCGACGTTTTCCGCCATTGCGGTCTCCCCCAACTTGGTTCTTCATCAGCCCAGCGTGCGCGCTTCGGGACTCCTGCGTTACACTGCCAGAAGCGACGAGGCCGCTCATTCGTCCCTATCGGCGATGGCGTCGACGATGGGGCAGCCTTCCTGCATCGGTCCTTCGCCTGTACATTCTTCAAGCGTTTTGGACAGCACAGCCTCGATTTGCGAGAGATGCTTGATCTGCTCGCGAATCTTGTGCAGCTTCTCGCCGGCGATGCGCTTGGCCTGTGCCCGGTCGCCGTTGGCATCCTGGAGGATCAACAGCTCACGGATCTCGTCGAGCGTAAAGCCCCACTGCTTGGCATGGACGATGAATTGCAACCGGGCCACGGCATCCAGGGGATAACGCCGATAGTTGGCTTCCGTCCGTGGGGGGGCGGGCATGAGCTTCTCTTTCTCGTAATATCGGATCGCCTGACTGGCGATCCCACTACGTTCGGCAAGCTCACCGATACTGAGGGTTTGCATGGCTTCACCTCTCGTACTGTGAATCGGAGCTTCTAGCCGCCCGACTGGGCCGGGCAGCCTGAGTCACGAGTCGTGACTTCGACTAGTCCGGTTGGCGCACGACCCGCAGATAGGGTGTCTTGGCATCCCAGCCGTCGGGGAAGTGTTGTCTGGCGTCGTCATCCGTGAGCGATGGCAAGATGATGACATCGTCACCGGTTTGCCAGTCGACGGGCGTTGCAACCTTGTGCTTGTCGGTTAGCTGAAGCGAGTCGATGACCCGCAGGATTTCGTCGACGTTGCGCCCGGTGCTGGGCGGATAGGTCAAGGTCAGGCGAATTTTCTTGTCGGAATCGATAATGAAGACGGTACGCACCGTCACCTTGGGGTCGGCTTTCGGGTGGATCATTCCATACAGCGTCGCCACCACCTGGTCTTCGTCCGCCAGTAGGGGATAGTTCAGGGCCGCGCCCTGGGTCTGCTCGATATCCTTCGCCCAGTCGTGGTGAGAAGCGAGGGGGTCGACCGATACTCCCACCAGCTTGACGCCACGCGCGGCGAACTCGTCCTTTCGCCTGGCAAACGCGCCAAGTTCCGTGGTACAGACTGGCGTATAATCGGCGGGGTGCGAGAACAGTACGGCCCAGTCCTTGCCCAGCCACTGATGAAAGCCAAGCGTGCCTTCGGTGGATTCGATCGTGAAATCGGGAGCTATCTCCCCTAGCTGTAGGGTCATCTCACTATCCTTATCTATGGTAAGTGTCGGATGATGCACTACGCACGATAACCTTTAAGTCAACTTTAAGGTCAAGGGCTTTCGAGGAAAGGAGTCTATTCTTTTACGTTATATCAAAAGGCATTAACTCATGGATGACTTTGAGGTAGGCGCAACCCTTAGAATTCTCTGCCTAACCATGTCCGAAGTAGGCGGCCGGCCCCAGGCTGCTTCGCGCCCAGCACCTTGCCCCCCCCAGGAAGCGTAACGCCTTGGAATCTCTCTCTTCTATCGGTCTGATTGGCGCCTTCGCCGGCGGGTTGGTTTCCTTCTTCTCGCCCTGCACCTTGCCGCTGTTGCCGGCCTACCTGTCGGTGGTCACGGGCGGGAGTGCCGGCAAGGCCGATAGACGCCTGGAGGCATTGATCCTCAGTGCCTTCTTCGTCTTCGGCTTCAGCGTCGTGTTCATCCTGTTGGGACTCGGCGCCAGTGGTATCGGCCAGCTGATGCGGGGGTATCGCCAGGAATTCAACTGGGTCGCCGGCTCGGCGGTGATCGTGCTGGGCCTGTTCATGACCGGTGTGTTCCGGTTGCCGCTGTTCCAGCGCACCCTTCAGTTCACACCGAACGTCCAGGGTGGCTCCCCGCTGTCGGCGACGGTGTTCGGGATCTCCTTCGCCATCGGCTGGACGCCCTGTATCGGCCCCATCCTGGGCGCCATCCTGATGGCCACCTCCAGCGCCGCCAGTGCCCAGGCCGGCATGCTCTATCTCAGCGCCTACTCGGCGGGCCTGGCGCTGCCTTTTCTCGCCAGCACCCTGCTGATCAATCGATTCGCCCTGCATCGGCAAAGTCTGGGTAGGTGGAGCGCCTATGCTCGCCCAGTCGCCGGCACGATCGTTATCCTGATGGGCATCGCCATCGTCTCGGGCACCATGACGCGGCTTTCCAGCATCATGGTCGACTGGTTTCCCTCGCTGGCGACACTGGGATAGTCGGGTCGGCGGCGGTGGCAAGGTGTAACCTGTTCATATCAGCGAGGAGAAACGCCACCGACCACGCAACAGAAACCTTTTGTACAATGGAGGGTTCTTCATGGAAAAAGACCCCGTTTGTGGCATGAGCGTCGATCCCGCCTCGACGGAGAGCGTCGAGCATCGCGGTGAGCGTTACTATTTCTGTAGCAAGCAGTGCGCCGAGCACTTTCGCGAGGATCCAGGCGCCGTGCTTGCCGCCACCTCGGCGGCTGCGTCGAAGCCCAGTGGCAAGGCCAATTATTTCTGCCCCATGTGTTCTGGCGTAGAGAGCGAGGAGCCGGGGGAGTGTCCCAAGTGCGGCATGGCGCTGGAACCCGTCAAGCCGCAACCGTCGTCGAGGGTCCAGTATACCTGCCCCATGCATCCGGAGGTGCGGCAGGATGAGCCCGGCGACTGCCCCAAGTGTGGCATGGCACTCGAGCTCACCCGCGTTTCCGGAGAGGAACGCAGCTTCGAGTTTCTCGAGATGTTCCGACGCTTCTGGGTGGGCGGCCTGCTGACGCTGCCGGTGTTGTTCGTCGCCATGGGCAGCGTGCTGCCCGGTATCGGCCCTTGGGTGGATGAGGTGCTGCCCGCCGGCAGTGGTCACTGGATCGAACTGATCTTTGCCACGCCCGTGGTGCTATGGGCCGGATGGCCATTCTTCCTGCGTGGCTGGAAGTCCCTCGTCACACGCAACCTCAGCATGTTCACGCTGATCGCCCTCGGTGTGGGGGCGGCCTATGGCTACAGTGTCGTCGCCACGCTCGCCCCTGGGATATTCCCGGCCACTTTCCGTGACGCCGATGGCTCGGTCGGCGTGTATTTCGAGGCGGCGGCGGTGATCGTCGTGCTGATCCTGCTCGGTCAAGTGATCGAGGCCCGCGCCCGCGAGAAGACCGGCAGTGCGCTGCGCGCGATCCTCGATCTCGCGCCGCCGACCGCACGACGCATCGATGCCGAGGGCAATGACGAGGAGGTCTCGCTCGACGAGCTGTGTACCGGTGACCGTCTACGGGTACGCCCCGGTGACAAGGTGCCGGTCGATGGCGAGGTGCTCGAAGGCCACAGCACGCTGGACGAGTCGATGGTGACCGGGGAGTCCCTTCCCGTCGAGAAGCGCGAGGGCGACACGGTCATCGGCGGCACCGTGAGTGGTCAGGGCAGCTTCGTCATGCGCGCCGACAAGGTCGGCGAGGACACGGTGCTTTCGCAGATCGCGGAAATGGTGGCCGAAGCGCAGCGTTCGCAGCCGCCCGTTCAGCGGCTTGCCGATGTGGTCGCCGGCTATTTCGTCCCCGCGGTGGTTATCGTGGCGATCCTGGCATTTATTGCCTGAGGGATCTGGGGGCCACCGCCGGCGATGGCCTACGCGGTGATCGCCGCGGTATCGGTGCTGATCATCGCGTGTCCCTGTGCGCTCGGCTTGGCGACGCCGATGTCGATCCAGGTTGGGGTCGGTCGCGGGGCCCGGGCGGGCGTGTTGATCAAGAATGCCGAGGCACTGGAACGTTTCGAGAAAGTCGACACCCTGGTCGTCGACAAGACCGGCACCCTCACAGAGGGTAAACCCCGGGTCGTATCCCTCAAGCCCGTTTCCGGCAGTGATGAAGCGCAGTTGCTGCAACTTGCCGGCAGCCTCGAGCGAGGCAGCGAACATCCGTTGGCCGAGGCCATTGTCAGTGCTGCGCAAGAGCATCATGTCGAGCTGAGCGATGCCAGCGATTTCGAGGCGGTGACCGGCATGGGGGTCACCGGTCGGGTCGAAGGACGCGAGCTTGCGCTTGGCAATGCCCGGCTGCTCGAAACACGTGGTGTGGAGGCGCGGGAATGGACGCAGCGTGCCGAGACGCTGCAAGCCGAAGGGCAAACCGTGATGTTCCTGGTGGCCGATGATCAGGTCATGGGACTCATCGGTGTCGCGGACCCGATCAAGGAAACCACCGCACAGGCGATCCGGACGCTCAAAGAGGATGGCCTGCGCCTGGTTATGCTCACCGGCGACAACCGTACCACCGCCGAAGCCGTGGCGCGCCAACTTGGTATCGACTAAATTGAAGCGGACGTACTGCCGGAAGATAAAGGGCGTATCGTGCGCGAGCATCGCGAGGCCGGGCGCGTGGTCGCCATGGCCGGCGACGGCGTCAATGACGCCCCCGCCCTGGCCGAGGCTGACCTCGGTATCGCCATGGGCACGGGGACCGATGTCGCCATCCAGAGCGCGGGGGTGACTCTGGTGAGAGGGGATCTCTCCGGCATTGTTCGCTCCCGGCATCTCAGTCGCCGGGTGATGCGCAATATCCGCCAGAACCTGTTTTTCGCCTTCGTCTACAACAGCCTGGGGGTGCCTCTGGCCGCCGGGGCGCTGTTTCCGTTCACCGGCTGGCTGCTCAGTCCCATCTACGCCGCCGCCGCGATGAGCCTGAGCTCGGTCTCGGTCATCGCCAACGCACTGCGGCTACGCGCCGCCAAGCTATGAGCCGGGGCCGCCGACAACCATAGAGGAGGGGGAGCATCATGGCTTATGTCGACCTGCAGCGACGTAGCGTATTGCGCCGCATCGGCGGTGTGGCGGCGTTGTCGACCCTGGTGGGGGCCGGGGTATGGACCGGGAGATATCGCCCCGCTCTGCGGGCGGCGTCCGCGTCAACGGCCATGGAGGGGCCCTTCGACGTCGACCTGCGTGTGCGAGCCCGTCCCGACAAGGTGGCTATCCTGCCCGGTGCGCCGAGCGACGTCTGGCGCTACACGGCCGAGCGAATCGTCGGGCCTGAAGATACCCTGACGCCCGTGGGTGAGAGTTATACGGGGCCATTGATTCGCCTGCGTCGTGGTCAGCGCTTGCGGGTACGCATCGACAACGATCTCCCCGAAGACACCACCGTGCATTGGCATGGTCTGCACGTACCACCGGACGTGGATGGTCAACCGCGCCTGCCGATCGCGCCAGCGAGGAGCATGGCGGTCGCCTTCGATGTCGTGGATCGTGCCGGTCTGTACTGGTACCACCCCCATCCTCACGGCCCCGATGGTGGCCGGGTTGGCTTTCAGAGTTACGCCGGCCTTGCCGGTCCACTGATCATCAACGACGACGCCGAGCGTGCCTTGGAGCTCCCCGACGGAGAGCGGGAACTGGTCCTCATCCTGCAGGATCGCACCTTTAGCAATGGCAATGAGCTTCAGTACATCGACGATGGTGGCATGGGGGCGATGATGACCCGCATGCAGGGCTTTCGCGGGGAGCGGGTACTGGTGAACGGCCACCCGGACGCGCGACGCGAGGTGTCCACGCAGCCATATCGATTGCGCCTGCTCAACGGCTCCAACTCGCGCATCTACAAGCTGGCCTGGAGCGATGGCCGGGCGGTGACCGTCATCGGCACCGACGGTGGCCTGCTCGCCAAGCCCGAGCGGCGCCGCTCGGTCACACTGGCGCCGGCCCAACGGATCGATCTGTGGGTCGATTTTGGCGACACCGAGCCGGGAGAGTCCGTACAGCTGGTGAGCGAGGAGTACCAACTCGGCATGATGGGCGAGCGAATGGGCGACATGATGGACCGGGGCATGATGGGCGATCGAATGGGCGGCATGATGGATCGAGGGATGATGGGTGATCGAATGGGCGAGATGATGGATCGAGGCATGATGCGCGACATGATGGGAAGCGAGCGGCTCTCGCTAGTTACCTTCGCCGTCGTCGCACGGGCGAACGATGCGGAAACCCTGCCGGAACGCTTGGCTCAAGACCTGCCGGCCTCCCCGGTTCAGGCCGATACGCCAGTACGCCGCTTCGAGCTGGGCATGCGCATGATGCAGGGGTTCACGATCAACGGCCGGCAGATGGAGGGCGCGACGGTGGCAGATGACGAGATCGTCCGGCTGGCGCAGACGGAGATCTGGGAGTTCGTCAACAACACCATGATGCCGCACCCCATGCACGTTCATGGACTGCAATTCCTGGTTCAGGAGCGGATATCGGCGGGCGGCAAGACGGACCTGCACGATGGGATCATCGACGCGGGATTGCATGACACGGTGCTGGTGTTCCCGGAGGAACGGGTGCGCATCGCTCTGACCTTCAAGGACTTCGAGGGGTTCTACATGTACCACTGCCACACCATGGAGCATGAGGATGCCGGTATGATGCGCTACTTCAAGGTGGTGGCATAACGAACCGGTCTGGTTTCGATCACACCGTATTTCGATCACCTGGCAACCACACGGGATGACGATACAGATGTCCTTCTACGAGAATCGTGTTCTGCCGCATTTCCTCCACCTGGCGTGTGGCAACACGGTGGTCGATCGTCAGCGGGCGGCCGTGGTGCCGCAAGCCCGGGGCCGTGTTCTGGAGGTGGGTATGGGGTCCGGGCTCAATATTCCCCACTACGATCCGGACCGGGTCGAGCTGGTCTGGGGGCTCGAGCCTTCCGAAGGCATGCGACGCAAGGCCCGCCACAACGTCGCCAGCGCACAGTTCGAGGTGCGCTGGCTGGACCTGCCGGGCGAGGAGGTCCCTCTCGACGACAACAGTGTCGATACCGTAGTGCTCACCTACACCCTGTGCACGATTCCGGACTGGCACCGGGCGTTGGAGCAGATGCGTCGCGTGCTCAAGCCGGGTGGCCAACTGCTGTTCTGCGAACACGGCACGGCGCCCGACGAAGCCGTACGCCAGTGGCAGCGCCGTATCAATCCCCTGTGGCGCAGAGTGGCGGGGGGCTGCCATCTCAACCGCGACATACCCGAGCTTATCGGGCACGCAGGCTTCGGTATCCAGCGGATGGAGACGGGCTATCTTTCGAAGGTCCCGAGGTTCGCTGGCTTCAATTTCTGGGGGGCTGCTGTTCCCCGCTGATCAAGCTCGCGTGTAATGAGGCGATTCCCCGAACAACTGGCCATCCACTTCGATGGCGGTGCCATCCACGAACACTGGCACATAGCTCAGGGTCTTGACCTGATAGTCCAGGATCGGCGGCGCCAAGTGCCTTGCCCAGCAGCGAGCGATGCTCTGGAGCGCGTCGAGGTGGACCGTCCCCATGCGTACCAGGTATTTGCCGAGGCGGCCTCTCGCCGGCACGGTCTCGATGCCCAGCAGCTTCGCCGTGACCGGATCCTGACGAAAGGCGTCCAGATCGGACGCGCGCCATTGCCCGTGGCGAGGGAGGCCACCAGGCTCCAGAGTGTCTTCGCAACACTGGCGTCGTGCTTGAGGTGACTTTGCTAGGTGAACTGGCTCAGCAGGCCACTGAATAGCTATTAATAGACATTATTTAACCCTTGAGCGCCAGAATGCGCCTGGCACCGTTAAGCACGACGAGCCCCGCGATGGTGCCGATAATCAG
>DJIP01000215.1:0-17219 GCA_002433675.1 Halomonas halophila
CGCCTGGAAGCCGGTGCGGATCGGGTCCCCTCCGGAGACCGCCGCGGCGGCAAAGGAGGCAAGGCCCACCGGCGGCGTGACGTCGGCCATGATGCCGAAGTAGAACACGAACAGGTGCACCGCGATCAGCGGCACCAGCAGACCGTTCTGCTCACCCAACTGCACGATCACCGGAGCCAGCAGCGCCGACACCACGATGTAGTTGGCGGTGGTCGGCAGCCCCATGCCCAGGATCAGGCTGAGAATGGCGGTGAAGAACAGAATCAGCATCAGGTTGCCCATGGACAGGATCTCGACCACGTCCGCGAGCACCAGGCCAACGCCGGTCTGGGAGACCGCACCCACGATGATGCCGGCGGTGGCGGTGGCGATACCGATACCGATCATGTTGCGCGCACCGGTCACCAGCCCCGTCCACAGGTCCAGACAGCCCTCACGCAGATCCTTGCCAAGATCACCCCGCCCGCGGAAGGCGTGCATGATCGGGCGCTGGGTCAGCATGATGAAGATCATGAACACCGTCGCCCAGAAGGCAGACAGTCCCGGTGACAGGCGCTCCACCATCAGACACCAGATCAGCACGATCACCGGCAGGATGTACTGCAGGCCTACCAGGACCGTGGGTCGAGTCTGGGGCAGCGTGTAGATAGGCTCGTTGGGATCATCGAGCTCGAGCTCGGGATAGTTTGCCCCCAGCTTCAACAGCGCCACGTAGACCACCGAGAGCGCTACGGCCACCACCCAGGGAGTCGCATCGCCCAGTACCGGCTTGAGCCAGCCCAGGCCATAGTAGACACCCAACGCCACCACCATCATCAGCAGCAGGCCGCCGAGGAAGCCGATCACCTTGCGCACCAGAGGCTTGGGCGGGTTGGAGCTTTCCAGCCCCTCCATGTTGGCCTTGAGCGCCTCGAGGTGAACGATGTAGATCAACGCGATATAGGAAATCAGTGCAGGCAGGAAGGCGTGCTTGATCACCTCCACGTAGGAAATGCCGACGTACTCCACCATCAGGAAGGCGGCGGCACCCATCACCGGCGGCATGATCTGACCATTAACCGAGGAAGATACTTCCACCGCGCCGGCCTTTTCCGAGGAGAAGCCGACACGCTTCATCATCGGAATGGTGAAGGTTCCGGTGGTCACGGTATTGGCGATGGACGAGCCGGAGATCAGGCCGGTCATGCCGGAAGCCACCACGGCGGCCTTGGCGGGTCCACCCTTGTAGTGGCCCAGCAGGGAAAAAGCGACCTTGATGAAGTAGTTGCCGGCACCGGCCTTGTCGAGCAGCGCGCCGAACAGCACAAACAGGAAGACGAAGCTGGTCGAGACGCCCAGGGCGATGCCGAACACACCCTGGGTGGTCAGCCACTGGTGATTGACCAGGCCGTACAGGCTGACGCCACGGTGCGCGAGGATGCCAGGCATCCAGGGCCCCGCCAGCGAATAAAAGATGAAGATCGAGGCGATGATCATCAGCGGCGGCCCTAGCGCCCGCCGTGTTGCCTCGAGCAGCAGGATCAGGCCGGTCACACCGACGATGACGTCCTGCAGGATGGGCGCGCCAGGACGATCTGCCAGCTGCTCGTAGAACACGAACATGTAGGCACCGGCGCTGGCGGCCAGAATCGCCAGCACCCAATCCTGCAGGGGAATGCGGTCCCGCGGCGAGCGCTTGGTCGCGGGATAGGCCATGAAGGCCAGAAACAATGCAAAGGCCAGGTGGATAGAGCGCGCTTCGGTGGCGTTGAAGACGCCGACGCCTGCCATGAACGGCAGCGGCGAAGCAATCCATAGCTGGAACAGCGACCATGCCGCCGCAACGCCTACCAGCAGCTTGCCGGGCGCTCCCAACGGGTTGCGCGAACCGGAGTCGCTGGAGGCGACCATGTCCTCGAGATCCACCTCGGATTGCGTGGATCTCTTGTTGTCCTCAGTCATAAGCGTGCCCTGCCTGGAAGAGGAATCGTCATGATGAAGGGCTTCGCCTCCATCCCCGAATGCCCGCCTACGCGGGCCAGTCGTGCTGGCGCTGTCTGGTCTCGACCGGACGTCCGGTGTCGATCCATCGACGGGCCACAACGCACTGCGCGGCCGCCCAACGGCCGACCGCGCAGAGATTAGCTGGCTATTCCCCCCTGAGGGGAAGAACCCTTACTCGATCCAGCCCTGCTCGCGATAGTAACGAGCGGCACCTTCATGCAGCGGTGCGGACAGACCGTTGGATACCATGTCCTGCGGATCCAGGTTTTCGAAGGCCGGGTGCAGACGCTTGAAGCGATCGAAGTTGTCGAACACCGCCTTGACGGTCTGGTAGACCAGCTCGTCGTCGGCCTCGGCGCTGGTCACGAAGGTCGCGGCGACACCGAAGGTCTCGACGTCATCCGGGTTGCCCTTGTACAGACCGCCAGGAATGGTGGACATGGAGTAGTACGGATACTCCTCGACCAGGCCCTTGATGGCGTCGTCGTTGAGCGGCACCAGCTTGGCGTCGACGGTGGTGGTGGCTTCCTGGATGGAACCATTGGGGTGGCCGACCACGTAGGCCATGGCGTCGATGTTGTTGTCCGACAGGGCAGATGCCATCTCGGCGGCGTCGAGCTGCGAGGCCAGCGAGAAGGTGTCTTCGGTCCAGCCCTTGGCGTCCATCACCACTTCCATGGTGTTGCGCTGGCCGGAACCCGGGTTACCGATGTTGACGCGCTTGCCGGCCAGGTCATCGAGGCTCTCGATATCGGCGTCGGCACGGGCCAGGATGGTCAGCGGCTCGCCATGCACCTTGAACACGGCACGCAGGTCTTCGTAGGCTTCGCCCTCGAAGTTGCCGGTACCGTTGTACGCCTGGTACTGCACATCAGACTGGGCGACACCCATGGTCAACTCGCCACTGCGAATACCGTTGACGTTGGCCACGGAGCCACCGGTGGACGGCGCGTTACAGCGGATGCCGGTCTCTTCGCTGTTGCGATTCACAAAGCGGCAGACAGACTGGCCAACGACGTAATACACGCCGGTCTGACCCCCGGTGCCGATGGTGATGAACTGTTCTTCGTCCTGGGCCATGGCCGGGGACGTGAACATGGCGGCTCCGAGAATGGCGCTGGACAGGGCAGCGGCGGAGAAAGCATGGCGCTTCATGGTCACACCTCTTTTGGTATTGTCGACGTTGACGGCATGGACTCGTGCCTTGCCCCTCCTGGGCCGGCAAAAAATCCACCAGTCATTCCTTTAGCAATAAATTCACCTGGAAAGACCAGGCCAGATCATTGTAAAACGAGAGTTTAGCTACCGCTAACGTTTAGTGGGCGTTAATTTTTTCTGCAAGATCCCCCACGACGAGACGAGGCATCGTCTCCCTCCTCTTTCGTCGGCCTGCGACGATGGCCTGTGACGACGGCCGGCAACGATAACCAGGTACACCACAGGGTCTCGTGGCGCTCGACCACTGACACTCGAAAATCGGGGATCGAGCGCCGACGGTCTATCGTGAGCATAGCCCTTGGCACCGTTGGCGCAATCGACTGCCACCCATGTCGTCCGGCCACTGATTCGGGTTACCCTGCCTCTTTCGCAACAAGCGAGGAATCCATGCGCCTGCTGGCTTGCCAGACCACTATCGCGGCGACCCGTAATCGGCTCGACCAGCGTGCCCATCTCGACGCCCTGGCCGAGCGCCTGCGCACTGCATCGGCACAGCAGCGACCAGACTTGATCGTGCTGCCGGAGCTGTCGTCCCAGGAGTACGGTGAGCAGGCCTTCGAGGCAATGGATGAGCTCGATGACGACCTGCAAGGGCCGGTGACAGCACACTATTGCGCGCTGGCCCAGGAGCTCGCATGCCCGATCGCCTTCGGCGTGGCGCGCAGATCACGCCTGGCCGACGACTCCATCCAGCGCCATATCAGCCAGGTGGTCGTCGACGCCGAGGGGCGACTGGCGGGAGCCTACGACAAGCTGCACTGCGCCCAGTTCGGTGCCAGCACCGAGGCGGCCCACTTCAGCCAGGGCGAGCGCCTGGTGACGCTGGATATCGCCGGCTGGCGCGTCGGTTTCATGATCTGCTACGACCTCAGGTTCAGTGAGCTGGCCGCCCGCTACCGCCAGTTGGGGGTCGACCTCATGGTCCACCCGGTGGCCTTCACCCGGGACTTTTCCTTCACCAGCTGGCACAGCTTCGTCATCACCCGAGCGATGGAAAACCAGTGCTACTGGCTAAGCCTCAACCGGGCGGGAAGCGACTGGGGGCACTCGTTGCTGAGCCCGCCACTGGTCACCTCCGAGGCGTCGCCAGAGGTACTGGGCGAGGAGCAGGCGTTCGTCTGCTGGCAGCTTGAGCGCGACACCCTGGAGCGCGCCAGAAAGTGGCTTCCGCTGGCAGGCGACCGCCGTCAGGACATCGACCGGCTGCCCACAGGGCCGCTACCGTCACCGACGGATACCACCGCAAGCCAATGACAGGAGTCTCCATGGACTATCCCTTGATCGAATGCATTACCGGTGACATCGCCCGCCAGGCCGACGTCGAGGCGGTGGTCAATGCGGCCAACGCCCAGCTGGAAAGCGGTGGCGGTGTGGCCGGAGCCCTGCACCGCGCCGCTGGCCCGGAGCTGGCCCAGGCCGGACGGCAGCTGGCACCGATTCGACCCGGCCAGGCGGTCATCACCGAAGGCTTTGCCCTTCCCAACGCCTGGGTGATCCACTGCCTCGGCCCGGTCTACGGCGTCGACGAACCGAGCGCCGAACTGCTCGCCGGCTGCTACCGCGAGGCGCTGGGCCTGGCCCAGCAGCACGGCATCCGTCGTCTGGCGTTCCCGGCACTGTCCACCGGTGTATTCGGTTACCCGCTGAACGAGGCGGCGGAAATCGCCGTATCCACGGTGCTGACCACTCTGCCCGCCTGCCCCGATATCGAAGTGGTGCGCTTCGTGCTGTTCGACGAGGCCAGCCGGGACGTCCATCAGCGCTGGCTCGAGACGCTGACCGACAACGATTGAAAGTTTTGAGAGGGTTGCGAAAGGGTCGTTAAAACACACAAGGCGCGAGCCATGCTCGCGCCTTGTGTCCTATCACTGCCCAGGATACTGCCCCAGGCGGCCTAGACGTTGTAACCCAGCACCCGAGGCAGCCAAAGGGCGATCTCCGGGAAGATCACCACCAGTGCCAGCGCCGAGGCCATCGCCGCCACGAATATCATGGCCCAGCCCAGGGTCTGTTCCAGCCTGACCTTGGCGACCTCGGTGGTCACCATCAGGTTGACCGCCACCGGCGGGGTAAACTGGCCGATGGCAATGTTCATGGCCAGCAGGATGCCGAACCACACCGGATTCCAGCCGAAGTGCTGCATCACCGGGATCAGGATCGGCATCATGATCAGGTAGATCGAGATGGCATCCAGCAGCATGCCCGCGGCCAGCACCGCCAGCATGATCAACAGCAGCAGCAAGGTGCCATTGTCGGACAACCCGATGACCCACTCGGCCAGATGACGGAAGGTGCCGAGCATGGTCCCGGACCAGGCGAAGATGCCCGCCAGGGCGATGATCAGCATGACCACCCCGGACACCACCGCCGCCTCGCCCATCAGTCCCCACAGATCCTTGAGCGACAGCTCACGGGTCAGCACCAGGCCGACCAGGATGCCGTAGGCCACGGCGACCACCGCCGCCTCAGTGGGCGTGAACAGGCCACTGCGCAGACCGCCGAGGATGATCACCGGCGCAAACAGCGCCGGCAGCGCCTCGCGGAAGCTCTTGCCGATGGGCGGACGTTCCATCTCGGCAGGGTCTTCCCAACCGTAGCGCCGGGACAACCACAACGCCGGAATCAGCAGCGAAGCACCGGCCAGCACCCCAGGAAAGAGCCCGGCGGCGAACAGCGCCCGCAGATCCACACCCGGTACCACGATGGAGTACAGGATCAAGGCCACGGAAGGCGGAATCAGGATAGCGGTAGACGCCGAGGAAGCGATCAGGGTCGCCGAGAAGGGCCGCGGATAGCCCGCCCGGGTCATGCTCGGCAGCATCACCATGGCCACCGCGGCGGCGTCGGCGGGGCCGGAACCGCTCATGCCCCCCATGATCATGCACACCACCACCGCCACCACCGCAAGACCACCATGACGGGGGCCGATCAGCGCCTGGGCGAAGCGCACCAGACGTGCCGCGACCCCCGCCCGCTCGAAGATCAGCCCGGTCAGGATGAACAACGGAATGGCGATCAGCGGATACTTGGCCACGCTGTTGTAGGTATTGGTGCCCAGGGTCGCCAGCATCGCCGGCGACAGCCCGGTGACGATGCCCACGGCGCCGGACAGACCCAGCGAAAAGGCCACCGGCACCCCGGCGATCAGCAGCACCAGAAAGGCGATCAACATCCATACATCAGGCGTCATCGCGGGCACCTCCGCGCAGTCGCTCCAGGCTCGCCTGGCACTGGCGGAGGAACATCAGCCCCGACAACAGCGGCAGCCAGATCAGGTACCACCACTGGGGCAGCCCAAGCCCCGGCGACAACGACTGCCACTGGTACTCCTGCCAGGTCATGAGCGCACCGAACCAGGTGATCAGGCCCAGCACCAGCAGCCCGCACAGGCCCTGGAAGACCACCAGCAGGCGATAACCAAGCGGCGGCAGCGCCCGCTCCAGCAGGCCGATACGGATATGACGATGGCTACGCAGGGCCACCGAGGCGCCGGCAAAGGTCAACAGGACCAGCAGAAAGACAGAAAACTCTTCGGTGAACGCAAAGGAACCACCGGTGATGTAGCGCACCACCACATTGACCAGGCTGATCACGCCAATGATCAGGATCGCCAGGGTGGCCAGGGTACGCTCGATTCGTGCATCAGGACGTTTCATCGAGAAAGGGCGTCGGTAGGGAGTCAATCAACGCCGGCCCTCGATCAGGAGGACCGGCACAAGGTACGCCGCCGCGTCAGAGCGGTTGCTCAGCGCGCGTCGATGGCGCTGCGGGCGGCCTCGACCAGGTCCTCGCCGATGCGCGGCACCCACTTCTCGTAGACGCCTTCGGTCGCCGCGACGAACGCCTCATGCTGCTCTTCACTCAGGTCGGTGACGGTCACGCCACGGTCCTCAATGGCCGCCAGGCGCTCGCTTTCCTGCTCGCGGGTCATGGCGATCTCCCAGGCGCCGGCTTCGACTGCGGTCTCACGCAGCAGCGCCTTCTCGTCATCGGACAGGGTGCTCCAGACCTGCTGGTTGGCGGCGAAGATCAGCGGATCATTCATATAGTTCCACAGCGTCACGTGCTCCTGGCCGACCTGGTCGATACGCGCCACGTCGAACACCGACAGCGGATTCTCCTGGCCATCCACCGCGCCGGTGGTCAGCGCCGGCTTGGCGTCGGCCCAGCTCATCTGGGTCGGGTTGGCGCCCAGGGCGGTGAAGGTGTCCTGGAACAGCGGCGAGCCCACCACTCGGATCTTCAGGCCTTCCAGATCCGCCGGCTCGTCGATCACACCCTGGGAATTGGACAGCTGACGGAAGCCGTTCTCGCCCCAGGCCAGCGGCACCACGCCCCGCGACTCGATCGCCTGGAACACCAGCTCGCCGGCGTCACCTTCGGTGATCGCGTCCACCGCGCTCTCGTCCGGCATCAGGAAGGGCAAGGAGAACAGATTGAGTTCCGGCACCTGGGGCGACCAGTTGATGGTCGAGCCCACCGCCAGATCGATCAGCCCCGAGCGCATCGCCGAGAATTCCCGGGTCTGGTCGCCGCTGACCAGCTGGGAATTGGGAAAGACCCTGAGCGTCAGCTCGCCGTCGGAACGCTCCTCGACTAGGTCAGCCCACTTCTGGGCAGCCTGGCCCCAGGGGAAGGCATCGGAAAGCACCGTGGAGACCTTGAGTTCCCGCGCTTCGACGTCCGCCGAGGCGGCCAGCGAGCCAAGGGCGATGGCCGCACCGACCAGGGTGAGAGAGAAACGAGACGGCGCGCGCGAGCCGAACAGAGATGTCATGACGTGTCCTTGCATTGATGCCCCCTTGGCCAGGCCAGCGCCGACCGCTACCTGACACAAGAGCTGCATCAGAAGCCGGATCGAGCCTGGCGACGGCTGGGAGTCGAGTGTGGTGATTTAAGGGAGAAACGTATTGATCTTGTCGACTTTTCAATATGCCTGCAAACGGTAATCCGCGACAAGTGCCGCGCGATGCGCGAAAGGCCTCTCGGACTTCGGGCGCACGCTCAGATGCCCTCGTTTCGTCGTCCGTGCAAGGGCTGGTCAACGGAATCCTGCGGGTCGTGTGAACATCAAGCGTCTGCGCAGGATATGGCCGAATCTGGCGTGGCCAACAAGGCAGTCGAAAGAAGCCCCCTCGGACCGGCTTGAGGGCTCTGCTATGCTGCTGGCTTTTCCCATCAAGGACGACCGGTGCCCCTTCGCGACCTTCTCCTCAGCCTTCTGGTCATCGTCATCTGGGCGTTGAATATCATCGTCATCAAGCTTGGCGTGTCAGACATGCCGCCCTTGCTCCTGACCACCCTGCGCCTGGCGCTGGTGGCCGCGCTGCTGGTGCCCTTTCATCCGGTGGCGCGCCACCAGCTGCCCTTCCTGGCACTGCTGTCGGTGACCTTCGGGGTGATGAATTTTGCCTTGCTTATCATCGGGCTCGGCCAGGCAGAAGCCGGCACGGGGGCGCTGCTGATACAGATGGGCACACCCTTCGCCACCCTGCTGGCGGTGATCTTTCTCAAGGAGCGGCTCGGCGCAAAACGCCTGGTGGGTCTCTTGCTGTCGTTCGGTGGTATCGGCGTGCTGGCCGGGGGCCCCTCCCTTCCGGCGCCGCTGCCCACCACCCTGCTGTTAGCCAGCGCCCTGGGCTGGGCGGTGTCCCAGCTATTGATCAAACGTGGCCCCAAGGTCTCGCCGATGGCCATGGCCGGCTGGATTGCGCTGTTCGCCACCCCCCAGCTGGCACTGGCCTCCTGGTGGTTCGAGGACAACCACTGGCAAGCCATGCTCGACGCCGGCCTTGCGGGATGGGGGGCCGTACTCTACACCGCCCTGATGTCCTCGATCCTGGCCTACGGCATCTGGTTTGGCCTGATCCGGCGTCACGACGTCAACCGGGTGGTACCGCTGACGCTGCTGGTACCGGTGCTGGCGGTGATCCTGGGCATCGTGCTGCTGGGTGACAGCGTCGACGCCTACAAGCTGGGCGGTGGTGGCATGGTGGTCGCCGGGGTGGCGCTGATCGTCATCCGCTTCGGGCCTCGTCGCGCTCCCGCCACCCCGCCGGTACCCAACGCCCCCCGTAAGGCCCCCTAGCCGCTGCAGCCCCCGCTGCTGCCCGGCCAGCTGACGCAATCACCGGGACTGACGCCCAGCGCCTCGAATATCCCGGCCTTGACCTCCAGGGCTGCGTGATAGCGCGACGCCGGGCGGGTGGTCGGACACTCCTGGGCCTCACCCTGGCAGGGCTCCATGCGACGAATCTCCTGGATGCGTCCGTCGGCGCCGATAAAGGCGATATCCAGCGCCAGCAGGGTCTGGTACATCCAGAAGCCGTTATGCACCCCCTGGGGACTGGCGTAGAGAAACAGCATGCCGGCGTCATCGGCCAGTCGCTCGCGCCCCATCAGGCCTCGATTGCGCTCCGCCGCCTCGTCGGCCACCTCGACCGTGAGCCGGCTTGGCCCCTGGGTTCCGTGAACCACCAGGGTCACCTTATCGCTCGTGCCAGCAGCAAAGGCCGAGGTCGCCAGAAAAGGTGTGGAAAACGCCACCGGCGCGAGCGCCAGGGAGCTGAGGAATCGACGGCGAGTCAGGGTCATGGAGGCCTCTCAGTCAGGATGGTCATCGGCAGGCAAGGCAGGCAGCTTATCTGCTTGCATCAAGTGGATGCCAGCGGCGAGCAACGAGACATTGACCCAGGCACCCTGCGCAAGTCCATTGCGCCTGGCGGCGTGGGTCGAGATATCAAAGCGCAAGGGCTGGCTTTCGTGGGGCACCCGCAGGGTCACGGAACTCTGCCCGCCCAGTACCAGCAGTTCATCCACCCGGGCGGTGACCAGATTTTCCCGCACCCCGCGGGAGGGCCGGTCGCGGCGCTGCAGCACGATATCGGACTCCGGCAGGTACCAGGTCACCCTGGCTCCCTCGTCTAGCCCCTCAAGGCCTGCGGCCACCTCGAGACACCACTCGCCCCAGCCAAGACGCAGTCCCTGGGCGGTATCGACCACTCGCCCGCTAAAGATGTTTGGCCGGTCCAGCAGGCGCGCCACCTCGGGACTGTCGGGGCGCCGGAACAGCTCGCTCGGGGTGCCCTGCTGCAGCGTCCGGCCGCCATGCAGCACACACAGGCGATCGGCCAGGGCGCTGGCCTCGTTGAGGTCGTGGGTGACCAGCACGATGGGGATATTGAGGCGTTCACGCAACTGCACCAGCTCATGCTGAAGCCGCCGGCGCGTCACCTGGTCCACCGCCGAGAAGGGTTCGTCGAGCAGCAGCACCTGTGGCTCCCTGGCCAGTGCCCTGGCCAAGGCCACCCGCTGACGCTGGCCGCCGGACAGCTCACGCGGCAGGCGCCGCTCCAGCCCTTCGAGGTTGACCCGCTCGAGCCAGTGCGCGGCTCGCAGGCGACGTTCACGCCGCGGCAGGTGCCCCAGGGCGGTGGCGATATTGTCGGCGGCGTCGAGGTGAGGAAACAACGCATAGTCCTGAAACACCAGCCCCACCCTGCGCCGCTGCGGCGACCACACCACCCCCTGTTCGGCGTCAAACCACCGCTCGCCGCCACAGTGCACCGTCCCCGAGGCGGGGGCATAGAGCCCCGCGATGGCGCGCAGCAGGGTCGACTTGCCGCTGCCCGAAGGACCGACCAGCGCCAGCAACTCCCCCGGACGACAGGCGAACCGTGCCTTGAGCGGGATCGGCCCGGCCTGAGCCAGGTCGACCTCGAGTCCCGTATGGCCCCCCTGCGGATGGTGCATGCTCAACGCCCCCGCCAGCGGTGACGCGCCGCCAGCCCGTAGACCACCGCGATGGTCACGAAGGAGACCACCAGCAGCAGCGCCGACATCACCCCTGCGGCTCCCTCGTCGAAGGCCTGGACGTGGTCGTAAATGGAAATCGCCAGGGTGCGGGTCTCGCCATCGATGGCCCCGCCGACCATCAGGATGACGCCGAATTCCCCCAGGGTGTGGGCAAAGGTCAACGCCAATGCCGAGATGACACCGGGCATGACCAGCGGCAACTCGATGGCCAGAAAGGTGCGCCAGGTCGATAGCCCACTGCACCAGGCGGCCTCACGCAGGTGGTCCGGCAAGGCCTCGAAGGCACGCTGGATCGGCTGTACCGCGAAGGGAATGTTGACCACCAGCGACGCCAGCAGGATGCCGCTGAAGGAGAAATTCAGGCTGGTGCCGGTCAGCGCCTGCCAAGTGCCGCCCAGCGGGGCGTCGGCGCTGAAGGCGAGCATCAAATAGAAGCCCATGACGGTGGGCGGCATCACCAGCGGCAGTGCCACCAGGGATTCCGACAGCGGCCGCCAGCGTGACCGGCTGTGGGCCAGGCGCCGCCCCAGCCAGATGCCCGGTGCCAGCAATAGCAGGCTGGTCAGCAAGGCCAGCTTGAGCGAGACGACCAGCGCCAGAGCGTCCATAAAGCGGCTACTCGCCGGTCACGGGCGCAGTAAAGCCATAATCCCGCAGAACCTCCTGCGCCTCGGGCGTCTGCAAGAAGTCAAAGAAGGCCTCGGCGCCAGCGCCCGCCCCATCGAGCAGCACCATGCGCTGTACCAGGGGCCGATGCCAGTCTGCCGGGATCAACCGCCAGCCAGAGCGCTCGGCCAGGCGTGGCGCCTTGACCAGGGAATAGGCAACCAGGCCTCCGGTGGCCTCGGCGGACAGCGCAAACTGGGCGGCCTGGGCGACGTTTTCGCCCAACAGCTGCAGGGGTTCACTTTGCTGCCACAGCCCTTGGCGCTCCAGCACCTCCCGGGCGGCCATGCCATAGGGGGCGTGGCGTGGGTTGGCCAGGGCGATACGCCGAGGTGGGCCTCCCTGCTCAAGCCCGGCCACCGCCTCGCGCACCGCTTCAAGCGGTGCGTCCTGCGGCGGCAGCGGTCGGTCGTCACGCTGCAGCCAGACCAGCCGGCCCTGGGCATAGTCCGCGCCCTCGCCCTGGGTCAGCCCGGCCTGCTCCAGATCCTGGGCGCGGCGCTCGTCCGCCGACAGAAACAGCGCGAAGGGCGCCCCCTGTTCGATCTGGCGCTGCAGATTGCCCGAGGCGCCGAAGGTGACGCTGAGGTCGATGTCGCCCTCCTTGCCGGTGTCGCTGTCACTCGCCTTGAAGCGCTCGATCAAGGAGGGCATCGCGAACTGCAGCGAGGACGCCGCCGCGACGTGCACCCGGTCGGCCACGGCGGACATCGGTGCGAGTCCGAGAGACAGGCCAAGGAGGAGGATCGACAAGGGAAAACGCATGATCAATACGGCTCGCGGCGGCAATCGGGAAGTAAGGAGTCGCGCCTCAACCCTCGCCGCCCAGAATCGACTTGAGGTCGATACGGCTGTCCCGTGGCCCCAGGTCGAGAAGGCCCATCAGGCTGTCGAGGTGATGTTCGATGTCTTCGCGACAGGCTGCGGCGTCGCCACTGCGCAGGTGCTCGAGCAGACGGTGGTGATCGCCCTCGAGATAGCAGCTGCCGAGACCCTGGCGCTTGTACAGGGCGATAACGATCGAGGTGCGCAGGATCAGGTCAGTGAGCATGGCGCCCAGCACCCGGTTGGGCGAGTGCTCCGCCAGCAGGTGGTGGATCGCCAGGGAATGTTCGATGCGTGAAGGCTCATCACTGGCGAGAAAGGCCTCACGCTCGCGATCGGCACGATCCTCGATCTGCAGCAGTACCGTCGACGGTAGCGTACCGGCGGTCAGCGCCGCCAGCTCACCTTCCACCAGACGCCGGGCAGCGAAGGTCTGGCGGGTTTCGTCGACGTCCGGTGAACGCACCCGCGCCACCTGATTGGGGCGCTGGTCGACCACGTACTCGGAGGCCAGACGCGTCAGCGCCTTGCGCACCACTGAACGACTCACGCCGAACACTTCTCCCAGCGTCACTTCGGGCAGTCGGGTGCCCGGTGGCAGCCGCTGGGCCAAGACCGCTCGTCGAACCTGGCGCACGATATCCCCATCGCTGATGCGTCCCCCGGCCTTGATCTCAGCCAGCACCTCTTGCTGCCAGGCGTTGCTCATTGCTGCCTACCCATCATCTTGGAAAGCTTGACCTTCTCACGTTTTCTGCCATTGCACCACATTCGGCGCATCATATGTATACACCAGTGGTGGCACCCCATAACGACCGCGCCCGATCCATTGGATCGGGCGCGGAACCTGTTCATCGGGCTGAGTGAAGGTTCAACCAGCGACGTGACCGTCGTTGACGTCCAGGATCTTCAGGGTATTGGTACCGCCGTGGGCGTTCATGTGGTCGCCACGGGTCAGGATGACGTGGTCCCCCGGCACGGCCACCCCGTGATTGACCAGACGCTCCAGGGCGCGGTCGTTGAGCTCGGAGGCGGACATGTCGCTGGTGTCGAAGGGCAGCGAGATGACCCCGCGATACAGCGCCATGCGCCGCTGGGCGATGGGGTTATGGGCCAGCCCGACGATCGGCAGGCCCGAGCGAATGCGCGAGGCGATCAGCGGCGTGTAACCGGTGGAGGTCATGCAGGCGATAGCGGCCACCCCCTCCAGATGGTTGGCGGCGTACATCGCCGACAACGCGATGGTCTCGTCGATGCGCTCGAAGCCTTCGTGGATGCGGTGGCCGGACTCCTGGGCGATGCGCTCGCGCTCGGCACCCAGGCAGACGCGATCCATGGCTTCGATGGTCTCCACCGGGTAGTCGCCGGCGGCGGTCTCGGCCGACAGCATCACCGCGTCGGTGGCGTCCAGTACCGCGTTGGCGACGTCGAACACCTCGGCCCGGGTGGGCAGCGGCGACTCGATCATCGACTCCATCATCTGGGTGGCGGTGATCACCGCGCGGTTGTGGCTGCGGGCATGCTTGATGATGCGCTTCTGGGTGCCGATCAGCTTCTCGTCACCGATCTCGACGCCCAGGTCACCACGCGCCACCATCACCGCCTCGCTGGCCTCGATGATGCCATCCAGGGTCTCATCGGAGGCCACCGCCTCGGCGCGCTCGAGCTTGGCGACCAGGCCGATCTCGGCGCCGGCCTCGCCCAGCAGGCGACGCGCTTCCAGCATATCCTCGGCGGTACGGGGAAAGGACACGGCCAGATAGTCGACGCCGATATCGATGGCGGTCTTGAGATCTTCCTTGTCCTTGTCGGTCAGCGCCGGCGCCGACAGGCCACCGCCCTGCTTGTTGATACCCTTGTTGTTGGACAGCTTGCCGCCGACCACCACGCGGGTATGGATCTGGCTGCCGTCGACCCGGTCCACGTCCAGTACCACGCGGCCATCGTCCAGCAACAGACGGTCGCCGCCGGCCACATCGTCGGCCAGTTCCTTGTAGTCGCAGCCGACCCGGGTGGCGTCGCCGGCCTGGGAGTCCATCGCCACATCGATGACGAAGTCAGCGCCTTCTTCCAGATTGACCGCCCCCTCGGCGAAGCGGGCGATGCGGATCTTGGGTCCCTGAAGATCCCCCAGCGCGGCCACACTGCGACCGAGTCGATCGGCGATGGTCCTGACCTCGGTCAGGCGGCGGCGATGGTCGTCGGCGCTGCCGTGGGAAAAGTTGAGGCGAACCACGTCGACGCCGGCACGCAGCATTTCCTCCAGGACCCCTTCACGATCACTGGCGGGCCCGAGGGTGGCAACGATCTTGGTACGACGTACGGGGGTATGCGGGAGTTGGCTCATGCTGTCCTCGACTGGTTCGAAAATGACGCAAGCAGGATAGGTGGAAGCCGCGTCGATGGCATCCAGATCCGAATCCTGTAATTTTACTACAAAACGATCGCTGTAGCGACCACCACTAAAGGCCAAGATGTTGGCGCCACCACCCCTACATTCCGCCAATACTAGACACAACCCAATGATATAAAAAGATCATCACGGAATTCGGGCACGCCATTTCCAGCGCAGGAAAATTTGATCGCAGCCTGTAATTAAACTACAAAACTTTCGTGATAGCGGGGCTCGCCAGCAGTGATACCTGTTCAAGGCTGCCTTGCTCAAGAGGCTATCGCAATCCCTCTTTGCGTCGATACGAGAGAGATGCCAGGACGAAAGACAGCGACGGCCCAGGTCAGCATCGCCTGGCATCAAGCGTCGCCTGACAACAAAAAGAGCTCACCGATGGGAAAAATGGGGGGGCCCATCGGCGAGCAAGGATCGCCTAAGCGATCCCGGCGGGTGACGACCTCACACCCGCCGTTCAGGGAGCAGTCATCTCCCTGCCCGACCCCCGGACCTTGCCGGCCCGAGGGCTCGAACCCGTCTACTGACCAATTTCGTGATCGGCCAGGGCCTCGAGGGCACGCACGATACCGGCGTGATCCCAGTCGCTGCCACCCAAGGCGGCGCAGGACTGGAACAGTTGCTGGGCGTTGGCAGTACCCGGGAGCGCCAGATTGAGCCCACGCGCCCCTTCCAGCGCCAGATTCAGGTCCTTCTGATGCAGGCGAATACGGAAACCGGGATCGAAGGTCCGCTGGATCATCCGCTCGCCGTGCACGTCGAGAATCTTCGACTGGGCCAGGCCGCCCAGCAGCGACTCACGTACCTTGGCCACGTCGGCGCCTGCCTTTGAGGCGAACAGCAATCCCTCGGACACCGCCTCGATGGTCAGCGCCACCACGATCTGGTTGGCGACCTTGCAGGTCTGCCCTGCCCCATGGCCGCCGATGTGGGTAATGGTCTTGCCCATTACCTCCAACAGCGGCAAGGCACGCTCGAAGCCTTCTTCGGTGGCGCCCACCATGATCGTCAGGGCGGCGTTGATGGCACCTCCCTCGCCGCCGGACACCGGCGCGTCGACGTACTCGCCTCCGGCCTCGTGAATACGACGGGCGAACTCCTGGGTCGCCAGCGGGGCGATCGAGCTCATGTCGATCACCAGGGTGCCGGGCTTGAGCCCTTCGATCACGCCGCCTTCGCCGAACAGGACGTCTTCGACATCCGGGGTGTCAGGCACCATGGTGATGATCACCTCGCTAGACTCGGCCACGGCCCTGGGGCTTGCGACCTCACTAAGCCCCTTTTCCGCCAGGGTCGCGTCGAGCTTGCCGCGCTTGACGCTGACCAGCTCATGCCCGGCATCCAGCAGATGCCCCGCCATGGGACGCCCCATGATGCCCAGTCCGATAAAACCGATCTTGCTCATTGTGATTCTCCTTGCCTGATCTTTTGCGGGTTCATGAATCTCGGGATCACGCCCTGGCCTGGTCGAACCAGCCCAGGCCTTCCTGGGTGGTGGTGGCCGGCTTGTACTCGCAGCCGATCCAGCCCTGATAGCCGATCCGGTCGAGATGGGCGAACAGGAAGGGATAGTGGATCTCGCCGCTACCCGGCTCGTGACGCCCGGGGTTGTCCGCCAGCTGCACATGGGCGATGCGCGCGAGATGACGCTCCATCGTCGGCGCCAGGTCACCTTCCATGATCTGCATGTGATAGATGTCGTACTGAAGCTTCAGATTGTCGCTGCCCACCTCATCGAACAGCGCCAGCGCCTGCTCGGTGCGATGGAGAAAGAAACCCGGGATATCACGAGTATTGATCGGCTCGGCCAGCAGCACGATGCCAGCGTCGGCCAGGCGTTCGGCGGCGTAGCGCAGGTTGTCGACCAGGGTGCGGTGAGCCTCTTCCTGGCTGACGTCCTGGGGCACGATGCCGGCCAGACAGTTGACCTGACCACAGCCGAGTGCGGTGGCGTAGGCGATCGCGGTGTCGACGCCGGCACGAAATTCCTCGATGCGATCCGGAAGGCAGGCGATACCGCGCTCTCCGGCGGCCCAATCGCCGGCCGGCAGGTTGTGCAGCACCTGGGTCAGGCCATGGGCGTCTAGGCGCGCCTTGATCTCCTCGGCGGGATGGTCATAGGGAAACAGGTACTCGACACCCTGGAAGCCGGCCTTGGCGGCGGCCTCGAAGCGATCGAGAAAGTCCACTTCGGTGAACAGCATGCTCAGGTTGGCGGCAAACTTGGCCATGAAAATCTCCTGTTGCGCATAAGACACTTCGTCGATCGACGACCACCAGACCACGGCGGCCGTCGCTCTCAGTT
>DJIP01000215.1:17600-32468 GCA_002433675.1 Halomonas halophila
TCCTCGAGGTTCTCGGCCAGCGCCTCGAACTCGTTGATACCGGTCAGGTCGGTGCCCATGGCGATATTGGTGACCCGCTCGAGGATCACCTCGACCACCACCGGCACGCGGTGCTGACGGGCCATCTCGCGGGCCTGCTCCAGCGCCGGCGCAATGTCATCGGGTCGGCTGACCCTGAGCGCCTTGCAGCCCAGCCCCTCCACCACCGACACATGGTCGACGCCGTAGCCGTCGATCTCATCGCAGTTGATGTTCTCGAAGGCGAGCTGCACGCAGTAATCCATGTCGAAGCCGCGCTGGGCCTGGCGAATCAGGCCCAGATAGGCGTTGTTCACCAGCACGTGGACGTAGGGCAGCTTGAACTGCGCGCCCACCGCCAGCTCCTCGATCATGAACTGGAAGTCATAGTCACCCGACAGCGCCACCACCTCGGCCTCGGGATCCGCCCGGCAGACACCCAGGGCAGCAGGGATGGTCCAGCCCAGGGGGCCGGCCTGACCGCAGTTGATCCAGTGGCGTGGCCGATAGACGTGCAGGAACTGGGCGCCGGCGATCTGTGACAGTCCAATGGTGCTGATGTAGCGGGCGTTGCGGCCGAAGACCTTGTTCATCTCCTCGTAGACCCGCTGGGGCTTCACCGGCACATCGTCGAAGTGGGTCTTGCGCAGCATGCTGCGCTTGCGCTCCTGGCAGGACGCTACCCAGCCGCTGCGATCCCTGAGCCGTCCTTGTTCACGCCACTCGCGGGCCACCTCGACCATCGTCTCGAGCGCCGCCTTGGCGTCGGAAACGATGCCGTAGTCGGGGCCAAAGATACGGCCGATCTGGGTCGGCTCGATATCGATATGCACGAAGGTGCGGCCTTCGGTGTAGGTCTCGAGATTGCCGGTGTGACGGTTGGCCCAGCGATTGCCGATGCCCATCACGAAGTCCGACTCGAGCAGGGTCGCGTTGCCGTAACGATGGGAAGTCTGAAGCCCCACCATGCCCGCCATCAGCGGGTGATCGTCCGGTACCACGCCCCAGCCCATCAGGGTCGGGATCACCGGCACCCCGAGCAGCTCGGCCAGGGTCTGAAGTTCGCCGGCGGCGTCGGCGTTGATGATGCCCCCACCCGCCACCAGCAAGGGCCGATCGGCCTCGTTGAGCATGCCCAGGGCCTTTTCGCACTGGGCACGACTGGCCCGCGGCTTGTAGGCCACCAAGGGTTCGTAGGCGTCCGGATCGAACTCGATTTCGGTCATCTGGACGTCGATGGGCAGATCGATCAGCACCGGCCCCGGACGCGAGGAACGCATGATCTGGAAGGCCTGCTGGAAGGCGTGGGGCACCTGGGCCGCCTCCCGCACGGTGATCGCCCACTTGGTCACGGGCCCGGCGATGGCCTGAATATCCACCGCCTGGAAGTCTTCCTTGTGCAGCTTGCTGACCGGAGCCTGGCCGGTGATGCAGAGGATCGGTATGGAGTCGGCGCTGGCGGAGTAGAGCCCGGTGATCATGTCGGTCCCGGCGGGGCCCGAGGTGCCGATGCAGACCCCGATATTACCGGCCTTGGTGCGGGTAAAGCCCTCGGCCATGTGGGAGGCACCCTCGACATGGCGCGCCAGCACATGATCGATGCCGCCGAGGCGTCGCATCGACGAATAGAAAGGGTTGATCGCGGCCCCGGGCACGCCGAAGGCCACCTCGATGCCTTCCTTGATAAGCACGTGAACAGCGGCGTCGGCAGCAGTCATGCGAGTCATGATGCATCTCCTCAGTTATCTATTATTGTATACATTTTTGCACTGCAACATTATACGAAACTGTGTTTTTGGAATTTCTTTCCATTATTTTTAGCAGCCACCCGAGAAGCCCGCAAACTTTTTTGGAAATTTTTTCCATTTAAGTGATGCCATCGGCAGACTTGCGCCGGCAAGTCTCTGAAACAACGAGTGATCGGTGATGTGTGCCGGAATCGGCGTCGCCCATCGGGGCGCATCGTGCGGCCACGAGGCCCCTGTCGTTCAGACCAACGAGAGGACCAACGAGAGGACCAACAAGGAAGGGATCGAAAGCAAGGAAGGGATTGAACGCAAGGAGCCGTGCTGGCGACAGGAAATGGCAAAAACAGAGAGGAAAACGGGAACACTCACCCGAACAGCAACGGGCTATACTCGATAAACTGTGCGGTCCAAAGCACATAAGGGACAGGCCGCCGGATTGGCGGACGCCCGCCCCGAATCGCCCCTCACGCGCAGACTGACAGGCAACCTTGCCCAGCGCTTTACAGTGCGCCAGCCAATGACGCTCTGCGCTCCCGCCCTGCTCTCCTGCGCGTAAACGTCACCGGGCGCTCGAGATCGACTGCCACGCTGATCGACACGATGACCAACTTCCGCGATATCGATGAGCGCTTGTCCAGCCTGTCGGCGCATCGCACCCTGCTGGCCATTCGCAACGCCTATCTGTCGATCCTGCCCTACGTCATCGTAGTGGCGGCGGTGACCGTCGCCACCAACCTGTTTCACTTCACTGGCATCGACACCGGCATCGCCGTCTATGTCAGCCACCTGGCCCGCTATCTCGCAGAGCTGTTTCCCGAAGTGATCCTGCTGTCGTTGAGCTGGTCACTGAACAGCCACCACCGTATCCGTGCACCGGCCGTCATGCTGGTGTCACTGCCGGTGTTCTGGATCCTGTGCGGCTGGGACCAGCTCTACGCTGAAGTCGGCCAGCAGACCCGCAGCCTGGGCTCGACCATCGCCATCTACCCCGCGATCCTGCTGACCCACACCGCCTTCAGGCTGTTCGCCCGGGAAAACACTCGGAGCGACCCCCAGCGCGTGGTCATGAGCCAGATGATCACCTTCAACCTGCGCTACGTGCTGCCTGGCGTCATCGCGGTGGGGCTGGCCATTGTGCTGCGCCTTGTCTTCGTTGCCCTCGCCGACCGCTACGCCCAGGACGTCTATGCGCTGCTGGTGGACCGTATTCCCTATCACCTGGAGATCATCCTGTTCGTGATGTTTCTGCAGGTGCTGTCGCTGTTCGCCATCCACGGCTACGCCACCATGCTGGGGGTGTTCGAATACCTGCAGAACAAGAGCGACGTGCTGGGGCTGCCCTCGCCGGAATTCTTCACCCTCTACGCGACCCCGGGCGGGGCGGGCTCGGTGTTGTGCCTGATGCTGGTGATGCTGGTGGTGAGTTCGCGCCGGGAGTACAAGTCACTGGCGCGCATCTCCGCCCCGCTGACCTTGTTCAATATCAGCGAGACCCTGGTTTTTGGCATACCGCTGGTGTTCAACCTGCGCATGGCCTGGGCCTTTATCTCGGTGCCGACGATCAATGCCAGCCTGGCCTACGCCGCCATGTCCATGGGCTGGGTGGCGCCACCACCCAACAGCGTACACTGGGCGGTGCCTTATCTGATCTCGAGCTACCTGGCCTTCGACGGCGTCTACCTGCCATCGATGCTGCTGCAATTGACCTGTATCGGCTGCGGGGTACTGATCTACAGCGTGGCGTGGCGCCGCTATGTCCACCGCGAGCGCTCCAGCAAGGATGAATACCCGGTCTTTCCCTCGCGCCATGCCAGCGACTCGGCGTTTGGTGATGACGCCCTGGATATCGTGCTGATGGAAGAGAACGTCAGCCGCTGGAGTCGTATCAAGCAGGCAGACCGAACCCTGAAATGGCTGGCCGAAGGCCAGCTCGAACTGGTCTTCCAGCCCATCGTCGACGTCAGCACTCACCGCATCAAGCACGTCGAGGCCCTGCTGCGATATCGCGATGCCCGGGGTGAGTTGCATCCTCCGCAGTTTCTGGACGTGCTACGCCATCACCCCGGCGTCATGGAGGGCATCGAATGCTGGGTGATACGGACTGCCGCGCACCATGTGCGGCATTGGAATGAGGCGGGGTTTTCCAAGCGTCTGTTCATCAATGTGACGCCGCTGTTCTTTTCCAGCGAAAACGTCCGGCGGTGCTTCTTCAATGCGCTCAACGATTGCCCGATCAACTCGCTGGGCATCGAGATCACCGAACAGGCCCTGCTCGAGGACCTTCCCCGAACGCTTTCCGATATCAAGCTGTTTCAGTCCATGGACGTCCAGTTCGCACTGGATGACTTCGGCAGCGGTTACTCTTCCTTCAACTACCTGAGCCAGCTTGGCGTGGACTATATCAAGCTGGACAAGACGCTGATCGACAATATCCACCTGCCCCGCCAGGCCAGTGTCGTCGAATCGGTGTATCAATTGTGCCGGGACCTGAGCCTGCAGGTCATCTGTGAAGGCGTGGACAAGGACGCCAAGGAGGCTCGCCTCGAGCGAATCGGTGTCACCCTGATGCAGGGCTTCCTGCTCTATCGCCCGATGGAGGCCCCCGCACTGGAAACCCTGCTGCGCCAGGAGCAGCACGCAGCAGGATCCCTATAAGGGGTGAGAGGGGGCGGGGCCAGGACCTCGATCGAGTTCGCGTTCCGGATCGAGGCCTTGGTCGGTCATCGCTCAGTCCAGCGTCGGCAGCTTCATATGCCGATTGACGTCCTTGTACAGCAGGTAGCGGAACGGACCGGAACCACCGGCGTAGCATGCCTGCGGGGAGAAGGCGCGCAGCACCATGAAACGGCCCCGCGTTCGAACTCGCATTCCGGGTCGAGGCGGGGCCGAGACCGCTCAGTCCAGCGTCGGCAGCTTCATATGCCGATTGACGTCCTTGTACAGCAGGTAGCGGAACGGACCGGGACCACCGGCGTAGCATGCCTGCGGGCAGAAGGCGCGCAGCCACATGTAGTCTCCCGCCTCGACCTCGACCCATTGCTGGTTGAGGTGATACACCGCCTTGCCCTCGAGCACGTAGAGGCCGTGCTCCATGACATGGGTCTCGTCGAAGGGAATCACTCCGCCGGGCTGGAAGGTCACCACCGTCACATGCATGTCGTGACGCATGTCGTCAGGATCGACAAAGCGGGTGGTCGCCCACACCTCGTTGCAATCCGGCATCACCGTCGGCGCGATATCGTTCTCGTTGGTGACGATGGGCTCGGGCAGATCGATACCGTCGACGCGTTCGTAGGCCTTGCGTATCCAGTGGAAACGCACGGCTTCCTTGCTGCGATTGCGCACCTGCCAGTCGCTGCCAGGGGGGATAAAGGCGTAGCCGCCGGGCACCATCACATGCACCTGGCCCGCCAGGGTCAGCTCAAGCTCCCCCTCGACGACAAACAGCACGCCTTCCGCCTGAGGGTTGGGCTCCGGACGTTCACTGCCGCCCTCCGGGCCGACTTCCATGATGTACTGGGAAAAGGTCTCGGCGAACCCCGACAACGGCCGTGACAGCACCCATAGCCGGGTGTTGTGCCAATGGGGCAGCTTGCTGGTGACGATGTCCCGATAGACGCCCTTGGGGATCACCGCGAAGGCCTCGGTAAACATCGCCCTGTCGGTGGTCATCACCTTCTGGCTCGGGTGCCCGCCGTGGGGCGCATAGTAGTGTCGTGTCGGTTGGGAAGCGCTCATTGAAAAATCCTTGTTGTTGGCCCGTATGCCATGCAGCAGTACCGCTCAGCCGTGTCTTTCGCCCGGACGGCGAGGCTCGTCACTCACCCAGGGTGACGCGAACCTCGAGGGGATATTCATCGCAATTGTTGCCGTCACCGCCGCGATCGACGACGAGAAATTCGCCTTCGCGCTCCAGCACAGACTGGATGGCGTGCCAGGTACCCGCGCGGTAGTTGACGCCCTGTCGGCCGTCGGTGACGAAGGCCCGCACCTCGGCAGGATCGATGCTATCGCCTGCCGGAGCCACCACGATGATAAAGCGCTCCTCGTGCAGCGGCATGAACGCCTGACTGCCGAGGGGGTGGCGCTCCAGGAAGGACAGCGTCAACGGCAACTCGATGGGCTGGCTGACGAACAGACTGATCATCGGCCGCGCGTTGTCGCCCAGGGTCTCGATCGGCACCAGATCATGGTGGCGCTGGGTGCGTCCAGCGTTGATCGAAAAGGAAGCGGAGTTGCGGGCGTCGATAACCTCGCCAAAGGGGACGAAGGCCTCAGCCGTCAGGGGATGTGCAGTCAATTCGAGCATGGTGATTCCTGAAGTACGGGCGAGAAAGGGCTCCCCGAGGCGATCACCACTAGGGGAGGCCTGGGCGGTGGCTTACGTCAGCCGATCGGCGCCGGCGTCGGCGCGGGGAACTGCTCCGCCCAGTGGCGAGCAATATCGATCCGACGGGTGACCCAGACCCGATCGTGGGCCTCGATATGGTCGAGAAAACGCTGCAGGGCGCGAAAACGCCCCGGACGGCCGATCAAGCGACAGTGCAGGCCCACCGACAGCATCTTCGGAGAGTCCTCGCCCTCGGCGTAGAGCACATCGAAAGCATCACGCAGGTAGGTGAAGAAGTGATCGGCGGTGTTGAAGCCCTGGGGCGCGGCGAAGCGCATGTCATTGCTGTCCAGGGTATAGGGCACCACCAGATGCGGATGATGCTGGCCCTGGCTGTCGGCCTCACAGGTCCAGAACGGCAGGTCGTCGCCGTAGTAGTCGCTGTCGTAGAGAAAGCCACCTTCGTCCAGTATCAAGCGCCGGGTATTGGGGCTGTCTCGGCCGGTGTACCAGCCCTGAGGACGCTCGCCGTAGAGCCGCTCGAAGATCTCGATGGCCTTGCGCATGTGCTCCCGCTCGACCTTCTCCGAGACCTGCTGGTAGTGGATCCAGCGATAGCCATGACAGGCGATCTCGTGCCCCAGCTCCTTGAAGGCGTGGGCCAGTTCAGGGTGGCGTTCCAGCGCCATGGCGACCCCGAACACCGTCAACGGCAGCCCCCGTCGCTCGAATTCCCGCAGCACTCGCCAGACCCCGGCACGGGAGCCGTACTCGTAGATCGACTCCATGCTCAGATGGCGATCGGGATAGCTGTCGGCACCGATGATCTCGGACAGGAACTGCTCGGAGCCCGCGTCACCATGGAGCACACAGTTCTCTCCGCCCTCTTCGTAGTTGAGCACGAACTGTACGGCGATCCTCGCCTTGCCTGGCCAGTTGGCATGGGGAGGCGTGCGTCCGTAGCCGATCAGATCACGCGGATAGGATGTTGTTGTCATGGATGGCTTCTCCTGAAAGTCGGGCGATGGCAGGGGCCACCACTACCGTGCGAGCGTGCAAGTGCATTAGCGAGAGCGCAAGGTGGCGTACCTACGAGACTTGGGCGCCTGCCATTGAAGGATCACCTGAAACACAGCACCTGGAATCTGGCACTCGGGGTAGCAACGCCAGGCGGGGCCCGCCTGAGCTGGCCGCTTCAACAACGCACTTGTCATGAGCACTTCAAGCGAACACGACAGGTGACCACTGCCCCGCGTGCCGTACCAGGCGTCACTGCACGCCTTTATGTATACAAACTCAAAATAGACTGTACTCACTTTCTTGGCAATACCGTCATCGACCAACGTTCACAAGGGAAAGCTCGTCGAATGTCACTGCACAGCTGCCTCCAGGGCCCTGCTGGCGATCCATCCATTCTGTGATGACATTCGCAACGGGGCTGGAAGCGAACGTATTGTATACATAAATTCCCGAATGATTGTACTCACTAGATAACAAGAACGGTACTCATGATCGGAGCACTATCCTTCCAGATACCACCATCTCGCCAAAAACACCCTATAAACAGATGTTTTATAGACTATTTTTTCATCATTTCCGATCAGCGGACGCAACCCTTGATGCGTATCCGATATCGATCTATTTTGTGTACAAAGACATTTATTCCTCGTCCACGAAGGCAACAGGCATGCATCTCCACCTGATCAACCCCAACACCACCGCCGGCATGACCGAGACGATTCGCCTCGCCGGCAGTGCCATCGCCTCGCCAGGCACGCGCATCACCGCCTCCCAGCCGGCCAGTGGCCCGGTATCCATCGAGGGCCATTTCGACGAAGCGATCAGCGCCGTCGGTGTGGTCGAAGAGGTCCTGCGCATGGACAGGGAAGCCCAGGTCGATGCCTACGTGGTGGCCTGCTTCGGTGACCCGGGCCTGTTGGCAGCGCGGGAAGCCACCCGAGCCCCGGTGATCGGCATCGCCGAGGCGGCCTTCCATATGGCCAGCCTGATCAGCACGCGCTTCTCGGTGGTGACCACCCTGGGACGCACTGTGATCATCGCTGAGCACCTGCTCGACCAGTACGGTTTTCGTCACCAGTGTCGTCGGGTGCGCGCCGCCGAGATCCCGGTGCTGGACCTGGAAGACGATAGCGACTGCGCGCTCGACAAGATCATTGAGGAGAGCCGTCGTGCCAGGGACGAAGATGGCATCGGCGCCATCGTGCTGGGCTGCGGCGGCATGGCTGACCTGACCGAGACCATCAGTCGCGAGGTGGGCCTGCCGGTGGTGGAAGGGGTGACGGCGGCGGTGAAGCTGAGCGAGGCGCTGGTAGGACTGGGCCTTGGCACCTGCAAGACCGGCGACCTCGCCTTCCCCCGCCCCAAGGCCTTCAGCGGCGCCTTCCAGCACCTGTCGAACTTGGATCTGGAGACCACAGAACGCTGATCCCCGACGACCCGACAAGACCTGACCCATAATAATCCACAACGAGCGAGGTCCAAGATGACCACTTCCACTTCCCGGCCAGACGCGCCCCAGGGTGTCGCCGAGGCCACCACCAAGAGTGTCGGCGACGAATCGCTGGCCCCCCAGAAGACCCGTATCATGGGGCGCACCTCCTACCTGCTGGCCTGGTTCGGCGGCTGCGTCTCGATCGGCACCTTCACCATGGGCTCCAGCGTGGTCGGCACCCTCAACCTGATCCAGGCCACGGTGGCTATTGCTATCGGCTGTTTCGTCATTGGCATCGCCCTGGCCATCAACGGCGCCGCGGGCTACAAGTACGGCATCCCCTTCATGGTCCAGGCGCGCAGCGCCTTCGGCTTCCAGGGCACTCGTCTGCCTGGGCTGGTCAGGGCGGTGCCGGCCATCGTCTGGTATGGCTTTCAGAGCTGGATCGGTGCGGGCGCCCTGAACCTGGTGTCGGCCACCCTGTTCGGCTACGACAACCTGATCGTGTTCTTCATCGGCTTTCAGTTCCTGCAGATCGGCCTGTCGGTGCTCGGCTTCCAGGGCATCAAGTGGCTGGAGAACGTGGGCAGCGCCTTCATCCTGGCCTCGCTGGTCTATATGTTCTACAGCACCGTGGTCCGCTACGGCGATGCCCTCTCGGCCAACCTGTTGACCATGGAAGGCTCCTGGGGGCTGCCTTTCTGGGGCGCTACCATGCTGTTTCTGGGCATCTACTCGACCATGATGCTCAATGTCAGCGACTACTCCCGCGAGCACGTCAAGGGCACCGGGCCGGGTCTGTTGACCACCATCTACGCCATGTCGATCCTGCCGTGCACGCTGTTCATGGGATTGATCGGCTACATGGTGTCCGAGGCCACCGGTGTGGCCGATCCGATCAAGGTCTTCGCCAACGCCGTGGACAATACGCCGCTGCTGATGACGACGCTGCTGTTCATCGCCTTCGCCCAGGTCACCACCAACGTGCTCAACAACGTGGTGCCGCCTACCTACGTGCTGATGGACACCTTCAAGATGAGCTTCCGCAAGGCGACGGTGATCGTCGGCCTGCTGGCCTTCGCGACCTTCCCCTGGGAGCTGGTAAAGGACGAGTCCGCCGCCGGCCTGCAGGTGTTCGTGCAGACCTACTCCTCCTTCCTCGGCCCGATCTTCGCGGTGCTGGTGGTGGACTACTACCTGATTCGCCGCCGCACCCTGGATCTGGACAAGCTGTACGACGAGAACGGCCCTTACCGTGGCGTCAATCTGGCCGCCTTCATCGCTACAGGAGTGGGCGTCATCGCGGCCTTCAGCATGCCCACGGTGTCCTGGTACGCAAGCCTGATCCCGGCGGGCCTCACCTACCTGCTGCTGATGCGCTACTGGAAGGGCTGCCAGCGCTTTACCCAGTGAGCACGGCGAGGCCCCGCTTCCTGACGAACGGGCGCCTCGCACCCGCCAAACCCCGAGGACAACACGATGACACTCTCTCTTCCTTCCCTGCTCCAGGCAGTCGCCATTCCCGGGCTCGCCCTGATGATGGCCGTTGCGCCGATGGCCAGCGCCGAAAAACCAGCATCGGCCCCCCTGGGCACCATTGTGCTCATCAACCCCAACTCCAGTGATACCGCCACCCAGGCCATGGCGGCGCTGGCCGAGCGAGAAACCCGGGGGCAGGCGCGGGTCGTCGGGGTCAGCAACGCCTCGGCACCTCGCCTCTTGACCACCCCCGAGGACATGGTCGCGGCCAGCCAAGGCGTGGTTGAACTGGGACGCCAGGCCGCCGAGGACCCGTCCACCGGCGCCATCATCGTTTCGGCCTTCAGCGACCCCGGGCTTGATCAACTGCGCGAGGCCGTCGACATTCCGGTATTCGGCATCGGCGAAGAGGTCTTCCACGAGGCAGCGCGCGATGGCCGCCCCTTCGGTATCGCCACCATCACTCCCGACCCGGCCCTGATCGAGTCCTTCGCCGCCAAGGCCGAGGCTCTGGGCTACCTGGATCAGTACCGAGGCACCCGCGTCACCCCCGGCGATCCGGTGGAATTGCTCGACTCGCCACAGGTACTCGATGCCGCCCTGGCTGACGCCATCGAGGCCTCGGTCAGCGAAGACGGCGCCGAAGCCGTGATCATGGGCGGAGGGCCCTTGTCAGATGCCGCCCTTCGCCTTCAGGACAGCACCGAAGTGCCCTTGGTGATAGCCGTCAGTGCAGCGGCCAAGGCGGCGATCGCGGCCCTGGGCCGCAACTGAGCCACGCGCTTCGCACCGACAGGCACGACGACTGACACAACAACAGAAACAACAAGAGACACCTTCATGTCCCATGACGATCTAAGCCTCGATACTTCCCGGGTCGACCCGAGCCTGTACAACGAGGACCTGGCCCCGCTGCCCCACGCCCAGCGCAACTGGGGCGCCTTCGAGATCTTCAACGTCTGGTCCAACGACATCCAGAGCCTGTTCGGCTACACCCTGGCCGCATCGCTGTTCCTGTCCTACAACCTGAGCGGCTGGGCAGTGATGGCGGCGATCATCCTGGCCGGGGTGATCGTGATGTTTCTGGTCAACCTGACCGGCGCCCCCAGCGTGCGCTACGGCATCCCCTTCCCGGTCATGGTGCGAGCGAGCCTGGGCGTGCGCGGCTCCAACCTGCCGGCGCTGTTACGCGCCCTGGTCGGGATCTTCTGGTACGGCGTGCAGACCTACTTCGCTTCCACCGCCGTCACCCTGATGATCACCGCCCTGATCGGCACCGACGGCGGGGCCGGCATGCTCGGCCTGTCACCTGTCGCCTGGCTGTCCTTCGTGCTGGTGTGGCTGTTTCAGATCGCGATCTTCTGGTCGGGGATCGAGCGCATCAAGCACTTCCTCAACTGGGCGGGGCCGCTGGTCTACGTGGTCATGGTGGCGCTGATGGTGGTGGTCTGGTGGCAGGCCGGCAGTGAACTGCTGCCAGCGATCGGCTCCATCTTCTCGGCCAGCGGGGAAGGCGGCGGTGGCATCGGCGCCTTCGCTGCCGTGGTCGGCACCATGGTGGCCTACTTCGCCGCCGTGGTGATCAACTTCGGCGACTTCACCCGTTTCGTCCGAACCGAGCGCCAGATGAGGCTCGGCAACCTGCTGGGGCTTCCCCTCAACGTCGCCTTCTTCTCCTTTATTGCGCTGATCATCACCGCCGGCACCCTGGTGCTGTTTGGCGAGGCCCTGACCAACCCCACCGATATCGTCGACCGGGTCGACGCCTTGCCGTTGACACTGCTGGCGGCGGTCACCTTCTTCGCCGCCACCGTGGGCATCAACCTGGTGGCCAACTTCATCCCCCCGGCCTACGACCTGGCCAACCTCTTCCCCCGGGCGATCAGCTTCAAGATCGGCGGCCTGATCACTGCCTGCGTGGCCTTCTTCGTCGGCGCGCTGTGGGTCTCGGTGATCAGCCAGATCGGCGTACCCGGCTTCGTCAACGCCGTGGGGGCCATCGTCGCTCCGTTCTACGGCATCATCGTGGTCGACTACTATCTGATCAAGGGCCGCCGGCTCGACGTCCAGGCGCTGTTCTCCTCCCGTGAAGGCGACGCCTACACCTACACCAACGGCTGGAACCTGCGCGCCGTGGCGGCCTTTGCGCTGGCCGCGATCTTTTCGCTGGCGACGGTGGTGGTGCCTGCCCTGCAGGGGCTGGCCGGCTTCGGCTGGATGATGGGGGCAGCACTCGGTGGCGCCATCTACTACGCGCTGATGCGCCAGCACAAGCAGGCAGTGGCAGCCAGCTAAGCGCCAGGACAACAAAACGGCAAGGGGCCTGGGGGCCCTCTGTCTTGCGACAACGCCACACTAAAGGGCCACACCTGGCCTACCGCCTGACGGCGGTCGGCCAGGTGCGAAAGACGGGTACGAAAAGTCTTTCAAGTCTCGCGCTCACGCTTACACCTTCACCCCATTTGCGCGCAAAGCGGCGCAAAATGCGCGATATGGTGTAACACTCCCCCGCATTGCAACAAATCCGTAAAGCGCCCCCTCCATCGTCGTCCTCTTCCTGCCGTCCCCCTTTTCGGGCCGGCGCCAACATGAGGACATCCAATGACAACACCCAGTCATACCGTCCCGACATCATCGGGAATCCGCCCTTCTGGCCTCAGTCTGGCCTTCGCCGTACTGCTGTTTGCCACCGTCGGCTACTTTCTGTTCTGGGGGTTTGGCTACACCCAGGGCCATTTTCCCCTGGTCTTCGGCCTGGCCACCCTGTTCGGGGTGTTCATGGCCTTCAATATTGGTGGCAATGATGTCGCCAACTCCTTTGGCACCAGCGTCGGCGCCGGCACCCTGACCATCAAGCAGGCACTGCTGGTGGCAGCGGTGTTCGAGGTCAGCGGTGCGGTGATCGCCGGCGGCCAGGTCACCGACACCATTCGCAAGGGTATCGTCGACCTGTCCGGCTTTACCATCGCGCCGATGGACTTCGTCTACATCATGATGTCGGCTCCTCTCTGGTGCTCGGCGCCTTGACTCCGGGCGTCCACAGCATGGAACTGGTGCAATGGGGCCAGATCTGGCAGATCGCGGTGTCCTGGGTGCTGTCGCCGGTACTGGGCGGTCTGGTCTCCTACGCCCTGTTCGGCCTGATCAAGAAGCACATCCTCAGCTACAACGATGAAGCCGAGAATCGCCTCAAGGAGATCAAGCGCCAGAAGTACGAGAACGACCGCCGCCACAAGGAGGCCTTCGAGCGACTCTCGGAAATCCAGAAGATCTCCTATACCCACGCCATGACACGTGATGTCCAGGCTTACCACGACCAGGACTACGAGAGCGCCGAGTTCGAGTCGGACTACTTCAAGGAGCTTGCGCGCATCGAGAAGCAGCGCGAAGATGTCGACGCCCACCGAGCCCTGCAGAACTGGGTTCCGATGGTCGCCGCCGGTGGTGCCATGATCATTTCCGCCATGCTCCTGTTCAAGGGCTTCAAGCACCTGGAGCTGGGTCTGACCACCCTCAACAACTACATGATCATGGGCATGATCGGGGCCGTCGTGTGGATGGCGACCTTCATCTTTGCCAAGACCCTCAAGGGCAACTCGCTGTCACGCTCCACCTTCCTGATGTTCAGCTGGATGCAGGTCTTCACCGCTGCCGGCTTCGCCTTCAGTCATGGTTCCAACGACATCGCCAACGCCATCGGTCCCTTCGCGGCCATCCTCGACGTACTGCGCAATGGTGCCATCGGCAGCGAGGCGGCGATTCCTCCGGTAGCCATGATCACCTTCGGGGTAGCGCTGATCGTCGGGCTCTGGTTTATCGGCAAGGAGGTGATCCAGACGGTGGGCCACAATCTGACGGCCATGCATCCGGCCTCGGGATTCGCCGCCGAGCTGGCGGCTGCCGGAGTGGTCATGCTGGCTACGATCATGGGTCTTCCGGTCTCCAGCACGCATATTCTGATCGGTGCAGTGCTGGGGATTGGTCTGGTCAACCACCAGACCAACTGGACCCTGATGAAGCCGATCGGCCTTGCCTGGATCATCACACTGCCGGCAGCAGGAGCCATCAGTGCGGTGTCCTTTGTGACGTTGCGCACGATCTTTGGCTAGGACGAGCGCTGGGTCGGGCGGTTGCGGTTAAAGAAAGCGAGCTGTGAAAGGCCACGGCCATACGCAAGACGGCCCCGCTGACGCCATGGCGTCAGCGGGGCCGAAACATGTCGCATCCAGGCATTCACCAGCGGTCGAGTGGCCATGCTCTCGCCGCTTGATCGCCTGTCGCCGTCAGGGTGCAAAGATATCGAACAGGTTGGGCGCCTCGTCCTCTTCCTCGACGATCGACAACGAGGCCTCGATGGCCTTGAGGTGGCGGCCCATAAAGGCGGCGGCGCGCTCGCCCTTGCCGTCTTCCAGGTACTGGATCAGATCCTGATGATCGTGTGACTCGCAGCCCAGGTGCCCGGCGTTGCCGTAGACGGCCAGAATCAGCGAACTGCGCGAACACAGGCGTTCGACGAAATCCGCCAGGGTGCGGTTGCCGGAGACCCGGGCCAGATAGGTGTGGAAATCGGCGGACAGGCGAATCGCGACGCTCTGCTCACCACTTCGCAACGCTTCCCGCTCGCGCCGGGCCATGTCCTTGAGAGTGACGATGTCATCCTGGGTAATGCGCCTGGCGATGTCTGACATCAGCCCGCACTCGACCATCTGGCGGGCGTCGAATACGTCCTTGGCTTCGTCAGCGGTAGGACGCGTCACGCTGGCGCCACGGCGTGGCGTTAGGGTGACGAGCTGCTCCAGTGCCAGGCGCTGCAGGATCTTGCGAATGCCGGTACGACTGAC
>DJIP01000215.1:32836-33528 GCA_002433675.1 Halomonas halophila
CGGTGCTCGATGATGGCGTCGCTGATCGAGCGATGAATGGCCTCGTGACGCTCGGCGCCATCACCGTTCTTGCCCTGTCTGGGGGCCGGTGAGGCGGGGGGCGAAGGCTTCACGCGCTGATTCATCGACACTGTCCTCGGAGGCAATATATCCCCATTGTATACGAGATATACCGACAAGAAAGAACCGCAGTTCCCCGCATCCCGCCGGGGCAACTGCGGCTTATCCTGGCCCGCTATTCGCCCCAGTTGGCGACCAGAGCACGCTCCTCGTCGGTCATCTGGGTCAGGTTGCCCAGCGGCATGTAGCCGCTGGCGACCACCTGCTGGATCGCGGCCTTCTGCTGTCCGACCTGGGCCTCGGTTTCCAGCGCCACACCGGCGGGCGGAGCGGTGAAGCCGGCGTGGGCGGGCTGGGCAGCGTGGCAGCTGACACAGCGCTCCTGCATGACGGCATGCACTTGGGCCAGCGGCGAAGCGTCGGATGCAACCGGTGCACTGCTGCCGCTGTTGGCGTTGTCGACGGTCTGGCTGGTCGTCAGGCTCGGTGCCCCTACCGCGAAGGCCACCAGAATCAACGCCACACCGGCAACCGGATAGCTCGGCTTGTGCTGGCCGCTGTGCATCAGCACGAAGTACTGGCGAATCAAGGCTCCGGCAAAGATCAAAAGCGCCATGATCACCCAGGCCCAG
>DJIP01000078.1 GCA_002433675.1 Halomonas halophila
TCCTCGACCTCTTCGGCCTTGACGGCGGTGACGTCGCCTAGGGCGGCGAATGGACCGTCATGGAACATGCCGCGCATGTGCTCGAGCCAGACTCGGGCACCGTACTTGGCGGGATCGAAGTTGGCGGCCATCTGCTCGATCCACTGGCGTGAGATCTTGCGGCCGTCTGTGGTTGCGCCTTCGGTGGCGATTCGGAACCAGCGTGCCATGGGCTTCCTCGGGGTGCGGTGTCGGTGTTGCCGTCAGGGTCGCACCCCACGCGAGCGACTCAACCGAACCGCGTTGTACCGGCCCTCTGGTACAAGAATCAGCAACATGCGGCAGCCTTCCTCACGGTTAGGCTGGCGGCATGACGACTATGCCCCCAGACCCCAACTCTCCGCGCCTCACGGCCCGTCACCTGTACTGGCAGGGATGGCGAGTGGCGCGTATCGCCGAGTTCATCGGACAAAAGCCCTCCACCGTGCACAGTTGGAAGGAACGCGACGGCTGGGAGAAGGCCTCGCCCACCGAGCGCGTCGAGGGTGCGCTCGAGGCACGCCTGATCCAGTTGATCGGCAAGGAAGCGAAGGAAGGCCGTGATTTCAAGGAGATCGACTTGCTGGGCCGCCAGATCGAGCGACTGGCCCGGGTGCATCGGTACCAGGAGACCGGCAAGGAAAGCGACCTCAATCCCAATATCACGGCGCGCAACGAGGCTCCACGGCGCAAGCAGAAGCGCAACGCCCTGGATGACGAGCAGGTCGAGGCGCTCGAAGCGGCGTTTCTCGAATCGCTATTCGAGTACCAGCACCAATGGCACGAGGCGGGACACAAGCACCGTATTCGCAACATTCTGAAGTCACGCCAGATCGGGGCCACCTGGTACTTCGCCAGAGAGGCCATCGTTGATGCGTTCAAGACTGGGCGAAACAAGATCTTCCTGTCGGCGAGCAAAGCCCAGGCCCACATCTTCCGCAACTACATCGTCCAGTTCGTGAAGGAGGTCACCGACGTCGAGCTCAAGGGCTCGCCGCTGGTCCTCGACAACGGGGCCGAGCTTCACTTTCTCGGCACCAACTCGAAGACGGCCCAGGGCTATCACGGTGATGTCTACCTCGACGAGTACTTCTGGATCCACCGCTTCCAGGAGTTCCGAAAGGTCACCTCTGGCATGGCCATGCACAAAAAATGGCGCCAGACCTACTTTTCGACGCCCTCGAGCCTGGGGCATCAAGCCTACCCGTTCTGGTCGGGTGAGCTGTTCAACAAGCGACGGCCAAAGAAGGACCGGGCCGAGTTCGATGTCTCCCACCTTGCCTGCGCTGGAGGGCAACTGTGTGCCGATGGTCAGTGGCGCCAGATCGTCACGGTGGAAGACGCCATCGCTGGCGGGTGCGACTTGTTCGACCTCGACCAGCTGCGCCTCGAGTATTCCGATGAGGAGTTCGCCAACCTGCTGATGTGCCAGTTCGTTGACGACAGCCAGTCGGCGTTCCCGCTGGCCATGGTGCACCCCTGCATGGTGGATAGCTGGGAAGTCTGGGACGACTTCAGACCGTTCGCCCCGCGTCCAGTGGGGGATCGCGGCGTGTGGGTCGGCTATGACCCCACCGGCACGGGCGAGGATGGCGACGGTGCAGGCCTGGTGGTGGTCTTGCCGGCACGAAGTGCCGATGAGCGCCATCGCATTCTTGAGCGCCACCGGCTCAAGGGGCAGGACTACGAGAAGCAGGCGGCGGAGATCCGCAAGCTCACCAGCCGCTATCGCATCGAGCACATCGGCATCGACGTGACCGGGATCGGCGAGGCGGTAGCCGAGCACGTGGCTAAGTGGTTCCCGACCCTGGTGCGATTCCGCTACGACCCCGCCGTCAAGGCGCGCCTGGTGATGCAGGCACAGCAGATCATGCGCAAAGGTCGCCTGGAGTTCGATGCGGGTTGGTCGGACCTGGCGCAGTCCTTCATGGCCATCAAGCGTGAGCTGACCGCTTCCGGCCGGCAGTTCACCTATGTCAGCGGCCGCACCCAGGCGACCGGTCATGCCGATCTGGCCTGGGCGACGATGCACGCCCTCTCTCACGAACCTATCGATGGCCCCGCCGACGGGGCCGGCCAATCCCTGATGGAGATCTTCGAATGACAGCTTCCGCCAGCAAGCCCCGGGTCCGCCTGCCGGCGGGCTACTCCGCCACCAACTCGGCACCGGCGGCACCGCGTGCTCGGACCGAGGCGTTCAGCTTCGGTGATCCCGAGCCCGTCACCAGCATGCGTGACTTCTTCTACGAGGGGCTCTGGCTTTCCTCGGACGAGTGGTACGAGCCACCGGTACCGCTGGATATCCTGGCCAAGTCCTACCGGGCAACGGCTCACCATGGCAGCGCGCTGCAGGTGAAGCGAAATATCCTGCTGCGCACCTTCAAGCCGCACCCGCTGTTGGGTCGGCAGGCGTTCAGCGGCCTGGCGCTCGACTACCTGGTGTTCGGTAACGCCTACCTGGAGGAAGTCGTCGGGCGCTTGGGGCGCCGCCTTCCGTTTCGCCACTTGCGCGCACGCTACGTACGTCGTGGTGGCCTCAACGGCGAGCGCTACTGGTGGGTACCCAACTTCATCGATCGAACCGAGCTGCCCATGGGGCGGGTGCTCCACCTGCTCGAGCCGGACATTGACCAGGGCATCTATGGCGTGCCGGATTACCTGGGCAGCCTGCAATCCGCGTGGCTCAACGAGAACGCCACCCTGTTCAGGCGTCGTTACTTCCTGAACGGCTCACACGCCGGCTTCATCATGTACGTCAGCGACCCCGCCCATGACCAGAAGGACATCGACGCCATGCGCCAGGCCCTGAAGGACTCTAAGGGCCCCGGCAACTTCCGCAATCTCTTCCTGTATTCGCCCAATGGCAAGAAGGACGGCGTCCAGGTCATCCCGGTATCGGAGGTCGCAGCCAAGGACGACTTCTGGAACATCAAGAACATCACCCGGGATGACCAGCTCGCCGGTCACCGCATTCCACCGCAGCTGATGGGGATCATCCCGCAGAATACCGGTGGATTCGGTGACGTCGAGAAGGCCGCCCGGGTATTCGTGGCCAACGAGCTCGAGCCCCTTCAGGCGGCCATGCGCGAGGTCAACGAGTGGGCAGGTGAAGAGATCGTGAGCTTCCGAAGCTACTCGCTGGATGGTGCCGAAGATGGGAGCCTTGATCCCTCACGGTAGCACTCGGCCCCTTCAACAAGCACGTCCTTCAGATACCGCCACCCTCTGACCAGGGTGGCTTTTTTCATCTCGGTTTAAATGCCTGATTCGAGACGTTCCTGTTCTTCGCCACCCAGGGCACATCACAGCTTGGTGTGGGCGTCTGGTGGTCAGCGCGTCATCACCATTGAGTGAATTCGAGATGGCGAACAGCTGGTGGTTATAAGCGGCCTTCGAGCCTTCTGACCACCCTGCAGCGCCCCCTGGCGCGCCGTCGACACCCCGCCCCGCCCGCGCTCTAAACGTGCTGGTTTTTATGCACCTGCGCAATAAGGGCGTAGCCCGCACCAATACTGGGCCTCGCGTGGGATATTGGCCCCCTTCAATTCATGCGGTTTTGCTCATTTTTCGGCAGAGTTATGCACAGGGGGTCATAGGTGCCGGAAAACACAGCGTAGGCGCGTCGCATAAACCTATGATTTCTCGTGCCCTTTGACATGTTTTTACGTAGATAAAAAACGCGTAAGTGATTGCTGTACAAGAATACTTTGATTTACTTGTAATCAGTAGGTCCCGGGTTCGACTCCTGGTGCCGGCACCATCTGAAAGATGGTTATGGATCGACGACTTGCTGCAACATCAAAACCGCCCATCGAGGCGGTTTTTTTGTGCGTGGGTGAATCATGGTGTCGTGCCCGACAGGGCGGGGGCGCTTCAGGCGTGCTGCTGGTGTTCGTCACCTACGCCGGCCTGGCCTAGCGCTTGAGCTCGTCTCTCAGCGTCCTGACCTGCTCGATATCTAGCCCCGACAGATCCGCCACCATCTGGTCGTCCATCTGCGTCCGCTCGATCATGTTGCGAGCGGTGTCCAGGCGAGCCTTCTGTTCGCCCTTCTGTTCGCCCTTCTGTTCGCCCTCCTGCAGTCCTTCCTGGCGTCCTTGCTTGCGCCCTTCTTCAAGGCCCTGCTGTTTCCACTGCTCGGGCCATCGTTTTGCACGCTCGGCCAGCATACTGTGTACCTCATTGAGTTCGTTGAGATTCTGCCACTCGGGTCCTTCGCCCTCGGGTATCCAGCTGGGCAGCAGCACGCGCTTGATCCAGATGGCGAAGTGGCGGCGCAGACGAGTCTGGTCCGGTGCTTCGAGCCATCTTGCCAGCAACCCGATCAGTTCGACCGCCTCCCTGGTGCCTCGGTGGTGTTCCAGACGAAATATGGCGGCTACCACGTTGCGGGCCTCTGGCGACCAATGCTCTGACTCCACGATGGCGCCTTCGTCCAGCAGAAGGTAGGGCATTCGTGGGCGGTATCGCTCCAGCTCCCTGGGCACGCTTTGAACGAGGTCCGATACGTCGACGGCGGCGTTCCACCGCTTTTCTCCATTGTAGAGCACGACGGGCAGCACCGGGGGCAATCGGGTTTGGGGCAAGAGCTTCTTCTGCTTGATCAAATCCTGATAAAGAAGGCCCACGTAGGTCATGATACGCAGTGCCATGAAGGGATCGATGGTGCTCTGGAATTCGATCAACAGATAGACGTAGACCCAGTCATCGCCGAAGCGTGCACGCCAGATGACGTCGGACTCCCGATCGCGCAGGTCGTCGCTGACAAAGCTGCTGCTGACCTTCTCCAATGAGTCGAGGTCGAGACGCGCTATCCAGTCCTCCTTGATGAAGCCTGTCAGGAGATCTCGAATGACCCTGGGTTCGCTGAACAGCAGTTTGTAGCTGTGGTCGTGCTGGTGGTTCATGGGATATCAGCCGCCGACTGGCAAAGCCAGCAATGGAAGGGGATGGCAATCATCCTGGCGAATGATGAATGGAGGCTCCTCAATTGTGAGTTTTTCAAGCTACAAAAGTGGGAAGAACAAATGGGCGAGCATAGGTTGTGGTCTCGCTGTGCTTCTTTAGTCTGCTGGTCATACAGTTTTCGCGGTAAATTGACCGGAAATGAGGTGGAAAGGCTGCAATCAAGTTTGGAGGAGCTTCTGTCAGGGTTACATATGCTTTTTCGGTAAAATCGAAGGGCGGCTGCTTATGCTAGCCGCCCCAGCGTCTTGTTGGTGGTTTGAATTCAAGCAACACTTGAGCCGTGTGCCGTATTACATGGCAATGGCTCTGGCCAGCTGTGTCTGACTGAAATCCCTGTCACGCTCTCGATCATCAGAGATGCCATTCCAGGTTGAAGCTCACCGCATCGGTATCTGAGCCAGGCACATCGTGGTTACCGTACTTGTTGCGCCAGAATTCGTAGCCGGCGCCAACCCATAGCTGGTTGCTGTCGCCCCACACCATGTCGCCAATATCCATCATCAACGATGACCGGATCAGACGTTCAGGCTTGGTTTCTCGACCGAAGTAGTCTTCTCCCTTGGGGGCGTTGTAATTGAAGAACCCTTGGAACTTGAGCGGCACGTTGTAGGCATCGAAGGGGATGCCCCAGGCGGCATTAAACTGATAGAAGGCGTCAAAGGAAATGTCGTTTTCATTGTCACCAAGACCGCACGCGTCCAGTCCACAGTGATTCCACTCTCGGGCGTAGTAAAGGCTGACATCCAGAAAGCCCGCCGGAAGGTCGAACTTGAGGGTTGGTCCAACAGCTAGGAAGCGCTTCTGAGGAGCAAATTCGCTGTTCTTTGTGTTCAGGTCGAAACCGGCGGTGAGCGCCACGTCCTTGACAGGCCCGAAGGCCAGCGGTTCGTCGAACAGCTTTCCGTAGTGCAATTGGTGGCGGTAGACCAGGTAGGCTTCGGTTGCTCCATCATCGCTGCTCTTGGCAGGGTCTTCGTCGCCGGAGTGTAGAACGTCCAGGTTGAAGAAGTTTTGGCCGTAGCGATAGCCGCTGACATGGCCAAGCTGCAGGATGTTCTTTTCCACATCGTCGCTGTTGCCGGGTTCGCTGAACTGCGAGCCATAGCGATAGCCGATGAACGTGTCGCTCCAGGTAAGGGCGTGAGCGGTGGAGCTGAGAAGCAGAAGACCACCGATGGCGACGGTCTTGACCATCATTGTTTTCATTGTGCGAATACTCAATGCTGTGTTGTTAAGGTTCAGAGGGCTGGGGCCAGGAGAGCGGTTCCTGGACATGGCTTTGCCGTGTCCGCGGACTTGCGTCCGCGAAACGGGCAAAAGATGGGGGGTAGAAGTTTCGAACTAGTAGAGTTTTTTCTGAGGCGGCCCGGCGAATTCGAGTGGGCCGACACTCTTCATATCGACTTCGATGACTGCCGGGCCCTTGCGTCCTACCGCTTCGGCAACAATTCCGTGGAAGTCGTCACCCTGGCTTACTTTCCAGTGAGGCAGGTCGAGTGCTTGAGCCAGCGCCTGGAAGTCCGGCGTGTGCAGATCGTTATAGTACTGCCGGTCGCCAAAGTACTTGCTCTGGATGCCGCGCATGACGCCATAGCCACCGTCATTCATGATGATCAAGGTCATGTCGAGGTCTTCCTGCGCGAGGGTGGCCATCTCGCCCACCATCAGCATCAGCCCGCCGTCCCCGACGATGGTGACGACCTTACGGCCTTCGGCACCCACGGCGCAGCCGATTCCAGTCGCCAGGCCCTGGCCGATGGCGCCTGCGAGGGAGTGGATGTTAGTCAGTGGTAGCTGTGCGGGGAGCAATCTGCTGCCCCAGGTGCTGCCCGATACTGTGATGTCGCGGACAAAGATTCCGTCGTCGGGTAAAGCAAGACGGATGGCGTCACACAGCTTACTGTACGCTCCGACCTGATCACGCAGCGCCCGTTCTGCCTGTTCCACCGCCTGGGTAACTTCCCGGTCTACTTCCGTATCGGGCTCCAAGCTGCCTTCGAGCCTGTCAGCCAACCGGGACAACACGTCACTGCACTCGCCGCACAGGAAGGTATCGGCGACATAATTGCGATGGGCTGCAGCAGGGTCGATATCGATCTGTATCAGCGGGCGAGGCAGTTCCACTGAGTAAGTGCGCGTCTCGTTACTGCGCAGGCGTGAACCAGCCACCAGCATCAGGTCGCTCTTGGCGTACAAATTTTCCACAGAAGGTGAGCTGTGGAAGGCGCGCAGGCTGCGTGGGTGGCTATCGGGCAGGACGCCGCGGGCGTGAGTACTGGATACCACCGAGATACCGAGATCGGCCAGGCGACGCACCGCCTCAGAAGCCTCAAGGCAACCGCCGCCAATCCATAGCATTGGGCGCCGGGCAGCCTTGATCTGGGCTGTGAGTCGATCGATGGCGTCGTCGCTGAGCCTCGCCGTCCTTGCCGGCTCGACTGGGGGCATCTCCACCCATTCCACCTGGCTGGCCTGGATATCGATGGGGATCTCAAGGCTGACCGGACCTTTAGGCAGGGTCATTGCCTCCTGAATAGCCCGGTGCAGCAGCGGTACAACCTGTTCGACGGTGGTAGCCCGCCAGGCGCGCTTGGAGCAGGCCTCGAGAAAGCCCCGTTGGTCCCGGGTTTCGTGTATAAAGCCTGCGTCTCGGTCGAGATAGGCCTTCTCCACCTGACCGGTGATATGCAGCAGAGGGGTCCCGGCATTGAGCGCCTCGAGCATGGCGCCCACGGCATTGCCAGCTCCGGCACCGGTACTGGTGAGTGCCACACCAAGGCCACCCATTCGGGTATGGCCATCGGCCATGGTCACTGCACCGGCCTCACCGCGCGAAGGTACGAAACGAAGGCGCTGGCGCTGGCCAATAGCATCTGCAATGGGAAGGTTGTGAATGGAGATGACGCCATAGACGGCGGAGACCGAATAGGCCTCCAAGGTGCGGGCGACGGCTTCACCGACGGTGATGGTGGTCATGTGGTATTCCTCTTTGGCCGTGGGCATTCAGTCACACCAGTTCATGGGGGCGGGGTCGAGCCCCAGGTACAGGCTCTTTTGCTGCATGTAGGCATGAATGCCCTGACGTCCTTTTTCCCGTCCCAGGCCGCTGGCCTTGTAGCCACCGAACGGGGTGGAGATGGAGAATTTCTTGTAGGTGTTGATCCAGACGGTGCCAGCCTCGAGCCGGCTGGCCAGCGCCAGAGCGCGGCGGTAGTCGCGGCTCCAGATGCCGGCGGCGAGGCCGTAAGCGTTGTCATTGGCGAGGCCCACCAGTTCGTCGTCATCGTCATAGGGCATCGCCACCAGTACAGGACCGAAGATTTCTTCCTGGCAGACGCTGCTGTGGTGAGGCAGGCCCTCGATCAGGGTCGGCAGGTAGAAGCTGCCGTTGGCGAGCCCAGTATCCTCGGGGATGCTGCCCCCGGCGCGGATGCAGGCGCCTTCCTCACGGGCTCGATCGACATAGGCGGCCACGCTGTCCCGGTGGCTGTCGCTGATGAGGGGGCCGATGTGGGTGCCTGGCGTCTCGGGGTGGCCGACGCGAAGACTGCAGGTGATCTGTTCGAGACGCTCCATGGCCTGCTGGTAAAGGCTGCGATGGATGAACAGCCGTGACCCGGCAATACAGGCTTGCCCGCCGGAGCTGTAGATGCCGTAGGCGACACCTTTCACCGCCTGCTCCAGGTCAGCGTCGTCACAAATGATGGTCGGCGATTTGCCACCGAGCTCCAGGGAGGTGCCAATCAGCTTGTCGGCAGCCACATGAGCCAGATGTCGGCCGGTATTGGTGCCGCCTGTAAAGGAGATTCTGCGGATCTTGGGATGACGCACGATGGCCTCGCCAATAACGCTGCCACGACCGGGCAGGACGCTGAGCAGCCCCTTCGGAAGCCCGGCTTCCTCGAACAGTTCGGCCAATTTCAGCGCCATCAAAGGCGTAGCCTCGGCGGGCTTGAGCACGACCGCGTTGCCACCGGCCAGGGCCGGCGCGACCTTCTGCATTTCACTGGCGATCGGAGAGTTCCAGGGGGTAATGGCGGCGATGACGCCGAGTGGCTCGTACTGACTGAACGTCATCAAGTCGGCATTACGCTGGGTTGGCAGCTCTCCTTCCAGAGTTTCGCAGGCCGCGGCGAAGTAGCGAGCGGTTGCGGCGGCGCTGGACACCAGAGCGCGGGTCTCCGTCAGCGGCTTGCCGTTGTCGCGAGTCTGGAGGGCGGCGAGTTCCTCGTTGCGTTGCTTGATCAGTTCGCTGACCCGGTAGAGCACTTCGGCGCGTTCGTGAGGCTGACGGGCACGCCAGCTGGGCGCACGCCAGGCCTGATCGGCGGCCTCCACAGCCTGTTCGACATCGTCCAGGCTGGCGGCGTTCAGCTCGGCATTGACCGAACCATCGGCAGGAAAGCGTGTCACCAGCCGGTCACCACGCCCTTCGCGCCATTCGCCGCCAACAAAAATCTTGTGAGTCATCTGGGCACCTTTTTCGTTGGACGTGACTGTTAGAAGGAGACCGGCTCGAGCGCCTGTCGACAGGCGCGTACCACGGACAGGGCGGCCAGGGTCGAGGTCTTGGGGTTACTCTCCAGGGGGAAGCCGTTGAGTTCGATGGTGAACTCGCCGAAGCGTCCGCGTACGTGAATGCAGTGAGTGTTGCGCTGGGTATGCGGGTCTACCGACAGCTTGACCGCGGTGCCGCGCATGCCGAGTCCGGCCAGGGCGATGGTGGCGGCAACATTGGAGTTGGCCGGGAACAGGCGCGCCGCTTCGCCGGCATCCCCTTCGAAGAACACCGTCCTGTCACACACGGCCTCTAAATCGATCAACTTTTCGGCATGGCTACCACGCCAGCTCCGGGGCGCCTTGCAGGCTTCGTAGGTAACTTCGTCGAGGCCACCCTCGCGGGCGGCCGAGAGGCCGTCCATGCCGGCCACGGCTCCCGACAGTAGCTGCATGCGTCCGCCGCCGTCCCGAGCAGCACCGGCAAGGCGCTGGTACAACGCTTCGTCGGCCAGGGCTCCGGTGGCCACCACCGCCAGGGTGAGGCCGCGACGCAGCACTGCTTCACCGTGCTCGGCGAGCCCGGGCTGGCCGGCGCATTCCACCACCAGGTCGGGGGTCTCGGTGCATTGGTCGATACGGCTGAGCACCTCGATCTTGTCGTCAAGCCGCTGGCTCACCTCGGCGGCGAATGCTTCTGGCACCACAACCCAGGCCAGCTTCATGCCGTCGGGCAGCAGTCGATGTACTTCGGCTCCCATGGCGCCGTAGCCAATCATCAGCAGTCGTTTTGTCATTGGGGGGTCTCCGTGGGGTGGCCCAGGTCACAGATGGCGGTTGAAGCCACCGGACACGTCCAGCGCGGCGCCCGTGGTGAACGAGGCCAGTGGTGAGGCCAGAAATACCAGCGCGCGGGCAGGTTCTTGCGGGCGTCCGAGACGTCCCATCGGGATGCCGCGTCTGGCAGCGATGGCGGCGGTCCAGTCTTCCCAACTCTGGGAGGTGTCCTCGCGTTGCTCGAATCGGCGGCGCCACTGGCCGGACTCGACCATGCCGAGCAGAATTGAATTGACCCGAATGCCTTCGACAACCAGCTCGTGGGATAGCGAGTGGGTCATGTTGAGCAGTGCTGCCCGGGCCGAAGAGGTGGCGATCATGTGCGGCTCGGGTTGCAGTGCCAGCAGTGAATTGACGCAGGTCAGAGAGCCGATGTCGGATGCCGCCAGCTGGGGTCGAAAGGCCGCCAGGGGGTTGAGCACACCGAATAGCTTCAAGCGCGACTCGGATAGCCAGGCATCGGTTGGGGTGTCATCCAGATGCGCCACGTATCCTTGACCAGCGTTGGCGATTAGCATGTCGGTACCGCCGAAGGCCTGGTGCACGCGGGCGGCGAATGAGGCACAGTCGCTTTCCTTCAGCACATCACAGGTCTCAACCAGCAGATTTGCCTCGGGGTAGTCGCGGCCAAGCTCGTTGCGGGCCGACTCAAGTCGTTCGGGGTTGCGGCCGCACAGGGCCACTTTGGCACCCTGTTCCAGCAGCAGACGAGCGGTTTCCAGGCCGATCCCGGAGGACCCGCCAGTCACCACGGCGACGCGATCTTCAATCATGAAACTCATGGTATCTTCCTCGATCAATGCTCGGTCGCCGCTGTCAGCAGTGGACCTGCGAAACTGTCCACGGCCGTGGCGAAGGCCTCGGGCGCGTCGATGTAGCTGGCGTGACCGGCGTGCGGAATTCCCCGGCACGGCAGATTCAGCCGCTGGGCAAGGGCCTGACAGGATGGCGGTGGAGTAATGCGGTCCTCGTCGCCGCACAGCACCGAGGCGGGGACCTGCAGGCCGCTTGGCAGGTAGCATTCCAGTGCATCATTGGCGAGCATCCAGCTGGCCTGGGCGAATCCCTCGACATGGAGCCTCTGCATCCCCTCGCGGACACGGGCGACGTCCTCTTCCCGGGCGCCGTCGCGCAGCAGTCGTGGTGCACGCGCTGCTGCGTAGGCCTGGTGTCCTTGCTCGGCAAGCACCGTCCAACGGCTGCGGTAGACCTCGTCACGTTTGCTGGGATCCGCGTCGCGGTAGCCTAGTGCAGGGTCCGCCAGCACCACGCCTGCCAGGCGCTCCGGGCGCCGCGCCGCATAGGCGCTAGCGATCATGGCGCCGAGGGAATGGCCTACCACTACGCAGCGCTCAATACCCAGCGCCGACAGCCAGTCGTCGAGGCGCTCGGCGTAGTCACAGGCTCTGGGGCGGGGCTCCGCCAAGGGCTGGCTGTCGGCGTAGCCCGGGGCGTCCCAGGCCAGCAGCCGGTAGTGGCTTAGGTAGGGGACTACCGGTACCCAGGACGACGACCCCGAGCTGATGCCGTGCAGCAGCACGATCGTCGGTCCCGCACCGTGTTCGCGGTAGTCCAACCGGCCGGCCGGGAGCGCCAGCTGTTGGCGCTCCAAGGACGCTTGACTCGGAGTCCGGGTCGTCATGGCCTGTCTCCTTATCCGTTGCGCTTGACCTTGGACAGCGGGTGATCGTCTGGATAGGTCGGGATCTGCGGCTTGGGAGTTCCCAGCATCACGCACATCAGGGCTTCCTCTTCGCTCTCGTTGAGCAGGCCGCGATAGATACCGGGGGGCACGGAGATCACATCGCGCTCTTCGAGCACCGTCTCGGTGGTGTTGTCACCATCCTGAATAAACAGGCGAATGGTGCCCTTCAGCACGAAGAAGACCTCTTCTACGTCGTCATGCACATGCAGGGGGCCTTCACACTTGGAGGGCAGCACCATGGTGGAGAAGGTGAAGTGTTCCGCCGGAATGGTATTGGTATCAGTGGCGACGCCGGTGGCGCCGGTGCCGATGTAGCGCATCTGGGCACGGCGATATTTTGGGTCGAAGTCGGCCTGGAACTTCAGCGCGTTCCAGTCGTACTTGCGGCCCTTGAAGCGAGCGATGCGAGACTCGATCCAGTCGCTGAGGGATAGATCGTCGGGCTTGTTCCAGGTGGAGAACTGTTGGGACATGGTGTGTTTCCTCGAAATCGCGCAGCTAAAGATGAAGAGGCCCTTGTGCGCGTCACCCGTTGGCCGTCATGGCGTCTTCGGGACAAGGGCTCTCCGGCCGGTCACCAACGGGTGGCCGGTGGTGTGGTCAATCTCCAGGCAACTAACTGCCAGCGTGCCGGGGGTTCCGGTCGGGACTGTTGGCGGTTCAGGCCTCGGACTTCTTTTGGCGGCGAGTTTCGGCGTCGATGCCGCCCTCGACCGCCCACTCGGTGAAAGACTCGAGCGAGTGCTGCATTTCCCGCGGGGTCCAGGCCTCAGTGAGAAAGTCTTCGTTGGTGTAGTACTCGAAGGCGCCGCCGAGGGGACTGTTGACGTACCAGAAGTAGGCCGAGGAAATCGGATGGCGTCCCGGCCCGAGGAAGGTGCTCCACTGGCGTCGGTTCATTGCCAGGCCGCCCCCGATCACCTCATGGATATCGCGCACGGTGAAGGCGACGTGGTTGAGCCCGGCACCACGATGGGGAAGCTTGAGCAGAAACAGATTGTGATGGCCGCCGCGTGCCTGCATGCGCAGGAAAACGGCACGGTCGGTGTAGCGATCGGAAACCGAAAACCCCAGGCGCTCGCGGTAGAACGACTCGCAGGCTTCGAGGTCATCGACGAAGAACACCGTGTGTCCGATGCCCACCGGCGAGGCCTGATCGTAGACGGGACTTGGCTGGTCCACGCGGGACATGTCGCCGTATTGATTGATCGGCGTGACATCCAGCTTGACCTCGCGCAGACGGCTCTCGCGGATGCGCACAGCAAGACCGTTGGGGTCGCGGCATTCGAGACTGTCACCATGGTCGGTAAAGCCAGGTTGGTCCCGCAGGCTTTCGCGCAGCGTGTCCAACGCTTTGGCTGAGGCGGCCCCCCAGGTCATGCGACGCAGGGTAGAACCTTCCTCGAAGGCGGCCGGTAGTGTCGGGTCGTCGATGGTGCGAATGACCAGGCGGGCGCCGTCGAGGGTTTCAAAGGTACTTTGCTCGGAGCCGCTGACCCGAGTCAGGCCGAAGTCTTCGGCGAATCGCTCGCCGGTTACCACTTCCTCGACGCCGAAATCCAGTTCTTCGATACCGACGATACTGCCGGCTGTGTCGCGTGTTGTCATGGGGCTCTCCCGCTGGACATGACCCTCAGGCAGGGGCGCTTGCTGGTCATGTGTCAGCTCTTCGCTTTCAGGTTTCAGGAAATTCCGGGCGTAGCGGTCCCCTGCGTGCCACCTCGATGGCACGACGGTCGTATGGAGATCACGGTGTCAGCGTCGTGGCGAGCCCGGATGGTCGCCACGGCAGGGAATCAAAACGTGGTGGCTATCTCATCCGGTTTCGTCCTTCTGCGTGGCCTGATAGCCCAGCAGGCTAGAGATAGAGCTGGCCGCCCTGGCGACTTCCAGGCGCAGCGGTTCTCGGTCGCTTTCGGGAATCTCGTGCATCGGCACCATGATGCTGACAACGCCCTGTACCTCGCCGTCATGGTTGAACAGCGGGTACACGATCGAAGAGATGCCAAACTGGAAGAAGGACTCGCCGATTACGTAACCGCGCGTCCGATCCTCCTGGACCATTTCCCAGAGTGCGTCACGATAGATCGGCGAGCCGGGGTCGCTGTCGGGGAGCTGTTGTTCGGGGTAGAGCGCCTCGAAGTCCTGGCGATCAACACCGGTCAGAAGCATCCGCCCCAACGAGGTGCGATGCACCGGAAGGCGGGTTCCCACATTGACCTGACGGTTCTGCGCATTGGTGGCGCTGACCCGCGCGACGTAGATCACGTCTCGTTCATCGCGAATGGCGATGTGGCTCGAGCATCCTGTCGTGTCACGCAATGCCTCGATGACCGGCTGACCCACCTGCACCACATCCAGTGAAGTGACGTACTCAAAGCCGAGTCGCAGCACGCTGACGCCCAGAGAATAGAGCCCGCTGGTAGGGTGACGCCGGACGAAACCCATATGCTCCAGGGTCTGCAGGGCGCGATAGGCAGTGGCCTTGGGAATATCCACGAGCTTGAGAATCTCGGCAAAGCCCATCTCCCGGTGATGTCTGCTCAATACCATCAGGATCAGCAGGCCCCTCTCAAGGCCGGGGATCAGGTACTTGCGTGATGTCTTGTCGGTGTCGCTCATGGCGGTCTCCTGATATCGGTCGGCGTTTCTGCTTGGTGCAACGTTACCGGATATCGACCGGTGAACCGATAGGGTGCTGCAGTGCTTTGGTTTAAATATGAAACAATGGTTCTTATTTGATACGTTTAAAATTAGTCGTGCATTGACCTTCTGTCAAGAAAATCGTGTTCGCTATTGTTTTGCAAGCTGTTGTTTTGTAAATAAAATTTTTCTCCCATGCCTCCTCCTCGGGGTGTTTCCCGACCTGGAGGAGGAGGCTCCGAAGCTTTTACGTGGGCCCGATCAGTAGCGGCGAATCAGAGGGATCAGCACGCTAGCACCGAGGAAGGCCATGACCATCATGAACATCAGGCCCGCAGTCATGTTGCCGGTAGCCGCGATCAGCGCGCCGATCAAGACGGGCACCAGCGCCCCCGAGAAATTTCCCAGCCCATTGAAGATGCCGCCGGCGGTGGCACTGACGTCGGAAGACGTCGCCTTGGCCAGCAGTGCGAACACATTGGGTGCGCCGAAGCCCCACATGGCGGCGCTGAACGACATGGCCGCGATCATTGCCCAGTTTGAGCCATCGATGGACAGCACCAGCCACAGGCCCAGTCCTGCACCGAGCAATGAAATTGAGCACAGCAAGGCTCGGCGATCGAAGCGGTCGGAGGCGAAGGCCCCGATCACCTCGCCCACCAGCATGGCGATGAAGGGAAGTGACGAGAACACGCCGGCCTGGTCGAGATTGATGCCCTTGTCCTGTACTAGGTAGGTGGGCAGCCAGCTGTTGAGTCCCCACAGGTAGGCCAGGAAAGCGACGTTGAAAAGGCAGATGGACCAGAACGACCAGCGCTTGAGCAGCTTGGCGGTGGCAGCCCGGTGGGTGGATAGCGGCACGTGGGAACGATCGGTCTGCTGGAGCGCGGGAGAACGTGTCGTGACGTCCAGCTTGCGGAAGACCAGATAGACGATAAGCACCACCGGAATCGTCAGTAGCGCAATGGCGAAGAAGCTGGTGCGCCAGCCGAACTGATCGACCACCCAGATGGTGAAAGGAAAGCCGAGGGTCGCTCCGATGGGGGTGCCGAGCAGCCACAGCATGGTCGCACGGGCTTGTTCACGCGGGGGAAACAACCGCTTGACGATCGTGTAGGCCACCGCAAATAGGGGCCCCTCGGCGATTCCCAGCAGGATGCGTAGTCCCAGCAGCACGCCGTAGTCGTCGACGAACCCCATGACGGCCATCAGTGCCGCTGTCATGAACAACATGGCATAGAGGCAGCTTTTGGGGCTGAAGATGTCACCCAGAAAGCCCAGAAACATCGACGAGGCGCCGTAGGACAGCAGGAACCCCGTCATCAGCATGCCGAGTTTGGTGGCTTCTCCGGTCAGGCCGAGGTCAGCCTGAAAGGCGGGGGTGGAAATCAGCACCGCAATGCTGATCTTGTCGAAGAACGAGAGAACCACACAGGCCAGCAGCGCCAGGGGCACCAGCCAGCGGCGTACTCCCGTACTGTCTTCGATGCCCTGTGCGCTGCCGGGCGCAGGGGTGGTAGCGGCGGAGTGAACCATGTCATTACCTTATTGTTGTAGCGTTGTCAGGCTGTGTCGTCAGGGAGGCGAGCGCTTTTCCGGCGATGGGCCCGGTCAGCGCAGTTGCATGAGGTTGAAATCGGGATTGGCCAGGGCCTTGGCATCGAGTTCCCGGGATGCGGCCAGCCAGCGCTTGCCCAGCTTGATCGCACGGGGCTGATCGAAGGCCACCATCTGCACCAGTCGGTCGTCGGCGTCGAGATAGAAGAACACCGGTCCTTGGGGATCGGAGCGCTGCACGCAGCGTGTCTCGCCACGGGGGATGCCGAGGATCTGAATGTTCACACCGTGCTGGTCTGACCATAGCCAGGCGGGTTCGTCATAATGGGCGTCCTGGCCGAGCATTGCCCTTGCCGCCACCTGTGCCTGATTCTGGGCATAGGCCCATGACTGAAGACACAGTCCCAGGTGGGGGTGTTGGGACACATCGCCGGCGGCGAATACCGCCGGGTCTGAGGTGCGACCCGCTGCGTCGATGACGATACCCTGGGCCGTATCGAGACCTGCAGCGCGGGCCAGTTCCAGGTTGATATCGACCCCGACTCCCACCACCACGCAATCGTAGGGGGGCTGGGTCTGGCCATCGGCGCTTAAGCAGACCCGGCCATCGCTGTCGCCGTCGAGCTGGATGTCCTGACGTGCCAGGCGCAGGCCAACGCCATTTCGCAGATGCAGGGCCTGGATATACTCGGCGACTTCCGGACCTATGCTACGTCCGCATAGTGACGCAGCGCGCTCGAACACATCCACTTCGATACCTAACTTGCGAGCGCTGGAGGCGATTTCCAGGCCGATCCAGCCGCCGCCGATGATGCCGACCCGCCGACTGGTGGACAGGCGTTGCCGGAGCCTGGTGGCATCGTCCCAGGAGCGCAGGGTCAGGACGTTGTCGATCTTGGCCCAGGCGTTCGTAGGCAGGCGCGGTCGGCTCCCCGTGGCGATCAGCAGTCGGTCGTAGACGAGCCTGCTACCGTCATTGAGCTCCACTTCCCGGGCGTCACGGTGGATTTCGGTGGCTCGGCACGGGCGGCGCCAGTCGATGTTCAAGGCCGCCTGGCTGTCGTCCGGGAACAGCCTCGGCAGCGGTTCCTGGTCGACGATCACTCCCTTGGACAACGGTGGACGCTCATAGAAGTCGTGTGGCTCGTCGGCGATGACCGTCAGCCGGCCCTCGTAACCTTCGCTGCGCAGTGTCTTGCAGGCGTGTCCACTGGCCTGACCGGCGCCGATGATGACGATACTTTCGATTGTGCTTGTCATGTTCCCCGGGCCTCAGTTGAAGACGAAACCGCCGTTGACCGGAATGACCTGGCCAGTGACGAATTTCGACCAGTCGGACAGGAGGTACAGAATGGTGCCGTCCACGTCATCGGGCTGCTGCTCACGCTTCAACGCGCGGCCCTGGGCGTAGAAGTCATAGCGCTCCTGGGGAACGTACTCGGTGGCCTCGCAGTGAGTCAGCCCCGGGGCGACGGCGTTGACACGAATTTCGCGCTCGCCCAATTCCCTGGCCATGGCGCGTGTCATGGAAATCACCGCGCCCTTGCTGGCGACGTAGGCCATCAACCGGGGGGCGCCCCATAGTGCAGTGTCCGAGGCCAGATTGACGATCTGGCCTCCTCCCTCTTCTTCTAACAGCGGCACTGCTGCGCGGGTCATCAGCCACAGACCGCGGATGTTGACGTTCATGACGCGATCCCACAGCGCCATGTCGTAATCCATCAGCGTCTCGCCACCCACGCCGGTGGCGATGGCGGCATTGTTGACCAGACCGTGAAGGGGGCCGGCGGCCGCGATCGCGGAAAAGCCAGCGTCGATGGATGCAGAATCGGCCTGGTCAATGACCAGTGTCTCGACGTTGGCTCCGCTGCTGCGAAGACACTTGGCGGTGGCCTCTAGCTCGGTGGCGAGAATGTCACTGATGACCAGCCGGGCGCCTTGTGCGGCGGCAGCCTGGGCTACGCTGCGGCCGAGACCGCGGGCGGCACCGGTCACCAGGATGCGCTTGTTCTCGAGCATCCGGGACATGTCAGGCCACCTGCTGGCGCTGGGCCAACTGCTGCTTGGCCATCTTCAGCATCACCCGGCGCAGGCGAGACAAGCCGACGTCATGTTGATAGAGGTTTTCGTGATGGCGAGCTTCCGGTGCCAGGTTCTCGAGGATGATGCGATCCTGTTCCAGCACGTTCCAATGCAACTGCTCGAGCTTGTTGCGGTAGAAGAAGCGCCACACCTGACGCTGCCAGCCGCTGACCTTGCGCACGCGCCAGAAGAATACCCGGGTGTTGTCTTTGTCCTCCGGCACGGCCATGCCGACGATCCAGAAGGGGCCGCCTGGACCGAAGCGCTGCTGGTAGGGGATCGAAAGCCGCAGCCACAGGCAATCGGTATTGCCGTATTCCACCCAGTCGAAGTTGACACCGGTCTGCCCGGTCTTCTTGAAGATAAAACCGTGCTCGGTAGGTTCCAGCACCATCTCCGCCTGGCGATCCCCTTCGGCCATGGAGTGGGAGTCCGAGTGCAAGTAGGTGCCGTGCATGGGGTCCATGACGTTGTCGATGGCGTACTGGTAGTTGCACTTCCAGGTGGCGGTACACAGGAAGTGGCCATAGCTCTCTTCGTCGGTCAGTTGCTCTGGGAGCGCCAACTCGCGGGGCGCTTCATCCGCAGTGGTAGCGAAGTAGACGAAGATGGCGCCGTGGGCCTCTTTGATCGGATAGTGGCGCACGCAGTTCTGACCAACCAGCGGACTCCCGCTGATGGCAGGAACATCGCAGACCTCGCCCTCACCATTGACTTCGACACCGTGGTACCAGCAGGCCAGACGATTGCCCAGGTTCCAGCCCTTGGACAGGCGTGCACCTCGGTGGGGGCAGCGGTCCTCGATGGCGTGCAGGGTGCCGTCGTGATCACGCCACAACGCCAGGTTCTCGCCCAGGCGAGTGATGCCGATAGGGTCGCTGCCGACTTCCCAGCTGGCGGCGACGGGGTACCACAGGGAACGCAGTCCACTGTCCAGGTAGTCCTGAACGGAAGTGTCGATGGAGGTTGCAGTGGTCATGACTCGACCTCGTTGTTCGATATTCGGGGGGAGGAGAAGTGTCAACGATGACGTAGAGATCAGCCCAGAACGGCCATCTCCTGGAGAAAGCTCTCCTGGGTCCAGGGCTCACCGTGGCGATCATGGTGCTGGCGCTCGTTGAGGCCTTTGACCAGTTCGTCGAGCTCGGTCGAGCCCGCAGCAAAGATGTCTTCCAAGGCTTCGATCAGGGACAGTTCGAAGCCCCCGGGTACGCTGGAGCGGGTCTGCCATACTGGATTGGCGAAGCCTCCCGGTGCCTCGATGCTGCCCTGTCCGGGCTCACTGGAGGGGATGATGCTCTGCCAATTCTTCAGGTGGGGGTTGTAGTCCTGCTGGGTCATGGTTCAGTCCTCCTCTCGGGGCTTGAGCTGCACTTCGTCGTCGATGATGCGTACCGGGTAGACGTGAAGATCACGATCCGCCGGCTCGCGCAGACACTTGCCGGTACGAATGTCGAAGGTGGCTTCATGAAGCGGACATTCGACCTGTCCATCCTCGACAAACCCTTGTGACAGCAGGGCGTAAGCGTGGGGACAGACGTCTTCGAGTGCGTAGTACTCGCCATCCAGCACGTAGACGCCGACTTCCTTGCCATCGAGCTTGGTGGAGTAGGGGAAATCTTCCTTGACCTCGCTAGTCCTGCAGACAGTGGTCCAACTCATGGTGCGGTCCTCATTGGTCGGGACAGGTCTTGTTGTGTCAAATATGAAACTTTGTTTTTTATATGACTCTTTGAGCGTCAGTATAGTGATCGCTGAAAAGCTGTCAAATACTACATAGTAATGGATTTGTAATAGAGTCTTTCTACAGGCACGCGAAGAGGTGCGTCGCCCGGCCGCGGGCGACGTGAACAAGGGGGCAGGCAGGTGGAATGCGAGGTAAGAAAGCGGTTTAGCGCAGTAGGGTATTCAGTGAGAGGCTGTAGGCATTGACGGGGATGTGCATGACTTGCCAGGCCACGGGGGTACCATCCTCACGTCGATAGAGGGTCTCCAGTCTGATGCCCCATGGGGATGGAGCGTCAGCATCTGCCAATATCGAGTGGGCTATGGCCTTGGGCAGCCGTACCATGCGCAAGCGGTTTTCAGCCTGGCTGAGAGCGATCCGGCCAGAGGTCTCGAGCAGGGGCAGTATGCTGTCATGCTCCAGGGCCTCGGCCGCGACGTCCATCAACGAAGCGGCTATATCGAAGCGCAGATGAATTTCGGTGTGGCAGTCGAAGGTACCGTCGATGCGATCCTGGCGAACCAGGTGGACATAGCCGCTGTCGCAGTCACCCAGAACATCTCGCCACTGCCCGGGGCGCTGGACGCGCTCTCGCTTCTTCAAGCGGATGAAGACCATACGCACGCGGGTGCCGTCTGGCCGTACAAAATGGAACGCCGGAGTGGTGATTTCACGGCGGTGGTCGCCAGTGGAAACAAAGGTGCCTAGCCGTCGCCGGCGATGGAGTTCACCGCTGTCGACCAGCACGCGCAGCGCCTTCTGAACCGTTCCCAGGCTAACCGGCAGCGCTTGCGCCAATTCCTGTTCCGTTGGCAGGCGGGCGCCTTCTGCCAAGACTCCTTCCACGATCAGCTCGATGATAGCGTCGCGTAGGCACAGGTACTTGGGTGTCCTGGGGGAGGACTGCAACAATTGCGAGGTTCGCTCGGCCAGCAGCGAGAGCATGGCATTGCCTTTTTGTGAGCTTGAACTGGAAGGCCGGAGTCTAGCAAGGAAAGCCAGGGCAGTGGGGAACCCGAGTCCGGCGTTGACAGGGTCGCCACGTGCTGCCTGGGGGAGCGACGGCTGTACAAGCCTTCCCATTCAGGGGCATCGGCGACGTCGGCCTTTTGCCCCATGCATCGCATGCGGAGACTCAGCCCCCCAGAATGGCCTTGGTTTCCAGATATTCCGCGAGGCCCTCTTCGCCCCATTCGCGGCCGTTGCCGGATTGGCCATAGCCGCCGAAGGGGGCATCGAAGGAAAACTCCGCCCCTTGCAGATAGCACTGGCCGGCCTTGAGGCGGCGGGCGATGGGCAGGGCGGCTTCGGCGCTGGCGGCGTAGACGGCGGAAGATAGCCCATAGGGCGTGTCGTTGGCGATCTCGATGGCCTGTTCCAGGTCGTCGTAGGGGATCAGGCACAGCACCGGGCCAAAAATTTCTGAGCGTGCGATCGCCATGTCGTTGCTGACGTCGCTGAAGAGGGTGGGGCGAACGTAGTAGCCCTGCTCCAGCCCCTCAGGGGACTCGGTACCGCCCAGCATCAAGCGCGCACCCTCGGCGACACCTTGCTCAATGTATTGGCGTACGCTGTCGCGCTGGCGCCGGGATACCAGCGGTCCCATGGTGGTGGCGGTGTCCGTCGGGTCGCCTACTACCTGCTCCCTGGCGACCGTCAGTGCGATGCGTTCGGCGTCGGCCAGGCGTGAGCGTGGTACCAGCATGCGGGTGAAGGCGTCGCAGGTCTGACCACTGTTGGCCATGACGTTTTCCACCCCGAAGCGCACCGCTCTGCCTAGGTCTGCGTCCTCGGTGATGATCAGCGGCGACTTGCCCCCCAGCTCCTGACACACCCGCTTGACCCCGGCGGCGGCGTTGATCGCCACCTCGATACCGGCGCGGGTGGAGCCGGTGAAGGACACCATGTCGACCTCTGGATGACTCGCCAACAGAGGGCCGATCTCGCTCCCGGAGCCCGTCACCAGGTTGAAGACTCCGGCGGGGAGGCCGGCGGTCTCGAGGATTTCGGCCATGATGAAGTCCTGCAGCGGCGTCTGTTCCGCTGGTTTGGTGACCAGGGTACAACCCGCCGCCAGGGCCGGGGCCAGCTTGCCGACCAGCTGATGCAGTGGATAGTTCCAGGGGTTGATCAGCGCACACACGCCGACCGGCTCGCGGACGATGGCGACGCCATTGCGGCGTTCGATCTCTTCGGTACGCGAGGCGCGCTCGGCATAGTAGCGCATGCCTTCGATGGGGCCATCCACGTGCATGGCGGGGGTAATCTGGATCGGGCAGCCCAGGGTGATGACGTGTGCCTCGACCAGGTCGGCGTGGCGTCTTTGCATTTCGTCGGCGACGGCGAGAAGCAGTTCGCGCCGTTGCCGGGCCGGGGTGGCCGACCAGCCGGGCAGGGCACGCCGCGCCGCCTCGATGGCGGCGTCGATGTCCGCTCGATGAGCCCTCGGCACCGAGGCACACAGATTCTCGGTGGCAGGGCTGAGGATACCAAAGCGTTCGCTGTCGCTGGGCGTGTGCCAGCGGCCGTTTATAAAGAAGTGTTCTCTGTAGTGCATGGCGGTGTCCTCGTTGGCCCGGATGACGATCAAGGCAGGCGTGTGTCGTCGTGGTCTACTTGGCTGCCCATTACTGGGGTCTGCCGCCCACGACCACTTCATGACCGGCCTCTTCCGGCTCGTCGTCGGTCAGTTCTGCAGGGAAGCCGTCGCCGAGTACCTCGACGCCACAGGCGTCCTCGAGGCGCCGGATGATGTTGGAGGACCACTCCCGGGAGCCATAGCGCTCTTGGCCATCCTGGAAGATGTCGAGCAGCAGCGGCGATATCTCGAGGGGCACCTCGAGGCTTCGGGCCAGGGCGTCGAACAGGCCCACGTCCTTGAGCACCAGGTCCATGGTGAAGCTGATATCGCGGCTACCGTTGAGAATGACCTGGGATTCGGTCTCGTGGACAAAGGAGTTGCCCGAGGAGATACGGATCGCCTCGAAGGTGGTGTTCATGTCCAGGCCGGCCTTGCGAGCCACGGTCAAGGCTTCGGCCACCGAGCACAGGTTGGCGGTGGCCAGGTAGTTGGTCAGTACCTTGAGCACCGACGCCGTGCCCAGAGGTCCGGTGTGCAGAACCCGACGCCCGAGGGTAGTCAGCACCGGCAGCACCCGTTCGAAGGTATCGCGATCACCGCCGGCGAAGATCGAGATGTTGCCGGTGGCGGCGCGGTGGCAGCCCCCGGAGACCGGTGTCTCCATGGCGAGGGCGCCGGTGGCGGCGACCCTGGCGGCGATGCGCACCAGTTCCTGGGCGTCGGTGGTGCTCATTTCCAGCCACACCTTGCCGGGGGAGAGCCCGGCGATGACGCCGTCCTCGGCCTCCATTACCGCGCTGCAGGCGCGGGGAGATGGCAGGCAGGTGATGATCAGGTCGCTGACCTCGGCCACCGATCTGGGGCTGCTGGCGACGGCGGCACCCTGGTCGACAAAGCGTTGGCAGACCTCGGGGTCGAGGTCGCGGATCGTGACGTGATAGCCATTGCGCAGCAGACTGCCGGCGAGCTTGCCGCCGACGTTGCCAAGTCCGATAAAGCCGATGTTCATGGGATGTCATCTCATGCGGTGAGCCGATCACCTTGCAGTGACATCCTTGCGCGGAGGCGGATGAAGCGCTGCAGGTAGAGTTCACGCTAGGCACGGCGGGGGCAGGCGACAATTCATCTTTTCTTGGCGATTGGTCACTTTTCTTGAGAGAAGGCGGCCCAGCCCCGCTGGCTCACCCTCGCTGACTCAACAGCCAGGCGCTGAAGGCCGCTACGCGAGGATCGTCGGTCAGATGGTCGGGATGGGCGATGCCCCATTCACCGGCGGCCCGCTGTACCTTGCCCGCCGGGTTGATCAGCCGGCCCGTGGCCAGGTCATCCTCGGCGAAGGGGCCGTTGACCAGGGCGATGCCTTCACCTCGGGCGGCCATCTCGAGCGCCGCCGCCAGGGTATCGACCTGAAGGTCGCGTGATGGGGCGGGCCGTGTGGCGGCAGGCGACTGGGCGTCGAACCAGCCCTGCCAGCTCCAGCTCTCGGTGTAGACGCTGATGAGCGGAAAGGCCTGCAGCGCCTCAGGGGCCAGCGGCAACGAATATCCCGCCACCAGCGATGGGCTGCACACCGGGGTCAGCGTCGAGGGAAACAGCGGTGTCCAGCAAAGTCGAGAGGGCAGCGGGCCATCACGGAAGAGGATGGCGATATCGGCGTTGGTGCCGTCGAAGGACCAGTCCAGGCTGTAGGTCTTTACCTGGAGTTCGGTCTCGGGATGGCATTGGTGAAACTGCGCCAGTCGTGGGGCCAGCCAGCGAATCGAGGTGGTGACATAGACCTGTACGCGCAGAGGTTCAAGGCAGGGGTCGCGACGCAGTGCTTCGGCGCCCAGGACCAGCGCTTCCAGCGCGTCGCGCACGATAGGGTAGAAGCGCCGTCCGGGCTCGGTGAGCTCGATATGCCGACCCCGGCGGGCGAACAGTTTCGTCCCCAGACTTTGTTCCAGGCGTTGTATCTGGTTGGCGACAGCGGGATGGGAGAGGTGCAGTTCCTCGGCGGCGGCGCGCAGGCTCGACAGTCGTGCCGTGGCCTCGAAACCCTTGAGCGCGCTCAAGGGAGGCAGGCGATCCAGCGGCAGCGGCGCCGTGGATGTCGGACTATGCGAGGTGTCAGACAACGCGGGACGACAGCTGGCGGGCGGCCTGCACCAGGTTCTTGGAGTAGCGGCGCGCCTCCTGGGGGCTCAGGGTGCCGCTGCTGATGGCGGCGCTGATCGCCGCGATGGGTTCGTTGCGCAGGTTGAGCACCGGTGCGGCGACGCAGCTGACGCCCTGCTCAGGCGCGCCGTTGGAGGTGGCGTAGCCGAGCCGATGGGCGCGCCCCAGCTCCGCCATGACGCCCTTCACCCCCTTGTCCTCGGGAGCAAGGCCAAGCTCGTCGGCGAGATAGCTCGGCCACGAGTCCTCGTCGCGCATCGCCAGGATGATCTTGCCACTGGCGGCTTCGTGCAGCGCCATGGTCTTGCCGACGTAAAGGTTGAAGCCTGCGCCACTGGCGCCGTCGATCTTGGACACCACCACCACCTTGTTGCCGATGGGCACACACAGAAAGATCGTCTTGTGGATCTCGTTTTTCAGGATTTCTGCAATTGGATAGAAGTAGGGAATCAGGCTCTGCTTGTTATAGATAGTGGAAGATATCTGGAAGATGCGCGAGCCAATGCAGTAGGACTTTCTGCGGCTCGGATCCTGGGCCACCAGCTGATGGTGGAGCAGGGCGTTGATGACACGGTGACCGGTGGCCGGCGAGATGCCGGTGGCGCCACAGATTTCCGAGAGCGTCATGGGGTAGCTGGTGGCCGCCAGCAGGTCCAGGATCATGACGCTATGATCGACCGCCGGAGCCTTGGTCTTTTCCGAGGTCCTTTCTGAATTCATGATCAGCCGCGGTCTCCAAAACGCGAATACGGGGACGAATGCAGGTGACTCGTCCGGTCAGGCTCAGGAGCGTTGGAGCTCCTGGGTGTCGTTCAGATCGGGTGGTCCTTGAGGATCAGCTCGGCCCCCTTTTCCGCCACCATCATCACCGGTGCATTGAGGTTGCCCGAGGTGATGTTGGGAAAGATCGAGGCGTCGATGACCCTGAGCCCGGACACACCATGCACCCTGAGACTGCCGTCGACCACCGCCTCGCGAGGGTCGGGCCCCATGGCGCAGGTGCCGCACAGATGATAGATGGAGCCTGCGTTGGCGCGAAAGTACTCTAACATGCTTTGGTCATCGTGGACGGCGTCTGCCGGCGTGACCTCGGCGTCGATGACGGCACCCAGGGCGGCCGTTTCGGCCAGCGCGCGAATGAGCCGGCTGCCCTGAATGGCCTCGTCCCGATCACGTCGGGTTTCCAGATAGTTTGGCCGGATCACCGCCGGTTCGCGGGCATCGGCGCTGGCCAGTTCGATGGCGCCACGACTGGTGGGGCGACAGGAATTGAAGGCCAGCAGAAAGCCGGAGTAGGCATCCGCGGTCAGTGTCGTGTTCGGAGGTGCCGGGATGCGATAGGACAGCGGGTTGAAGTAGAGCTGGATATTGGGTCTGGGTTCGTCGGTATTGCCACGAAAGAAGCCGCCAGCCTGGTTGACGCTCATCGCCAGCGGGCCGCTGCGATTGATCAGGTACCTCATCATTGCCCGGGTCAGGCCGGGAAGAGAGTTGAAGTCGTCGTTCAGGGTCCGGCAGGTGGCGCGATAAAAGTAGCTGACGGCCAGATGATCCTGCAGGTTGCGGCCCACGCCGGGCAACTGCTGGAGCGGCGTTATCCCGTGCTGTTTAAGCTTCTCGCTGTCCCCGAGTCCCGAGAGCATCAACAGCTTTGGCGAGTCCACCGCTCCAGCGCAGACGATTACCTCACGGCGTGCGCGCAGGGTCTTTATCTGGCCCTGCTCCTGGTATTGGATGCCGGTGGCGCGACGCTGATCGTCGAACAGTATCCGATGCACCTGGCTGACGTGCTTGAGGGTGAGGTTGGAGCGCTCGAGCGCCGGCTTCAGGTAGGCGGTGTTGCTGGAATCGCGACGGCCTCGGCGGATGTTCGTCTCATAGAGGCCGGCGCCTTCGATGGAGGCGCCGTTGAAGTCGTCATTGAGCGGGTAGCCGAGTTCACCGGCGGCCCTGAGGTAGGACTGGCAGATCGGATGGGCGAGCCCCTTGAGCGGTGTGATGCCGATCAGTCCCCGGCTCGAGTGGAACTCGGTATCGCCAGCAGGGTGCTGCTCGAGTCTCTTGAAATAGGGCAGCAGCGCCTGGTAGCCCCAGCCCGGGTTGCCCGCACGCTCCCAGTCATCGAAGTCCGACGGCTGTCCTCGCACATAGACCATGGCGTTGATCGAGCCGGAGCCGCCCTGGACCTTGCCCCGAGGGGTGTAGATCTGCCGGTTGGCCAACGCCGGCTCCTCGGCACTGTAGTACATGTAGTTGTAGCCGGGGTGATAGTAGGTCTTGGCAAAGCCCACCGGCACCCTGAGCCAGGGGGAGTTGTCGCGGCCGCCGGCCTCGATGATCAGAACCTTGTGGCGTCCGTTGGCACTCAGCCGGTGGGCCAGCACACAGCCCGCAGACCCCGCGCCGACGATGATGAAGTCGTAGTCCATCGGCTCAATCCTCCGGCCGGGTCTTCCAGCGAGTGCAGGACTGCTGGACGACGTCGTAGGGAGTGGCGTCCATGCTCAGGTGCAGGCGCCTGCCGGTATAGGGCGAGTGGGCCCTGACCACCGCCATGTCCAGTTCCACCCCGAGTCCCGGTCGATCGGAGGGGATGATAAAGCCGTCACTCCACTCGATCTTGCGTTCGAGCACCTCGGCGTGGAAGCCGTCCCAGGTGCCGATGCTCTCCTGGATCAGGAAGTTGGGCGTGGCGGCGGCGAGCTGAATGCTGGCCGCCGCACCCACCGGGCCGTTGTAGAGGTGGGGGGCGATCTGGGCGTAGTGGACTTCGGCCAGGGCAGCGATCTTCTTGCCCTCGAGGATGCCGCCGACCCGGCCAAGGTTCATCTGCAGGATAGAGGCGGCCTGGTGGCGCAGCAGGTCATGGAACTCGTACTTGGTGGTCAGCCGCTCGCCGGTAGCAACCGGGATGGAGGTATGGTCGGCGACCCTGGCCATGGCTTCGCTCTGGCCCGGTGGTACCGGCTCCTCGAACCACAAAGGGTCGAAGGGTTCGAGGCGCTTGGCCAGGCGGATCGCCGAGGCCGGCGTCATCTGACCGTGGGTACCGAACAGCAGATCGCAGCCGTTGCCGACCGCCTCGCGGATACGCTGGCAGAAGGTCGCGCTCTTTTCCAGCGCCTCCAGTGACAGCATATGGCCACAGTAGGCGGTGTAGGGGCCCGCCGGGTCGAACTTGAGCGCGGTAAAGCCGAGGGCCTTCTGCTCCAGGGCGCACTCCACCGCCAGCTCGACGTTGTCGTAGTCGTACTCGCCGTCGGGGGCGCGGGGATAGAGGTAGGTGTAGGAGCGCAGCCGATCGTGGAGCTTGCCGCCGATCAGGGCGTGCACCGGCTGGCCGGCGGCCTTGCCGACGATGTCCCAGCAGGCCATCTCGAGGCCGCTGAGCACCCCCATCATGGTCAGGTCCGGGCGCTGGGTGAAGCCGCTCGAGTAGGTCTCGCGGTACAGCCGTTCCAGCTGGTGTGGATCCCGACCCTTCAGGTAGCGCTCGAATACGTCCTCGATGGCGGCCACCACCACCTGCGGATGGAAGGTCGCCGCGTAGACCTCGCCGACGCCTTCGATACCACAGGCGGTCCCCAGCCTGACGAAGATCCAGTACATGCCGCCGACGTGGGGTGGGGGCGTGGCGACCACGTGGCTTTCACAACTGACGACTTCCATGAACGGCGAGTCCTCTGAAAAGGGCGGCAAGGAAAAGGGCGGCAAGCTAGCCGACCGCCAGGTGAAGACACGGCGGCGACGGGCTTGGGTGCGGGATGACGCGCAGCGGTACCAGGCCGATGACGAACGGCAGGGGCGGGGCCGAACAGCCAAGGCCAGACCGCCATGGCCCCGAACAAAGAGATGGTGTGTCAGTAGTTCAGCACCACCAGTCGGGTCTGGGTGTAGTCCAGCATGCCGTGCTTGCCGTCGTCGCCGCCGAGGCCCGAGCGTTTCCAGCCGGCGTGGTAGCCCTGGTAGGGGTCCGATGGGGTGCGGTTGATGTAGACCTCGCCCGCCTCGATGTTGTGGGCCACCTTCATGGCGGTGCGGTAGTTCTCGGTGAACACCACCGAGGCAAGGCCAAACTGGTGGTCGTTGGCCAGCTCCAGGGCTTCATCCACATCGGCGTAGGTCAGCACCGGCAGTACCGGGCCGAAGATCTCCTCCTGGACGATTTCCATGTCCTGGCGGCAGTCGGTCAGCAGGGTCGGTGGGTAGAAGTGTCCGGGGCCAGGGGGAATCTCGCCACCGGTCGCCAGGGTGGCGCCGTCGTCGATGGCCCGCTCGACCATCTGGTGGACGTTGAGGCGGGTGTTCTCGTTGATCAGGGGGCCCATGTGGTCCGGGTTTTCGGCACGATTGCCGAAAGTGCAGGCCTCCATGTTGGCCTTGAGCAGGGCGATGAAAGGCTCGGCAATGGACTGGTGCACGTAGACCCGTTCGATGGCGGTACACAGCTGCCCGCAGTTGGTGGTCTTGGAGGCCACGATCTGGCGGGCGGCCTGCTCGAGGTCGGCGTCGGGCTCGACGATGGCCGGCGACTTGCCGCCCAGTTCCAGCGACGACTTGGCGATGTTGACCTGAGAGTACTCCAGCACCTTGCGGCCGGCGCCGACGCTGCCGGTGAGGGTGATCATGCCGACCCTGGGATGGGTACACACGGCCTCGGCGGTGGCGTGGTCCATGCTCAGGATGTTGATCACCCCCGGCGGGATCTCGGCAGCCTGGACGGCCCGGGCAATTTCGAAGGCCGAGCGCGGGGTGTTGTTGCTCGGGCGCACGATCACGCTATTGCCGGTGATCATTGCCGGTGCAATCTTGCGCAGTAAGGTGAAGACGGGATAGTTGAACGGAATCAGGCAGGCCACCACGCCGATCGGCTCCCGGGTGAGCAGCAGGCTCTCGTCAGGGGTGTCGCTGGGCATGATGTCGCCCTCGATCCGTCGTGCCCATTCGGCGTGGTAACGGGTGATATCGGCCGCGTATACCGCCTCGTTGGTGGCGTCCTCGAGGCTCTTGCCCGACTCTTCGGCCAGTGCCCGCCCGATGGCCTCGCGACGCTCCATCAGGGCGTCGGCCAGGCGCTGCATATGCACCGCCCGCTCGGCGCTGGTCAGCCGTCGCCAGTGCTTCTGGGCCTTGGCCGCGACCTCGACAGCTTCCATCGCCTGGGCGTTGGTGGCGGCCTGGACCTCGCCCACCAGTGCTTCTGTGGCGGGACAGTAGACCGGGATCATGCTGGCCTGGGGAGTGCTGACAAAGGCGTTGTTGATGAAGTTCCCGTCGGTGCTCATGGCTGATTCCTCGTCAAGTTGAAACCAGCCTAGGAAGCGACACTGAGGGCGTCAAGAAAATTCCTTATGCGGAAATAAAATTCTGCATGTGGAATTTGTGTCGATGAGTCGATGTCTGCATGGGAGCCGGGAGGAAGCCAAGAGAACGCCAGGAAGAGCATATCTCGCGCACGACTGCTTGGCGCGCTGAGTCAGTGCTGATTTGGGAGGTAAATGGTAGATCGCCTTTACCCTGGTGGCGCAGGCGCGCTCGCCCCGCCAGATCGGCGGGACGAACAGCGACGGCTTCGGAGACTCGAATCCAGTGGCTAAAGATGATGACCGGAAAACAGTGGCCGGAAAGACTGGCCATCGAGGCTGCCAAGGAAAGAACGATCAAGCGCCCTGCCGGCGACGGCCAGCGGGGCGCTTGTCATCGGGCCTAGCGAGTGGCGACCACTACGCGGCCTCTGACCTTGCCTTCCATCAGGCGCTCTGCGGTGGTGATGGCCTCGCTCAGCGGGATCTCGCTGGCGATGTCGGCGAAACGCTCCTCGGGCATCAGCTCGGCCAGGCGCTGCCAGGCTTCCAGGCGGGCCTCCCTGGGCTGCATCACGCTGTCGATGCCGGCCAGGGTGACGCCGCGCAGGATGAAGGGCATCACCGTGGCGGGAAGGTCCATGCCCTGGGCCAGGCCGCAGGCGGTCACCGTACCGCCGTAGCGGGTCGAGGCCAGCACGTTGACCAGGGTATGGCTGCCGACGCTGTCGACGGCGCCCGCCCAGCGTTCCTTGGCCAGGGGCTTGCCGGGCTGTTCGAGTTCGCTACGATCGATGATCGAGGTGGCGCCAAGCGCCTTCAGATAGTCCGCTTCCTCGACCCTGCCGGTGGAGGCGACCACCTCGTAGCCCAGCTTGGCCAGAAGGGTAATGGCAAAACTGCCGACGCCACCGCTGGCGCCGGTGACCAGCACCTCGCCCTGGTCCGGGGTCACGCCGTGGCGCTGCAGCGCCAGTACCGAGAGCATGGCGGTGTAGCCGGCGGTGCCGATGGCCATGGCGTTTCTGGTGCTGAAGGCCTCGGGCAGCGGGATCAGCCAGTCGCCGTTCAGCCGTGCCTTCTGGGCCAGCCCGCCCCAGTGCTTCTCGCCGACGCCCCAGCCGTTCAGGACCACTCGGTCGCCCGGCTGGAAGTCCTGGTGCTGCGAGGTTTCCACCACGCCGGCAAGGTCGATGCCCGGCACCATGGGGAAGGACTTGACCACCGGCCCCTTGCCGGTGATCGCCAGCCCGTCCTTATAGTTCAAAGTGCTGTAGTCGACGTTCACGGTCACGTCGCCATCGGGCAGGGCCTGGTCGTCCAGCGATTCGATGGCGGCTTTCTGAGTATCGCCTTCCTTGCGGATCACGATGGCGTCGAACATGGCGGTCTCCTTTTTAGACGGTTTGTCTATAAATTGGCGCAGGCAGTGCCCGGGCGCCGTGTACGACCCGCAGGAGCGGGCTCGTGGTTCAGAGTCAGGCGTTTGCAAGGCCAAGCCAGGTCAGTTCATGACGATGGGCGACCCTGGTGCTGGGCGTTGAGGCCCGAAAAAAAGCTGTCGGTGAATACATCGATCGGGCGCGGGCTGCGTTCCAGCCTGGCGCGCATGATGGCGCCCTCCCAGCCGATCCAGAAGGCCTCGGCCAGCCGGTCAGGGTCCCTGTCGGAGGCGATATCGCCGTGGTGGCGTGCTTCTTCCAGGCAAGCGGCGAGCCGTCGCTGCCAGTCGGTGAGCGTAGAGATCAGCCGCTCGCGGTAGTCTGCCGGCAGACCGGCTGCCTCCTGGCCGAGATTGCCCACCAGACAGCCACGGCGATAGTCGTGGCGCGCCATGCCGGCCTTGGCATCGTCGATGAAGGCCTGCACGCGCTCGAGCGGTGGCCGGGAATCATCGGAAAGATGGCGGTCGAGCTTGTCGGCAAAGTAGCGGGCATAGCGCTCGAGCACCGCCTGGCCGAAGGCTTCCTTGCTGGCAAAGTAGTGATAGAAGGAACCCTTGGGCACCCCGGCGCGCTTGAGCATGCCGTCGAGCCCCGCACTCAGAAAACCCTGTTCGGTCAGGGTCTCGAGGCCGCTGGCGATCAGCGCCGCTCTGGCGTCGCCCTGGGTGGCGCCGACACTGTAGTCGGTCTTCGGCGGTCGCCCCCGGCGTCTGGCTATCGTCGTATTGGTCATGCAATGATTTTAGACCAGGCGTCTATAAAATCAATGATGGCCGAGCACGACGGGGCACGCGAAGAGACACGAAGAGACACTAGGAGACCTGAGGGTCGCCAGGAGGACGACAGCGTCGTCTGAAACGACACCAGCGGCCCGATACCGGGCCGCTGGCGAGTGGTGCAGGTCTTCGACGGGCGTCTATCAGACCTGGGGTGACAGGCTCTCTACCGGCGAGCGGGACTCGCGCGACTTGCGCATCAGGCTAATGATGACAAAGATCGCCGAGTTGACCACCAGGCCGCAGAAGCCCGGATGCCATCCGAAGGGAGCGTCGATGCCGAATTGCAGCAGTAGGGTGATGACGGCGCCAACGCTCAGCCCGATAAAGGCCGCGGTCTGGGACGCGCGACGCCAGAACAGAGCGCCCAGCAGCATCGGCAGCAGTTGCACGATGATGCCGTAGGCACCCAGCAGCAGGCTGACCAGCGAGCCGGGGTTCGCCAGTGCCAGCAGGTACGCCATCAGCGATATCGCGATGACCCCGTAGCGCGTCAACGACAGCGCCTTGTGCTCGGGCAGGGCACGCATCCTGGGCGAGAACTGGACCACGTCACGCACCAGGATGGTGGCCGAGGTGTGGGCAAGGTTGGCGGCGGTCGACATGGCCGCCGCCAGGGCGCCGGACAGTGCCAGGCCGATCACCCAGGCGGGCAGGTCGGCGAGCTCCACCACGATGGTCAGCAGCACCCGATCCGGTGAATCCAGCGGCGTGTCGGCGAGCAGCACGATGCCGGCGAAGCCGATGATCAACAGGGGGACCAGCAGGTAGCTGTAGAGCGGGTAGAGCACAAAGACACGCTTGAGCGTCCTGACGTCCTTGGCGCTGTAGAACTTCATGAAGATGTGAGGCCACATCACGCAACCCAGCGCGCTGACGAGGACTGCGGTGGAGAAGGCGCCCCAGCCCATCCCGGTGGCGCCGGGCATGGTCAGGTATTCCGGCGCCTGGTCCTTGATCTGCTGGAACATTTCACCGACGCCACCGAAGAACTGCTCGGCCGTGGTCAGCCCCAGTGCCCAGGCGATGACGACCATCATCAAGCCCTGCATCAGGTTGGTCCAGCCGATGCCCTGAAGGCCGCTGGCGTAGACGTAGGCCGCCACCACGCCGCAGGCCAGCAGACTGCCCAGCCAGAACGGGATGGTGCCGGAGGTTGCCGCTTCGAACAGCATGCCGGCGCCGGCGATCTGGATGGTCAGGTAGGGGATCATCGCCAGCACGCTGACGACACCGATGACCAGGCCCAGCACATTCTTCGGGGTGGGGTAGCAGGCCGAGAGAAACTCGGCCTGGGTCAGAAAGCCGTGGCGGCGACCCAGCCGCGAGATATGCGGCGCGATCAGCCACCACACGATCACCGCCAGCGTCAGGTAGGCGATGATGTAGAACGCCGGGGCGCCCTTGCTGTAGGCCCAGCCCGGAGCGCCGAGGAAGGCAAAGGCGGAGAAGATCTCGGCGCCGAGGATGAAGAACAGCACCAACAGCCCCATATGGCGACCGCCCGCCACGTAGCCTTCCAGCGAGGAGGTCTGGCCACGCCGTGCGCGCAGGCCCACCAGCAGCACGATGACCAGGTACCCCACCGTCATGGCGGTGATCAGCAGAGAATCACTCATGGTCTGCCTCCTCGCCGCTGTCCTTGCGATAGGCGATCACCAGGCCCACAAACAGCGCGAAGACCCAGGCCACGTACCAGAACATGAAGAACGGCATGCCGAGCACCATCGGATCGATGCGATTGGCGATCAGCGCGCCCGGCCACACCATGGCCAGGGTGCACAGCACGAAGTAGATCAGCAGGCCCTTGGAAGGCATGCCTTTTTGGTGGTTCATGGGTAGACCTCTTGTTGTGGATTGTGGTCGTTGTCGGCATCGCCTCAGCGATGGTCGTTCAAGGCGCCAAGAGCGATGGCAACCAGTAGTCGGCTGCCGACGGGAATGATGGCGTCGTTGAAGTCGTAGCGAGCGTTATGAAGCGGCGGGGTATTGTCCGATTCGGCGCTGCCGAGGAAGAAGTAGGCTCCCGGGCACTTTTCGAGCATAAAGGCGAAGTCTTCACCGCCAAGGCTGGGGTTGACGTCGCGCTCCAGTGCGGCCTCTCCCAGCAGCTCCCTGGCGGTGGCGATGACGTGGTCGGTGGCAGCGGGGTGATTGACGGTGGCCGGGAAGATGCGCTGGTGATCGACGTCTATCTCGCCGCCGTAGGTTGCCGCTACGCCATTGCAGGTGCGCTGGATGGCCTCGGCGATGCGATCCTGGGTGGCGCTGTCGAGGGTTCGCACCGTGCCGCTCAGGCGGACCTCGTCGGGGATGATGGCGAAGCCGTCGAGTTCA